>NZ_JBEZCZ010000010.1:176690-184999 GCF_040647875.1 Micromonospora sp. NPDC049230
GGCTCCAACGAGTTCATCCCGGTTTCGTTACTGATGTGATCGGGGCTCGCTGCTTCGGAGTGCACGTCAGGACGGTACCGGGTGACGAGATCCGTTCGCAGAATGAGAGCGGGAGACCAGCAGGCCAGGGCAAGAACCCGCCCCGGCGAGCCGGTTTCCGGTTGTTGGATGAGCACGCGGTTGCGTCCACGGGAGTGGTGTACGACTGCCCGTGTTGAGCGTGTTACGTAAATGAGAGACGGCCATCGCGTCGATCCTTCAAGACGACCAAGTCAGAGAAGGAAGAGAGGACAAGATGGTCGAATCAGAGAGTGCGATTCCTGTTGCCTGCTGCGCGAGCAGATCGAGGGCACGTCGCCGGATGTGTTGCAGGGGATGGTGCGCCATGATGTCCGCTGAGGCGGACGCTTGGGGCTCGTCGGCGATGAGCCGGAGGATCCGCCACCCACCGTCGACTGCTCGACGAAGCCGAAGACCGGCAGACCCCACATCAGCGTCGGATAAGCGATCGATCGCTCCCGGGCATCGTTCTCGGCGGTGCCGGCGGGTGCGCTGTCCAAGATCAGTGCTTGGCGTGTCGCTGCGGACTCCCAGGAGCTGCGCCGACGCTATGAGTGAGCGTGGATTGTCGGTCGACCCTGGTAGATGTATGCGGTTGAGTTAGACCGAGCTACCGGGAGTGGGTATGTCGACTTTGGTGGATCGCCTGTTGGAGGCGGTTGGGGAGGATCGCCGGGATGCGGGGATCGCGTTCCGGGCGGTGTATCAGCCCGTTGGGGGGCAGGGTGGGCGGATCGCGACGCCGACGTTTCCGATTTCTGAGGTGGAGGAGCGGTCAGCGAAGAAGGAGGGTCGGTTCCCTCGGCCGTATGTTTTTGAGCGTCGGTTGGTTGATGGCAGTGAGTGCGAGACGGTGGTGGTGGATCAGGTTCCGTCGCAGGCGAATCGGGTGGAGCAGGCTCTGCTGGTGGCGCGAGACAGTGGCCGGGTGGATCTTCCTTTGTTTGAGTTGGTGATGAAGGAGGAGGGTGTCCGGCTGACGTCGTTGGACTTCCCGCACCGCTACGCCGATGCGTACTTGCGCGACAGTGAGGTCGGTGGGGTGCGCTTCGATCGCAGCGAGGTGGGGCGGCAGTTGCGGGCGGCGTCAGCGGTGGACGTTCGTCCGTTGTTCCGGCGTGAGCCTTACTCGTTGATTTTTGGGGCGTGGGATTCGCACCGTAAGGGCCGGTGGCCGAAGTTCTCCCGGGTGTATTCGTCGGAGATGTTCGGCATTCACTGGTTGGACGGTGGGCGCCGGGCGGGGAGGCTCGATCCGATGAATCTCACCGGTGGCATTGATGACAAGGCCAAGGGTGAGGGGGAGTGGCGGTTCCTGCCGGAGGGGGCGAAGGTCAAGGGCGGGAAGCTGAGCGAGATCGGCCACGGGCACATCGCTCCGAATCCTGCGCCCGGTGGGGTGACGGTGTCAGAGGTGCGTCGGCAGGGCTGGATTTCGTTGGCCGGTCTGGAGCGGTTGCGGTTTGGGGATGCCTCAGCTGAGGCCGCGACGCTGGCGCGGGCGACGTTGGCGGCGTTGGCGCTGGCTGGGGACCGGTTGACGTTCGGTCGTCCGTCGCTGTGGCTGCGCTCGGGTTGTGACCTGACGCGGGTGAGCGAGACGGTGGCTTTCGAGCAGGACGGGGGCGGCTGGGAGCCGTTGGAGGTGTCCACGGCGCAGGTGTTGGGCGCGTTCCTGGAGTTGCGTGATCGCGCGACGGCGGCGGGTGTCGTGATGGCTGCCGATGTGGTGTCGGTTTCGCCGACGACGCAGCTGGCTGAGGCGATCCGGTTCGCGGTGCGGTCGGCTGCCGCCGAGGGGGAGTAGCGGTGGCGCTGAGTATCACGGTTTGGCTGCGGGAGGGCCGCTACGACGCGGCGTACTCGAAGGATCGGATGGAGTGGCCGCCGCACCCGGCCCGGTTGTTCTGCGCCTTGGTCGCCTCGGCGGAGCATGACCCGGACGCGCCGGGGTTCGAAGCCGACGGTGAGGCGTTGCGGTGGTTGGAGGCGGCTGGGGCTCCGTTGGTGTTGGCGGCTGCGGCCGATCAGGTGCCCGCGTCTCTGCGGTCGGGATATGTGGTGACGAATGCCCGAGACGGCGAGTCTGGAAGCACGGTCTGGCCGGGGCGGACGAACCGGGACTTCCGGCGTGTGGGCGCGCTTCCTCCTGACGATCGGATCGCGTTCGTGTGGCCGGAGGCGTCGGCGCCTGATGGGGTGTTGTGGCGGCTGTCGCGGCTTGCGCGGCGGGTGCCGTACGTCGGCCGGTCGACGTCCTCGGCGCAGGTGGAGGTACTCGATGAAACGGTCGACCGCAGGCCGTCGCAGGTCACCTACCGGCCGGTGACGATCGGCGCCCGCGGATCGGTGTCGGTGCGGGTGCCCTATCCGGGTTACCTCGCTGATCTGCGAGATGCCTACGCGCAGGGGCATCGGGCGTGGGAGATGTCCGAAGAGCTGGCCTATTCCTGCCTGCCGGCTGACGACAATGCCTCACCGTTTGTCGGAGAGCCCGGACCGTATGAGGAGCTGCTGGTGTGGCCGGCGGCGCGTGGCCAGGTACCGGTCGGTGGCGACGCGCTGCTGACGGTGACAGAGTTGCTGCGCCGCGTGGCCATCTCCCGGATCAAGGATCCGGTCCCGGCGCAGGCCAGTGGACACGGCGCGGACGATCGGCCACATCTGGCGTTCGTGCCGCTGCTGGACGTCGGTCACCCGCACGCCGACGGGCATTTGCTCGGCGTCGGGGTCGCTGTTCCCCGGGATATCGAGCCGGACGATCGACTGGCGATCCTGCGGGGTCTGCTCGGTGAGAGTGGGCAGGACCCGATTCGGGAGCTGCGCGGCGCCACGCAGCGGATCAGGCTCGCGGATCCGGGGGTGCCCTCGCAGGGATGGGGCCTCGATCCGTACCGCTGGACGAGCCGCGACGGCGTGCGGCGGTGGGTCACGGCGACGCCGGTGATGCTGGATCGCTATCCGGGCCGGCGGGACCCTGCGGAGGTCGTGGCAGAGTCCCTCGTCACGGCCCGGTATCCGGAGCCGGCGTCGGTGACGGTGCTGGAGGGGCCCCTGCCGCAGGGCGCGGTGACGAGGCCGAGGCGGGGCACGATTCCCGCCGGGCGGGACCGGCGTCCGCTGCTGCACTGTCGCATCGAGTTCCCGACCCCGGTGCGGGGCCCGGTGATCGCCGGCGCGCTTCGGTACCTGGGCTGTGGCCTGTTCATCCCGGAGGTATCTCGTGCTGACCGCTGACGACTTCACCGCGTTCGTGGCGCAAGTCCACAGTCCGCGGGCCGGTGAGCGGACACCGTTCCCGTGGCAGCGGGCCCTGCTCGACCGCATCCTGGCTGACGGTCGGTGGCCGGATGTCATTGACGTTCCGACCGGGCTCGGGAAGACCTCGGTGCTGGACGTCGCGGTCTTCGTCGCCGCGCTGCGCCCCGAGTTGGCGCGACGCCGCATGTTCTTCGTGGTGGACCGGCGGCTGGTCGTCGACGAGGCCCACGAACACGCCACCCGCCTCGCGGCCGCGCTGCGTGACGCGACCTCTGGCGCCTGCGCGGCGGTGGCGCAGGCCCTGAGCATGCCGGGTGACGACGGGGACGTCCTCACCGTCGCGCGGATGCGCGGCGGAGTCACCTGGGACCGGGTCTGGGTGGAGCGCCCTGACCGCTACGCGATCGTCACCGGCACCGTCGACCAAGTCGGTAGTCGACTGTTGTTCCGCGGCTACGGCGTCAGCGAGTACGGCCGCAGCATCGACGCCGCCCTCGTCGGCACGGACAGTCTGATCGTGGTCGACGAAGCGCACCTCGCCGACGCGTTCCAGACCACGATCACCGCCGCATCGGCGTTGGACCCGTGGCCGATCACCCTTGCCCCGACGGTGGTGACCATGTCCGCCACCACCCCGGCGACGCAGGAACAGCCCGGCGGGGCCCGGGTGCACCGGATCAGCGCAGCCGATGAGGAACACCCGATCGCCGGGCGGCGGCTGCGCGCCGGTAAACGACTGCGCCTTCTCACCGTTCCCACCAGCCGGGCGAAGTCCTCCACCGACGTCCCCCGGGCCATAGCCGCCCTGACCACCCGCCTCGCCCATGACGCGATGGTTGTCGGGGTCGTGGCGAACACGGTGGCGCGGGCGCGGGCCATCTTCGCCCACCTCGCCGGCGGGCCGGTCGAGGCGATCCTGCTGACCGGCCGCAGCCGACCCATCGACCGTGACATCCTCCTCGCCTGACACTACGAACAGATCAAAGCCGGCCGTGACCGCACCGATGCTCGGCCCTTCATCATTGTGGCGACCCAGACCATCGAGGTCGGCGCGAACATCGACCTCGACGCGCTGATCACCGAGTCCGCGCCACTGAGCGCGTTGATCCAGCGACTCGGTCGGCTCAACCGCCTCGGCCTGCACGACCTCCCCGCCGCCGCCTACGTCGTGCACGACAGCAGCGTCACCGACGACGACCCTGTCTATGGGCCTGCCCGGCTTGCTACCTGGCAGTGGCTGACGGCTGAGGCCCCGACCGGCACCGTCGCTAAACCAGAGGCCGCCGGCGACGGAATCGACGCCTCCCCGGCCACGCTGCGAGCCCTCGCCGCCAAAGCCCCCGAGGAAACCCGTGCCGGGCCACAGGTCACCGTGCCGGTGCTGACCGCCCGCACCTTGGACACCTGGACCCGCACCTCACCCACCCCGCACCCAGACCCTCCGATACCACCGTTCCTGCACGGCGTGACCGACCAGACCCCACCGGTGACCGTCATCTGGCGCACCGGGCTCTGCGACGATGAACCGCAGCGGTGGCCCGCGATCATCGACATCCTGCCGCCGGTCACGGAGGAAGCCGTCGACATCCCAGTGCGCGAAGTCCGGCGGTGGCTCCGTGAAGACCCCGACACCGAACCGGTCGCGGACATCGAAATCCCCGAAGCCAGGGCGGACAAGCGGCGGGCAGCCGGCAAGCCGCAGCCCATGACACGCCCCACCGGCGGCACGGAACGCCGAGTGGTGCGGTACAACCACCGCGGCGACGGCGAACTCGTCACCGCGGAACGTGTTCAGCCCGGAGACACGATCGTCGTGCCCGTCGAGTACGGCGGATGCGACCAGTACGGGTGGAACCCCACCAGCACCCGCACCGTCATCGACGTCGCCGACCTCGCCTACCGGCGAGGAAAACCCGTCCTGCGAATCGGACCCCACCTGCGGCACCTCACCACCTACGCCCAGCGTGCCCCCACGACCTCGCCCACCACATCCGACGAACCACCACGCTGGGCGGCGCCACTAAACGAACTCCTCACCACCGTCGCCAGCACGAAAGAACCCACCCAGCCCGATACCTACCGACACCTACTCACCGCCCTAGCGGCCGTACTCGACGAAAAGGAACCACTGCGCCGCACCCTGACCGGGCTGCTGGGCAGAATCACCGCCACGCCAACCCACCAAACAGACCCCGAGACCGGCGCGAGCTGGACACCCACCTTCCCCGTCGTCCTCGCCGCCACAAAGACCAGCGGCGCCGACGACGACTCCGAGACGAGCAGCTCCACCACCGCCTACCCCGGCCGCAAGATCAGCCTCGACGCCCACCAACGCGCCGTCGCCGCCCGCGCCGCACAGATCGCCACCAACCTCGCCCTGCCCCGCCACACCGTGGCCAGCGTGGAAGCAGCCGCACGCTGGCACGACGACGGCAAACGCGACCCCCGCTTCCAAACCATGCTCTTCGACGGACGACGCGCCGCCGCCGAACTCGCCCCCGAACCCCTCGCCAAATCCGGAATCGACCCCACGAACCGCGCCAAAGCCATCCAAGCCCGTGACGCCGCCCAGTATCCCCCCGGCATGCGCCACGAAGCCCTCTCCGCCCGAATCGCCGCCCACCGACTCACCGACGCAGACCACCTCGACGTCGACCTCGTCATCCACCTCATCGCCAGCCATCACGGCCGCAACCGGCCCCTGCTCCCACCCATCACCGACCCAGAACCGGTAAAGATCAGCATCCCCGGGCTCCCCGTGCTCGACACCGCAGACACCATCGACTGGGCCGCACCGGCACGCTTTGCCCACCTCAACTCCCAATACGGACGGTGGGGGGTAGCACTACTCGAGACCATCGTCCGGCTCGCCGACATCTGGTGCTCCGCCCGAGACGAGGAGATCCCGTGAAGCACTCCGTCGAACTCCGCGCCCTCGACGGCCGCGACCCACTCGGCTTCCTCGCCGCCCTCGGCCTCCTGCGCCTACTCACCGACGAAGCCAGCCTCGACGTCAAACTCTCCTTCAACGACGCCACCGCACACGCGATCCTGCACGGCCCCCTCGCCAGCGTCGACGACATCGTCGAACAACTCGTAGCCATCCTCGAATCGATACCCGCCGACGGTGTCCTCCCCAACGCCCCGGCCACCTTCCCCGAAGCCAAAGCCGGCATAGGGACGGATCCGATGCGCTCACCACGAGGCACCTACCGCACCGCCTACACCGCCCTGACGGGCGACGGCCACCAACCTGCGTTGGACCGATGGCTTTCCGCTCTCGTCACCGACCTCGCCACCGACGACAAGGGCAGAGTCGCCATCACCCCCTACGCCGCTCCCGCCGGACAACAAAGCTTCCGGACCATGTTCACCAAACCCCTCGAACACATCCGCCCCGACCCGCGCACCCACTTCCACGAAGCCCTCACCCGCTGGCGACGCGTCGACGGCTACACCGGCGAATACCTCGACCACCGCGCCATCCGCACCGCAGCTGACCACCCCACCGGCAAATCCGACCCCGCCGGCGTTCCCGCAGCCACCTGGCTCGCCATCATGGCCCTACCCCTCCTACACCTCACCGGCACCGGCACCAGCCCCCGCGCTACCTGCTGGCACCACCACCCCACCTACCGGCAGCCCGTCATGACCTGGCCCCTATGGCGGCAACCCCTCAACACCCACGCTGCCATCGCCATCCTCGAACACCCCGCGCTCCGGCCAAAGCCCACCCACCACAACCGCGACACCCAGCCCGCGCTCGGCATCTTCGCCACCGCAAGCGCGATCCGCACCCGAAGCAAAAACTCCGCCGGACCCCTCACACCACTGCCAGACGTAGCCACCGGGTGATCCATCAAACGACAAAGCCGCAACTCACCGCTACGCCCAGGCGACCACCACCGCCTTGATCCTTGACAACTGAACAGAGTAAAAGAAGCCAAGCCCGAGCAACCTCGGAACCCCAAGCCAACAAGCCCTGAGCGTGAGGTTCTCAGACGGTAGAACCCTAGATATGGTGCAAAAAGGTTGGCACGTAGACGCGCTTCGAACCCAGCTTGACGAATATCTGCAGCTCAGTACCTCCAACGCCGGCCTTACGTGGTCGGCCCTCATTGCGACGGCGCCCGGCTCCTGGTCCGGATCAGCCCGATGTTCCAACGCCGGCCTTGCGTGGTCGGCCCTCATTGCGACTTGTTGCGCGGCGCCGAGCACAACCTGCGCGTACGGCCAACGCCGGCCTTGCGTGGTCGGCCCTCATTGCGACTCGATGCGCGGCTTGTTCAGCGACGCCCACTTGCGGCCAACGCCGGCCTTGCGTGGTCGGCCCTCATTGCGACCTGGTCAACCCGCGCCCGGGTGCCCGGTCGGCACCCCAACGCCGGCCTTGCGTGGTCGGCCCTCATTGCGACGAGACGATGACGGGCACGAACGCCAAGGTCGACGTCACCCAACGCCGGCCTTGCGTGGTCGGCCCTCATTGCGACTAGGTGGTGGCCGGCTCGAACGAGTGGCCGTTGGTCCCAACGCCGGCCTTGCGTGGTCGGCCCTCATTGCGACGTGGGCCCTCGGCTCGCGTTCAGTGTGTCGGTCGGGACCAACGCCGGCCTTGCGTGGTCGGCCCTCATTGCGACTCGCCATCGGAGGCCGCCTCCACACCGCGGTCGAGCACCAACGCCGGCCTTGCGTGGTGGGCCCTCATTGCGACAAGGACCCGGGCTGGATCGCCGAGGACGGGCTCAAGACCAACGCCGGCCTTGCGTGGTCGGCCCTCATTGCGACCACGCGTTCAGCCGCGCTCGCATCTACTACCAGTCGGCCAACGCCGGCCTTGGGGTCTGCTGCACCGGCAGGTGACAGGTGTAGTCACGCGGCCTGACTGGCCGGTGGGTGCATGATGGTCTCGAATTCAACGGGGGTCAACCGGGACAGCGACCGCTGGCGTCGGCGGCGGTGGTAGGTCCGTTCGATCCAGGTCACGATCG
>NZ_JBEZCZ010000011.1:0-172055 GCF_040647875.1 Micromonospora sp. NPDC049230
CGGCTGACCGGGTCCGCGTGATCAACGACTACGACGACCAGGGCGCGCCGGTGCCGGCCGACGCGCCCGCCCAGGGTGAGGCGCTCGCCGAGCCCGCCCACCCCCAGCCCGCAGGAGCCGTGCCGGTCGGCGCCCCGGGCGAGTTCCCGGGCCCGGTTGGCGGCCCGGTGATACGGCGTGGCGAGCAGCGCGTCGCCGTCGACGGTCAGCCGGTCGAGCGCGTCGGGCACCCCGACAGTGGCGAGGTGGTCGGCCTCGGCGGCCAACGCCAGCGGGTCCACCACCACGTGCCGTGACAGGTGGGTACGAACCCCGGGGTGGAAGGTGCCGGCCCCGAACTGCGCGAACGTGTGGTGCCGTCCGTCGCGCAGCACGACGTTGTGTGCCGCCTGCGCGCCCCCGTTGAAGCGGACCACTGTGTGCACCGGGCGGGTGGCGCAGAGCCAGTCCACCACAGTGCCCTTGCCGGCGTCGCCGTAGCCGAGGTCGACCACCGCCACGTGCCTCACAGCCGCGTCACCCCGCCGGTGGTGTCGGTGAAGGCGGGCAGCGTCGACACCTCGGCCCGCCGCCCCCGGCCGAGGCGGGCCAGGGCCTTCGACACGGTGCCGGTGGCGGCCGAGCCGGCGTGGTCCAGGTGGCGCAGGCCCTCGTCCAGGTCGATGGCCTGCTCGCCGAGGCCGATGGTGAGCGCGATGGTCTCGCAGACCGCGTCGAGGTCGTCGAGCACCACGGCGTTCTGGCCGAACAGGTCCCGCCAGAAGTCGAGCACCTTGGCGTTGCCGGCGTAGTGGCTGCCGGCGGGGAGCAGGTAGTAGGTGTCCCAGCGGCGGGTCACCTCGTCGACGATCTGCCGCAGCGGCACGTCCTCGGTCAGGTCGTCGCCGATCAGTTTGGCCACCTCCCGGGTCTTCACCTGCGGGTACGCCAGCTCGTCGCCGATGATGAACAGGTAGCCGCGCCGGCCGCGCCTGTCCCAGTTGTCGGTGGCGGTGTGCCGGGCCATGAAGTACATGGCCAGCTCGTACGACTCGCTCATCTGCCCGCCGCCACCGCCCTCCAGCACGATCCGGCCGAGGTCGTCGTCCATCCGGTTGTCCGACTCGAACTGCCCGACCTGCAACGGCACCCGGTCGCAGGTGGCGTCGCCGATCGCGCCGAACATGATCTGCGGGTCGCTGGCGTACCCCTGCCGTTGCAGCAGCCCGAGCAGCTGCGGCAGCTTGGTCTGTAGGACGCGCGGCACGTTGCGCATCGAGCCGGTCACGTCGAAGAGCACCGCGACGGGGGTCGACTGCGGGTGCTCGTCGGAGTCGCGGCTCTCGCGCATCGCGCCGCGCGGGTCGAGCGCGGTGTGCACAGTGCGCGCTCCGCTGTCGCTGTAGGAGAACGCGCTGCGGCCGGTGGTGCGCCGGTAGCGGTCGGCGGCGTCGTACACGTCGGTGGACCAGATTCCACTGCCCATGACAGCTCCTTAGGGGGTGAGGGTGAAGGGACGGAAGGTGCGCGGCCCGTAGAGGCGGTCCAGCACCCTGTCGAGTTCGCGCAGCAGACGCCAGGCGTCGGCGGGTCGGGCGTGCAGGGACCGCTGCCGGCAACCCCGCGCGAAGGCGTGCAGCTCGCGGGGCGCACGCGACCCCATCAGCCAGCTCATGCAGCGGCTGGCCATCGCGATGTCGGTGCCCGGTCCGGCGGGCCGCTTGCCGGTGACCTCCTCCGGGTACCAGTCCTCCTGGCCGGGCACCAGCGCCGGGACCGTGCCGCCGACGGGGGCGGAGAAGCACCAGTCGACAAGCACCACACCGTGGGCGTCCGGCTCGATCAGCACGTGTCGGGGCAGGACCGCGCCGTGCACCAGGCCCGCCCGGTGGGCCAGGCCGAGCACCACCAGCAGCCGTCGCCACATCCAGGCCACGTCCCGGGCGTCCAACCCGTCGGGGTACGCGTGCCGCACCTCGTCGAGGTTGTGCAGGCCGGGCGCGGTGGCGATGACGTTGATCCGTCGTTCGGCACCGGACGCGGTGTCGCGGTGCGGGAACTCGTCGACGAGCCGGGGCACGTACGGCAGGTAACGCGGGTCGCCGCGCTCGGCGATGGTGCGCAGGGCGTGTGCCTCGCGGGCCATCAGATCGTTGTCGGTGGGCCGTCGGGGGAGCTTGAGCAGCCGATCGTCGCCGACGTCGTAGAGGTCGGCCAGGTCACCCGAGTGGGCCGGCGTGCCGAGCCGGTAGTCGCCGAGGACGGTGACCTGCCGGGCCTGCCACCTGGTGGTGACGTGGATGAACGCGTCGAGGGCTTCGGCGCGTACCGTCGGGTCGGCCGGCAGGCGGTCGGGGTGCAGGGCCGCGACCAGCTCGCGGTAGCGCCGGGCCGGCTGGTCCGTGCCGAACAGGTCGGCGTCGGTGCGGGCCGCCGTGACCAGGTCGATTGCCGCCGCCGTCCTCATCGCACCGTCTCCTCGCGGGCGGGGCGCAGCAGCGCCGGGTGCAGCAACCTGGCGTCGCCGGCCCGGTAGAGGCGGGCGCGGGGGCCGCCCCGGGAGCCGCCGCGCTCGGTGCTGGCGCCGGTGCTCTCCACGAAGCCGGGCACGGAGAGCACCTTGCGGTGGAAGTTGCCGGCGTGCAGGGGGTGACCCCAGACCGTCTCGTAGACGGTGCGCAGCTCGCTGATCGTGAACTCGGCGTCGAGGAAGCGCGTGGCGAGCGGCGTGTATTCCAGCTTGGACCGGGCCCGCTCCAGCCCGTCGTCGATGATCCGGCCGTGGTCGAAGGCGAGCTGTCGGCTGGTCAACGCGGTGACCGGCAGCCAGATCGCCGCGTCGGCGTCGGTGCCGGCGGCCGGGTCCGGCAGGTCGGGGGCGAACGCGAGGTGCGCGATCGAGACGACACGCATCCGCGGGTCGCGGTCGGGGGCGCCATAGCTGCCCAACTGCTCCAGGTGTACGCGACGCAGCCGCTCGCCGCCGAGCCCGGTCTCCTCGGCCAGCTCCCGTCGGGCGCCGGCGGCCAGGTCCTCGTCGGGCTGGACGAAGCCGCCGGGCAGCGCCCAGTGCCCCGCGAAGGGCGGCTGGCCGCGCTGGATCAGCAGCAGGTGCAGTGCTCCGTCGCGGATGGTCAGCGCCACCACGTCGACGGTCACGGCGACCGACGGGTAGGCCCGTGGGTCGTACGCGGCCAGGAACTCCTGCTCGTTCATCAGCGTCTCTCTCAGGTTGAGAACATCTCGCTCTGAGAACAACTTAACGCATGAGGGCGTCCCTGCCAAGCCCGGACATCGTCAGCGCAGGAAACCCACCAGGTGCGGTCGGCCGCGCGGGTCGTGCAGGGCGAACCCGCCGTCCGGCAGCACTGCGAAGTCCACAGTGCTGGGCAGCGGGACGGGAGCCTTGAAGGCGACCTCGACGGTGTAGGCGTCCGGCAGCCGGTTCTCCAGGGCGGCGAGGCAGCGCGCCTTGCTCCACATGCCGTGCGCGATCGGCCGGCGGAAGCCGAACAGCCGCGCACCGAGCAGCGAGGTGTGGATCGGGTTGTGGTCCCCGGAGACCCGCGCGTACGTCGTGCCGACCCGGGAGCCCACGGGCCAACGGGCCGTGGCGGCCGGTGCGTCGGGGCGTGTGCTCCGCTCGCCCCCGCCGGCCTTGCGCTCGCGACCCAGGTAGGTCGAGACACCCTCCCAGACCGTCTCGCCGTCGACCGAGCCCAGCAGCACCACGTCCACCTGCCGCCCCCGGTCGTGCGGGCGCGGGTTCTCCGCGTACGTCGTGAAGTCGAGAGTCTCGTCGGCGCTGATCGGGCGGCGCAGGGTGATCCGGTTGCCGATGTGGACCAGGCCGGTCAGCGGGACGGGAAACTCCGGCTCGGTCATCAGCCGCAGGGCCAGCGGGAAGCCCAGGACGTGCGGGAACGTCGCGGGCAGCCGGTCGGTGAGCCGGAAACCGCAGACCCTGCCGTACGCGGCCAGGTGCGTCCGGTCGACCCGCACCCCGCGTACGACCAGCTCGGCCGGCAGGCCGGACCCGCGCCGCCAGCCGCCGAGACCCGGCAGCGCGCCGAGCACCGCCCGCCGGTGGGCCGCCCCGGTCGCCGGCATCCGAGCCAGTTCGACCCGGGTGCGACCATCGGACTCCGGCTGAAGTGCTCTGGCTCGCGTCTCCGCCGACAGCGTCTCCGTCGGGCCGTCGATCAGCTCGTGCAGCGAGAGGTCGTCGTCCGGCTCCCTCCGAGCGCCCATCACGCCCCCAGCAGGCTCTGGCCGCAGACCCGGACCACGTTGCCGTTGACCGCGCCGCTCGCCGGCCAGGCCAGCCACCCGATCGTCTCAGCCACGTCCACCGGCAACCCGCCCTGGGCCAGGCTGTTCATCCGTCGGCCCGCCTCGCGGACCACAAGCGGGATGCGGGCGGTCATCCGGGTCTCGATGAAGCCGGGGGCCACCGCGTTGACGCTGATCCCCCGCCTGCGCAGGGTCGGGGCGAGCGCATCGACCAGGCCGATCACGCCGGCCTTGCTTGTGGCGTAGTTGGTCTGCCCCCGATTGCCGGCGATCCCGGCGATCGAGGAGACGCCGATGATCCGACCACCGGCCGGAATCAGCTCTCGCTCCAGCAGGACGTCGTTGATCCGCTCCTGGCTGGAGAGGTTGACGTCGATGACCTGGTCCCACCCGTCGGCGTCCATCCGGCCGAGCGTCTTGTCCCGGGTGATGCCGGCGTTGTGCACCACCACGTCGACCCGGCCGTGCCGGGTGGCCAGGTGGTCGGCGAGGCGGGTCGGCGCGTCCGGCGCGGTCAGGTCGAGCTGCACGGCCGTGCCGCCGATGTCGTTCGCCACCGCGGCGAGGGCGTCCCCGGCGGCCGGGATGTCCAGGGCGACCACCTGCGCGCCGTCGCGGGCGAGGACCCGGGCGATGGCCGCTCCGATGCCCCGGGCCGCGCCGGTGACCAGCACGACCCGCCCGTCCAGCGGGCGGTCCCAGTCGGCCGGGACGCTCGCCGCGTCGATGCCGATCCGGATGACCTGCCCCGAGACGTACGCGGAGCGGCCGGAGAGGAGAAAACGGACTGTCGATTCGAGGCTCGTGAGCGTGCCGGTGCCGTCGATGTGGCGGGTCGCCTGGACGAGCTGGGCGGTGGTGCCCCGGCCGAACTCCTTGCCGATGCTGCGCACCAGCCCCTCCAGGGCGCGCTGGGCTGTCGCCTCGCGCCGAGTCGCGGACTCCCCGGGCGGCGTGCGGAGCACGATGACCCGGCCGCTGGGCAGCAGCGTGCGGGCGTGCGGGTGGAAGAAGTCGTAGACCTGACGCAGCTGGGTCGAGTCGGTGATCCCGGTGGCGTCGTACACCAGGGCCCCGAAGCGGTCCTGCGGTGCGGCGGTGGTGGTGTCGCGCAGCTCGACCCCGGCGGTGGTCAGCATCGTGGTGAGCGGCTCGACGAGCCGGCCGCCGGTGGCCGCGCCGAGCAGCGCTGGACCGGGCAGCAGCGGGTCGCCGGGGTGGTGCCGGCGCAGTCGGGGCGGGTCGGGCAGCCCGAGGCGCTTGACCAGCGCGCGGCCGGCAGCCGATCGGACGAAGCTCGCGTACCTGTCGGTCATGCGCGTAGCCTACTGGCGAGTAGGGTTCGAGCAACACGTGTCGAGGAGGCGGATCGTGCAGAGCATTCGGCGGGTCGCGGTCATCGGGGGCAACCGCATCCCCTTCGCCCGGTCCAACTCCCGCTACGCGGACGCGTCCAACTCGGACCTGCTCGGCGCCGCGCTGGACGGTCTGATCGCCCGGTACGGGCTGGCCGGCCAGCGGGTCGGCGAGGTGGTGATCGGGGCGGTGCTCAAACACTCCCGCGACTTCAACCTCGCCCGTGAGGTGGTGCTCAGCTCCCGGCTCGACCCGCACACCCCGGCGTACGACATCCAGCAGGCCTGCGGCACCGGCCTGGAGGCGGCCATCCTGGTCGCCAACAAGATCGCCCTCGGCCAGCTCGACGTGGGCATCGCCGGCGGTGTGGACACCACCTCCGACGCCCCGCTCGCGGTCAACGAGGAGATGCGCCGCACGCTGCTCAAACTCAACTCGGCCCGCACCCTCGGCGAACGGCTCAAGGTCGCGGCGAAGCTGCGCCCGCTGCAACCGTTCAAGCCGGAGATCCCGCGCAACGCCGAGCCACGGACCGGCCTGTCCATGGGCGACCACGCCGCCCGCACCGCCCTGCGTTGGCAGATCGACAGGCGGTCCCAGGACGAGTTGGCGCTGCGCTCACACCAGCGCCTCGCCGCCGCGTACGACAGGGGTTTCTTCGACGACCTGATGACGCCCTACCTGGGGCTGACCCGCGATGGGAACCTCCGCCCCGACACCAGCCTCGACAAGCTCGGCTCGCTCCGGCCGGTCTTCGGCACCCGCGGCCCGGACGCCGAGCACGCGACGATGACTGCTGGCAACTCGTCGCCGCTCACCGACGGGGCGTCCACAGTGTTGCTGGCCAGCGAGGAGTGGGCCGCCGCGCACAACCTGCCGGTGCTGGCCTGGTTCAGTTGGTCGGAGACGGCGGCCGTCGACTTCGTGCACGGCGACGAGGGGCTGCTGATGGCCCCCGCGTACGCGGTTCCCCGGATGCTGGCCCGAGCCGGGTTGACCTTGCAGGACTTCGACTACTACGAGATCCACGAGGCGTTCGCGTCCCAGGTGCTGGCCACCCTCGCCGCCTGGGAGTCGCCGGAGTTCTGCAAGGACCGCCTCGGCCTGGACGCGCCCCTGGGCGCGATCGACACCGACCGGCTCAACGTCAACGGCTCGTCACTGGCCGCCGGGCACCCCTTCGCCGCCACCGGCGGGCGGATCGTGGCGACCCTGGCCAAGCTGCTTGCCGAGAAGGGCAGCGGGCGCGGGCTGATCTCGATCTGCGCGGCCGGCGGCCAGGGAGTGACAGCGGTCCTGGAACGCTGAGCCGTGTCTCTTTAATTGAGGCACGGGGACCGAACCCGAGCCACACCAGGGTCGATTCACGACCGGCGGAATCGGGTCCAACCGAGAAAGCGGGCGTGTAGTTCGTCGGCAGGAGGATGCGAGAGGTCGACGGCCGCGTCCGCCAGATGTAGACCCAGGTACAACGCCAGCGACAACCGGTCATGTGCGTACTCGATGAGCAGCCGGCGCCGACGGTTCGGGCACGGCCACTCCTGTCCGCAGCCGGCGCAGGTCCAGGCCGGCCGGACGGGCACGTGCGGCATTGGAGCCTCACGATTCGCCGGCCGCGCGGCGGGTCGAACGCGAAGGGCAGCCAGGCGCACCAGCACCCGACGCTGACGCGGGCCGGTCGGCCCGCCCAACTCGATGCCGCGCAGGTGAATCCAGACGCCGTCGCTGTGCCGTTCGCGCCGACCCACCTCGATCACCCGCAGAACCAGCCGGCCCAGCCCGTAGCAGTAGTGCTGCTCGTCAACCGCGACGACATCACCTACCCGGACAGCGGGTGGTCCATGGCGGATCATGGCGCGATCCGGCCGTGAGTGAAGCGGCGATAGGCGCTCATCTCGCGCTCCTGTCAGCGATGTACGGGCACACGGCAGCTCCACGGGACCGGCGGGGGAAGTGCGGGCCAGTGAGACAACCTTACTGCCATACGCGTAAGGCATCAAGGTGCGAATGTCGGCCTGCGGGGATCTACTGTGGGGGCGAAGTGCTGGGCCTGGGTGAGGCGAAGGAGCGGATCTTGAGGAACCTCGAATGGATCAGTGTCTCCACTCCCTACGTGACGCCGAGACTGCCCGGTGCGGCCGAAGCCTGGGGAGCGGAGGCCGCACAACACGGCGGAGTGGGCACGCAGCGTCTGCTCGACGTCACCGAGATCGTTCCGACAGCGGAATTGGCCGAGGCGCTGCAACTCGACGCCGGTGCGCCGGTCATCCAGCGCCGCCGACTGATGTTGCTGGATGAGCGGCCGGTGGAGCTGACCACATCTCACTATCCGGCCACCATCGCTCGCGGCACCGGCCTTGCCGAACTGCGCAAGATTCGCGGTGGGGCGGTTACTCTGCTGGCGGAATTGGGGTATCGGCCGCGACGGGTGAGTGAAGACGTCTACACGCGGCGGGCAACCGATGCGGAGCGGTCGCTACTTCAACTGCGCGACGACGACTGGGTGCTCGGGCTGACTCGCGTGCTCAGTACCGACGACGGGTTGCCAGTCGAGCTGAGCGTGATGAGCATGACTGCCGAAGGTCGTCGCCTCCGGTACGAATCGTCGATCGCTTAGGGGAAGCCCGTCTTGGCTCGCAGGAGCGACGATCGGCCTCGGCACGAGCAGATCGCTGCCGACATTCGGGCGCGCATCATGGCTGGTGAGCTGCCGTCCGGATCGCAGTTGCCATCGACAGCACAGTTGATCAATCAGTACTCGGTTGCGAACGCGACAGTGCAACGAGCCCTCGCCGCGCTGAAGGAGGAGGGATATCTCCACAGTCGGGTGGGCAAGGGGGTCTACGTACGGGATCGCCAGCCGTTGGTCATGGAGGTCGACGCCTACGTCCCGCCCTCCCTTGGTGGGTACACCTACCAGTTGCTCGACGTCGCCGAGGTTCGACCGCCCGCCGATGTGGCACTGGCACTCGGTGTCGCCGACGACGAGCCCGCCATCCTCCGCCACCGCCTGCTCTCGTACGACGGTGAGCCGGTGGAGGTGTCGTGGTCGTACTATCCGGTCTCGATCGGCCGAGGCACCGTGATTTCCGCACGCCAGAAGCTCGTTGGTGGCGCTCCTCGGGCGCTGGCCGAACTGGGGCACCCGCAGCGAGACCTCGTCGACCGACTGTCCGTCCGAATGCCGACCACCCAAGAGCTGGAGATCCTCTCGCTGCCACCACAGGTGCCGGTGATCCGCCAGTTTCGGGTGGTCCGCTCGGTGCATGGGCAGCCGGTCGAGGTGTCGATCCTGATCAAGGGCGGCCATCTGCATGAGCTGCGATACCAGCAGCAGATCCGGCCTGAGAGCGGCTAGCGGCAGCCGACGTCCCTGGCGGCCTCGGCAACCCGGGCCGGTCCCGATGTCGACAAGCGGGTGCGGGACAATGAGGTACGTGACGACGATCCCCAACGTGCTGGCCAACCGGTACGCCTCGCCCGAACTTGTCGCCCTCTGGTCTCCGGAGGAGAAGGTCCGGATGGAGCGGCGGCTCTGGCTCGCCGTACTCCGCGCTCAGCGCGACCTCGGTGTGGCCGTGCCGGACGGCGTGATTGAGGCGTACGAGCGGGTGCTCGACCAGGTCGACCTCGCCTCGATCGCCGAGCGGGAGCGGGTCACCCGGCATGACGTGAAGGCCCGGATCGAGGAGTTCAGCGCGCTCGCCGGGCACGAGCACGTGCACAAGGGGATGACCTCGCGGGACCTCACCGAGAACGTCGAGCAGCTTCAGGTGCGTGCCTCGCTGGAGCTGATCCGGGACCGGGTGGTGGCCACCCTTGTCCGGTTGGGCTGGCTGGCGTACGAGCACTCCGAGCTGGTCATGACCGGCCGTTCGCACAATGTGGCGGCGCAGGCCACCACGCTGGGCAAGCGCTTCGCGTCGGCGGCGGAGGAACTGCTCATCGCGTACGAGCGGCTGGAGGAGCTGATCGCCCGGTACCCGCTGCGCGGGATCAAGGGACCGGTCGGCACGTCCGCCGACCAGCTCGACCTCTTCGACGGCGACGCCGACAAGGTGGCCGAGCTGGAGCGCCGGGTGGCCCAGCACCTGGGCTTCTCCCGGGTGCTGGACAGCGTCGGGCAGGTCTACCCGCGCTCGCTGGACTTCGACGTGCTGGCCGCGCTGGCGCAGACCGCCGCCGCGCCGTCGTCGCTGGCCACCACGATCCGGTTGATGGTGGGTCAGGAGTTGGCCACCGAGGGCTTCAAGCCGGGTCAGGTCGGCTCCAGCGCGATGCCGCACAAGATGAACACCCGCTCCTCGGAGCGGGTGAACGGCTTCGCGGTGATCATCCGGGGTTACCTGTCGATGGTCGGCGAGCTGGCCGGTGACCAGTGGAACGAGGGGGACGTGTCCTGCTCGGTGGTCCGCCGGGTGGCCCTGCCGGACGCGTTCTTCGCCGCCGACGGGCTGTTCCAGACGTTCCTCACCGTGCTCGACGAGTTCGGCGCGTACCCGGCGGTGATCAATCGGGAGTTGGAGCGGTTCCTGCCGTTCCTGGCCACCACCAAGATCCTGGTGGCGGCGGTCCGGCGTGGTGTCGGTCGGGAGGCCGCCCACGAGGCGATCAAGGAGCACGCGGTCGCGGTTGCCCTGGCGATGCGCGAGGCGGGCTCGCCGGAGAACGACCTCTTCGACCGCCTGGCGGCGGACAGCCGACTCGGCCTGTCCCGCGCCGACATCGACACCCTGGTAGCCGACCGCACCGCCTTCGTGGGTGCCGCCCAGTCCCAGGTGGAAGCGGTAACCAGCCGCATCACCAAGGTAGTCCAAACCCACCCAAACGCCGCAGCCTACTCCCCACCCCCCATCCTCTAACCCCCACCCCCACCCCCACCCCCACCCCCACCCGCCCCCCGGCCCCCCACCCCCGCGTTGATCATGGAGTTATTGCTGCGACACGCCGGTGCGTAGGGCAATAACTCCATGATCAACGCGGGTGGGGCCGGGTGGGGCGAGCCCCGGGGCCGGGTGGGGCCGGGCCGGGGGTGGGTGGGTTAGTCGCCGGTTGGGGTTTCTGCTGCTGTTCTGAGGTTGGGGGCGCTTGCTGGTTCGGCGATGCCGCCGGGGGACTCCGTGAAGCCCGCGACCTCCGCGGTCTCCGCCGCTACCGCCGGCTGGTCGGCCGGCATGACCTCGGGCATCTTGGGTACGGCGACCACTGCCGTCCCGTAGGCGCAGATCTCCATCCACATCTCGCCACAGTCGCGGCTGTCGAAGCGCATGCCGATCACCGCGTTCGCGCCGAGCCGCAGGGCCTCCTCGCCGAGCCGGGACACCGAGTCGGTGCGCCAGCGGGTCAGGTTGTCCGGGGCCATCGGGTCGTACGCGCCACCGCGCAGGTTCTTGACGCCCTCGCGGTACGGGTTGCGTGTCCTGGCCATCGAGGACACCACCTCGCCGAGGATCTGGCGGATCTCATAGCCGGGCAGTTGCTCTGTCGTCACGACCAGCACGGTTCCGATGCTGTCAGGAGTGGCGCGACCCGATCGGGTGCATTGTTCACCTGATCGGATGCTGCAAAACAGCGCGGCGCGGACGGCCGACACGGAGCCGACCATCCGCGCCTCGTGGGGCGCTAACCGTCAGACACCGGCCACCGAGGTGATCCAGGCCCGGTTGTACGCAACGCTGCCGTAGTTCTGGATGCTGTAGCCGTCGGCGGTGGAGGCGACGCCGACCTGCTGGCCGTTGTAGAACTGGGGGCCACCCGAGTCGCCCCGCCAGGCGTTACCGCTGATCTCGGTGCTGCGGATCGCCTGCCCGCCGTACGCGTCGGTGACGCTGTTGCTTGTCACCCGCACGGTGGCGGTCTTCAGTTGGCTGGACGCGGAGCAGCCGCTGTAGCAGGTCATGCCCCAGCCGTAGATCGAGTTGGTCGAGTTGATGGGCGGGTTGCTGCTGGCCAGGGTGACCGTCGAGGTGCTGACGGTGCTGGAGAGCCGCAGGAGGGCGAGGTCGTTGCGGGTGTAGGTGGCGCTGACCGTACGGGTGACTCCTCCCGAGGCGCGGTAGACGCTGCCGACCCGGACCGACATGGTGCCGTTGACGCAGTGCCTGGCGGTGAGCACCCACTGCGCGGCGATGACGCTGCCGGAGCAGGTGAACGAGCCGTTGCTCAGCACCGCGGCGGCCCAGGGCGCGGACGAGACGGTGTTGCCGCCGATGATGGGTTGCGGGCCGGGCGGTGCGGCGGACGCGCCGGACGCGACGCCGAGGGTGCCGATCAGGGCGGTGCCGAGCACGGCGAGCAGGGGACGGATGCGCATCGGGTGGACTCCTTGGGCGGGGCGGACCCGGGGTCGCCGGGTGCGGAAGGGCGACGGAGGGAGGTCCCCGCCGTCACCTAAATCGACCTACGTCGATGTACGATAGGGCCCGGGGCCATCGTTATCAAGATGGTGATCGAGATGGATCAATGTAACGATTCGGCTACCCGCAGCGCCATGTTTGTCCTGCTGAGGCCGCCTGTCGCGCTCCCTGGGTCACCCTGGGCGCCGGTTATGTCGATCACTGCCTGAACTGCGGGCGGCCGGTGCGGGCGCGGCGATATCTGCCAGGTACGCTGGCTGCGCTCGCCCGTTGTGGGTCGGCACCCAACTGCGTACACAGTCAGGAGTGCCCAGTGCCTCGCGTCGTCGTCGACGTCATGCTCAAGCCCGAGATCCTCGATCCGCAGGGCCAGGCCGTCGCAAACGCGCTGCCCCGGCTCGGCGTCGGTGACGTCGCCTCGGTTCGGATCGGCAGGCGGATCGAGATCGAGTTCACCGGTGAACCGGACCTGGACCGCGCTCGGGAGATTGCCGACAAGTTGCTCGCCAACCCGGTCATCGAGGACTTCACCATCCGCCTGGTCGAGGCCGACGAGACCGCGGACGCCCGCTCGTGACCGCCCGGGTCGGTGTGGTCACCTTCCCCGGCTCGCTCGACGACGGGGACGCGGCACGAGCCGTCCGGATCGCCGGTGCCGAGCCGGTCCGGCTCTGGCACGGTGACCCGGATCTGCACGGGGTGGACGCGGTAGTGCTGCCCGGCGGCTTCTCCTACGGTGACTATCTGCGCTGCGGCGCCATCGCCCGGTTCGCCCCGGTGATGGAGACGATCGTGGACGCCGCCCAGGGTGGCCTGCCGGTGCTCGGCATCTGCAACGGCTTCCAGATCCTGTGCGAGGCGCACCTGCTGCCCGGCGCGCTCACCCGCAACCAGCACCTGCACTTCCGCAACCGGGACCAGGTCCTGCGCATCGAGTCGGCCGGCACCGCGTGGACCAACGCGTTCCAGCCCGGCCAGGAGATCCTGATCCCGGTCAAGAACGGCGAGGGTTGCTACGTCGCGGACACCGCGACGCTGGACCAGCTCGAAGCCGAGGGTCGAGTGGTGGCCCGGTACGTCGGCGGCAATCCCAACGGGTCGCAGCGCGACATCGCCGCGATCACCAACGCCGCGGGCAACGTGGTCGGCATCATGCCGCACCCCGAGCACGCGGTGGAGGCGCTGACCGGTCCCTCGTTGGACGGCCTCGGCTTCTTCACGTCGGTCCTCAAGCACCTGGTCGGGGCGCCGGCATGACTGGCGACACGATCATCGGTCAGCTCAACCGCCGGCCTGGCGGGCGCGAGCGCAGCGAGGAGAGGTCATGACCACCCATCCGGACCCGGTACGCGACACGCCTGAGGCGTACTCCGCCCCGGCGCAGCCGGCCGAGCCGAGCCCGGCGCAGCCCGTCGCTCCGACGGCCGCTCCCGCCCAGTTGGCCGCTGCCGTCTGGACCGAGGGCGTGGACACTGTGCCGCGCGCCGGTGGCACCCCGGGCGAGCTCCAGCCGTACACCGAGCTGGGTCTGCGTGACGACGAGTACGACCGGATCCGGCAGATCCTCGGCCGTCGGCCCACGCAGTCCGAGCTGGCCATGTATTCGATCATGTGGAGCGAGCACTGCTCCTACAAGTCGAGCAAGGTGCACCTGCGCCAGTTCGGTGAGAAGGCCGTGCACAGCGACCGGCTGCTCGCCGGCATCGGTGAGAACGCCGGTGTCGTGCAGGTCTCCGACGAGCTGGCGGTGACCTTCAAGGTCGAGTCGCACAACCACCCCAGCTTCGTCGAGCCGTACCAGGGTGCGGCGACCGGCGTCGGCGGCATCGTCCGGGACATCCTCGCCATGGGTGCCCGCCCGGTCGCGGTGATGGACCCGCTGCGTTTCGGCGCCGCGGACCACCCGGACACCGCCCGGGTGCTCACCGGCGTGGTCGCCGGCGTCGGCGGCTACGGCAACTGCCTCGGCCTGCCCAACATCGGTGGTGAGTTGGTCTTCGACCCCTCCTACCAGGGCAACCCGCTGCTCAACGCGCTCTGCCTGGGTGTGCTGCCGGTCGAGCGCCTACAGAACAAGGCAGCCGCTGGCCCGGGCAACGTTGTCGTGCTGATGGGCGCCAAGACGGGCCGGGACGGCATCGGCGGCGTGTCGGTGCTCGCCAGCGCCACCTTCGACGAGGGCAGCGAGGCCCGCCGGCCCGCCGTACAGGTCGGCGACCCGTTCACCGAGAAGCTGCTGATCGAGGCGTGCCTCGAGTTGTACGACGGCCAACTGGTGGTCGGCATCCAGGACCTCGGCGGCGCCGGCCTGACCTGCGCGCTCACCGAGACCGCCGCCGCGGCCGGCACCGGCATGCGGGTCTGGCTGGAGCGGGTGCCGCTGCGCGAGCCCTCGATGGACCCGCACGAAATCCTGGCCAGCGAGTCGCAGGAGCGGATGCTGTTGGTCGTCGAGCCGGACAAGCTCGACGCGGTGCTCAAGACCTGCGAGAAGTGGGGCGTGCTCGCCACCGCGATCGGCGAGGTCACCGCACCGGAGCCGGACGGCCGCCCCGGTCGACTGCTGATCACCTGGCAGGACCACCTGGTCGTCGACGTGCCGCCCGGTTCGCTCGTCGACGACGGCCCGGTCTACGCCCGGCCGATGCGTGAGCCGGCCGACCTGATCCTGCTCCAGGCCGACCGGGCCGAGACTCTTCCCCGCCCGGCCGACCCGGAGGCGCTGCGGGAGACAGTGCTGCGCATGATCGCGTCGCCCAACCTGGCCGACAAGACCTGGGTCACCGAGCAGTACGACCGCTACGTGCTGGGCAACACAGTGCTCGCCCAGCCGGAGGACGGCGGCGTGATCCGGATCGACGAGCGGACCGGGCTCGGCGTGGCGCTGTCGGTCGACGGCAACGGCCGGTACACCCGACTCGACCCGTACCACGGCACCAAGCTGGCCCTGGCCGAGGCGTACCGGAACGTGGCGGTGACCGGCGCGAAGCCGATCGCCGTGACCAACTGCCTCAACTTCGGCTCCCCGGAGGACCCGGGCGTGATGTGGCAGTTCGCCGAGGCCGTGCGCGGCCTGGCGGACGGCTGCGTGGAGTTGGGCATCCCGGTGACCGGCGGCAACGTCAGCTTCTACAACCAGACCGGCGCGGCGGCCATCCACCCGACCCCGGTGGTCGGTGTGCTTGGCGTGCTGGACAACGTCGCCGACCGGGTGCCGATGGGCTTCGTCCCGCGGCCGGGTGGCGATCACGACCAGCTCTACCTGCTCGGCGAGACGAACGTGGAGCTGTCCGGCTCGGAGTGGGCCTGGGTCACGCACGAGCACCTCGGCGGCATCCCGCCGCAGGTCGACCTCGCGCGGGAGAAGGCGCTCGCCGACCTGCTGGCCGAGGCGGCCCGCGTCGGTCACCTGGCCTCCGCGCACGACCTCTCCGACGGTGGCCTCGCCCAGAGCCTCGTCGAGTCCTGCCTGCGGCGCGGCGTCGGTGCCCGCATCGCGGTGCCGGAGCAGTTCGCCGAGGGCTCGATGCCGTTCGTCTACCTGTTCAGCGAGTCCGCCACCCGGGCGCTGGTGTCGGTGCCGCGAGGCCACGACAAGGCGTTCGCGGCGCTCTGCGCCGAGCGGGGGGTGCCGTTCGAGCTGATCGGCGTCACCGACCCGACCGGCGGCGCACTTGAGGTGCACGGCCAGTTCCGGATCGACCTGGACGAGCTGCGCAGGGCGCACACCGAGACGCTGCCCCGCATCTTCGGGGGCTCGGCGGCCGTCGAGGTGCCCGCGCCGGCCGCCGGTGTGGCGGGTGCGGTCGAAGCCGTACCGCTGCCCGTCGCTCCGGCCCAGCCGATCGACCCGGCCGAGGTGCTCTCCGAGCCGATCGCGTCCTCGGGGCCCTCCCCGGCGGCCGGCGCTGTCGAGCCGATCGGTCCGGCCCAGCCCGGTGGGTCGTCCGAGTCTGACACCGGTGTCACCGCGCCGTCGCCTGACGAGCGCTGAGGCGTTGGCGGCCGCCGTTTACGGCCAACCCGGCTCCGGTGCGCGGTTCGACTGGGGGCTGACCGGGGCGGCCGAACTCGGCCGGGTCTGCGCGGCGTTGGTGGTGGTGGACGTGCTGTCGTTCACCACCGCCGTGGAGGTTGCCGTCGCCCGGGGTATGCGGGTACACCCGTTCCCCTGGGGTGAGCAGGCCGCCGAGTACGCGGTGCGCGTCGGCGCGGTCGCGGCGGTGGGCCGACGGAGGGTGACCGCGGAGCATCCGTGGTCGCTCTCACCCGCCGCACTGAGCACGGCTCCGGTGGTGGCGGACCTGGTGCTCCCCTCGCCGAACGGCTCCGCCATCAGCGCCGCCGCCAGTGCCACCGGCCTGCCGGTGGTCGCGGCGTGCCTGCGTAACGCACCGGCCGTCGGGCGTTGGCTGCGCCGCCAGGGGTACGGCACAGTAGACGCCCCGATCGGCGTGATCGCGTCCGGGGAGCGGTGGCCGGACGGGTCGTTGCGCCCGTCGGTCGAGGACCAACTCGGTGCCGCCTCGGTGCTCGACGCCCTCTCCGGCGTACCGGGCAGGTTGTCCGTGGAGGCGGCCATGGCACTTGCCGCGCTGGCGAGCACTCCGGACGTGCCCGCCGCGGTGCGCGGGAGCGTTTCCGGGCGGGAGTTGACCGAGGGCGGCTTCGCCGACGACGTGGACGTCGCCGTCCGGGTGGGCGTGTCGGACGTCGTGCCGGTGCTCAGTCAGGGCGTCTTCGCCGCCGCCTGAGCGGCGACCAAGCCGGGCAGTGCCGCGTGGGCTGGGGCTGATCAAGCCGCGCCGCGCGGCGGGTTGGTGCTGATCAACTCGGGTTTCATGAAAGCGCGGTGCCCAGGCGTGTTGGACACCGCGACTTTCTTGACCACGAGTGGACCTTGGATGCGAAACGGCCACCCGGAACTCCGGGTGGCCGTTTCGTGCGGTGTGGTCGGTCAGTCGTCCAGCCAGTCGAGGCGTCGACCGCCCCGGTCGGTCTGCGGCGGGGTCTCCGGCCGCGCCCGCCCGGCCGGCGGCTGACCGTAGCCGCCCTGCTGCTCGTAGCCGCGGTCGTCGTAGCCGCCGCGCTGCTGTGGCGGCGGCTCCTGACCGTAGGTGCCGCCCTGCTCGTACCCGCCGGCCTGCTGGCCGCCGTAGCCGCCCTGCTGCTCGTAGCCGCGGTCGTCGTAGCCGCCGCGCTGCTGCGGTGGGGGCTCCTGGCCGTAGGTGCCGCCCTGGTCGTACCCGCCGGCCGGTTGGCCGCCGTAGCCGCCCTGCTCGTACCCGCCGGCCTGCTGGCCGCCATACCCTGCGGACGGCTCGGGTGCCCGACCGCCATACGGAGCCGAGTCGGGCTGGCCGTACCCCTGGCCCTGTTCCGGCTGGTAGACGCCCGTGGCGTACGGATCTGCCGGTGCCGGGTACTGGGTGTTGTCGCCGGTGTAGCGGCCGGTCGGCTCGTCGTACCGTTCGCCATAGGGCGCTCCGCCGGCGGGAGCCGGCGGGTAGGCGGCGGTCCCCGCCGGGCCGTTGTAGTCGCGGCTGCCGTAACCGCCGCCGGAGGCCGGCGCGTTGCCGTAGCCGGCGCCGGAACCGGGCGCGTTGCCGTAACCAGCCCCGGAACCGGGCGCGTTGCCGTAGCCGCCACCGGAGGCCGGGGCGCCGCCGCCGTAACCAGCGCCGGAACCGGGAGCGGCACCGTAGCCCTCACCGGCGCCGTAGACGCCCTCGGAACCGGCCGGGGTGCCGTAGCCGCCGCCGGAGGCGGGAGCGTTGCCGTAACCGCCACCCGACGCCGGTGCGTTGCCGTACCCGCCGGCCCCGTACCCGCCGGGTGCCTGCTCGTCGCCGTACCCGGCGCCGCCCCAGCCCTGCTGGCCCGCACCGCCGTACGCCTGCGCCGGCGCACCGTACGGATCCGGTGGGACGTCGTCGACCACCGGGCGGTGCATCATCGTCGGCGCCTCGCTCAGCGCCGCGCCGCCGACCATTGTCGGGTCCGCTCCGCCACCGGGTCGGCCGCCGACCATCCGGGTCTGGTCGTCGGGGCCGCGGAAAGCGCCCCGCGACGGCGGCACCACACCGCCGCCACCAGCCGCGGCCGGGGCGTCGTCGTCATCGCCGCCGCTCTCCCTGCGCTTCATCCAGAGCATCACGATCGTGCCCACACCGGCGGCCACCAGCAGACCACCGAGCAGAATGACCAGGTACGGGCCGCTGCCGCCGTCGTCGCTGTTCGAGGCGTTCGCCGGAGCGCCAGGGCTGGCGTCATCGGTGGCCTGGTCCTCCGCACCCTCGTCGGCCGACTCCTCGGTGGGAGTGGGGTCGGCGGTGGCGGACGGCGTGGCGCTGGGCGTCACCTCGACCTTGATCGCGAGGCTGATCCGTTGGCCGGTGATGGCCTGCCCGGCAGCGGCGGTCAGCGTCTTGCGGGCCTGCACGTTGTCGAAGGTGGCACCCAGGTCGATCCGACCCGGCGCGATCGGCTTGTCCGTGGTGCCGGTGAAGCGGAAGTTGCCGCTGCCGTCGCTGGTGGTGTCGAAGCGCTTGCCGGTGCTGTCCAGCAGCATGACCACCGCGTTCGGCACCGCCTTGCTGTCGGCCTGGACGACCACCTTGCCGGAGATCGACTGCACGGTCTGCACCTGCGGCGGAGCGGCCTTGGCGGCGAGGTTGACAGTGGTCGAGCCCTGCCCGTTCCCGATTCCGGCACTGGCCTTGACGGTGATGCGGGCGGACCCGTTCGAAGCGTCGTCTGCCAACTTGAACTTGGCGGTGTAGGTCTTGGCCTCGGTTACGTTCCCCTGCGAGCAGCCCTCGATGCACTGGAGCTTGGAGTTGTCGGAGCTGACAGTCACATCGGCGGGCACCACCGGGTCGTCGAAGCTGAGCGTGTAGCTCACTGTCGTCTCGCCGCCCGCCTGGACGGTGCCTGGCGAGGCTGAGACGTCGGTGACCTTGGGAGCGGCCAGCGCTGGTGTGGCGGGGACGGCGAGCAGAGCGCCGGCAACCAGCGCTACGACCACACCGGCCCGCTGCTTCCAGGCATATCGGTGTGTTGACACGTCCACCGCCTTCCGGGCTGACTTCCCTCTGGCCGGCGGGGCGCCGGGCCGGGGATCATCACGGTACGAATACGCCGTCGGCAACTATGCCTTGTCCGACTGGATCGGCGCGACCCAGGGCCGACGTCAGGTGCGCGACCTGCGGGTCGTATCGTCCCGTCGTGTCCTCTCCGCACAGTAAGTCCGCTGCCGTTGCGGCGGCGTTGTCGGCGCTCGACGAGGGGCATACACCCGAACGGCCGGTGTTCCGAGAGGCGGTCCGGTCGCTGTTGGCCATCCTCGCGGAGCGCGCCCCCGGCCGATCGGTGGAGGTGCGCGTCCCACCATACGGTGCGATCCAGTGCGTACCCGGCCCTCGACACACCAGGGGAAATCCGCCGAACGTGGTCGAGATGGCTCCGGCGACGTGGTTGGAGCTGGCCACCGGGCGGATCGGCTGGGCGGAGGCGGTCACCGAGGGTCGCGTCCAGATGAGTGGTGTCCGGGCGGACCTCTCTGCGTATCTGCCCCTCTAGTTGTCCGATGTCGCACTCACCGTGACGCTCGGCATGGGAAACGTGACTATCTGTGTCGACGGCCATTCGCGTACACTGTCAGGCGATGACAGTGGTCCCGGCAGACGAGTGTGGATCCGCCCGTGATCCCGCCCAGCCGGTCCAGACCAGCATGAGGGAGCGGTAGGTGCCCCGAGGCGACGGCCGGCTGAGCCACGACCTTGACCCCCAACGACCTGGCCCCCAAGACGCCTGTGGTGTCTTCGGCGTCTGGGCGCCCGGCGAAGAGGTCGCCAATCTGACCTATTTCGGCCTCTACGCCCTACAACACCGCGGCCAGGAGGCGGCGGGCATCGCGGTGAGCGACGGCTCCGGCGTGGTGGTCTACAAGGACCTTGGCCTGGTGGCCCAGGTCTTCGACGAGCCCACCCTGGCGAGCCTGCGTGGCCACCTGGCGATCGGGCACGCCCGTTACTCCACGACCGGCGCGTCCAACTGGGAGAACGCCCAGCCGACGATCCGGTCCACCACCTCCGGCACGACCATCGCGCTGGCCCACAACGGCAACCTGGTCAACACCGCCGAGTTGGAGAAGGAGGTCGCCGACCGCGGCCTCGTCGCGGACGGTTCGACAAACGACACCTCGCTGGTGACGATGCTGCTCGCCGGCCGACCGGATCTGTCGGTCGAGGCGGCCGCACTGGAGGTGCTGCCGCAACTGCGCGGCGCGTTCAGTTTCGTCTTCATGGACGAGACGACCCTCTACGCGGCCCGTGATCCGCACGGTGTGCGCCCGCTGGTGCTCGGCCGGCTGGAGCGCGGGTGGGTGGTGGCCAGTGAGACGGCCGCGCTGGACATCGTCGGTGCGAGTGTGGTCCGCGAGGTCGAGCCGGGCGAGCTGATCGCGATCGACGAGAACGGGCTGCGCTCGACCCGGTTCGCCGCGCCGGAGCCGAAGGGTTGCCTCTTCGAGTACGTCTACATCGCCCGCCCCGACGCCACGATCGCCGGGCGCAACGTCCACGCGGCGCGCGTGCAGATCGGTCGGCAGTTGGCCAAGGAGCACCCGGTCGAGGCCGACCTGGTGATCCCGGTGCCGGAGTCGGGCACCCCGGCCGCGATCGGCTACGCGGAGGCGTCCGGCATCACCTACGGTGCCGGCCTCATGAAGAACCCGTACGTGGGCCGTACCTTCATCCAGCCGTCCCAGACCCTGCGCCAACTCGGCATCCGCCTCAAGCTCAACCCACTGCGGGAGAACGTCCGGGGCAAGCGGTTGGTGGTCGTGGACGACTCGATCGTGCGCGGCAACACCCAGCGCGCCATCGTCCGGATGCTGCGTGAGGCGGGGGCGCTGGAGGTGCACGTGCGGATCTCCTCCCCGCCGGTCAGTTGGCCGTGTTTCTACGGCATCGACTTCGCCACCCGGGCGGAGCTGCTGGCCAACGGGTTGGACAACGACGGCATCCGGCGCTCCATCGGCGCCGACACGCTGGGCTATGTCTCGCTTCCTGGCCTGATCGCCGCGACCGAGCAGCCGAAGACCCGGCTGTGTCGGGCGTGTTTCGATGGGGAGTACCCGATTGAGCTGCCGGCCGGCAACCTGATCGGCAAGCACGTGCTCGAAGGAGTGGGCCGCCGGGTCGCCACCTCGGCACCGGAAGCACCGCACGCCAACGGCTCGTTCGTCGCCACTCCGGGTGGCGTTACCGCAAACCGCCCGTAGCACCAACCGGCGCGGCCCGGCCACCGCCGGCGCGGCACCGAGAACCAAAGGGGAGAACCGTGACGCACGTGTCCGAGCGCAGCGGCGCAGGAAGCAGCCCGACGGGCGCCGGCGGCGACCGACAGCCCTGGACGGGCGGTGCCGGCCGGCAGGCTCGCAAACGCTCGGTCTCGTACGCCGACGCCGGAGTCTCCATCGACGCGGGCGATCGCGCGGTGGAGTTGCTCAAGTCGAAGGTGCGCGAGACCCGGCGCCCCGAGGTGATGGGTGACCTCGGTGGGTTCGCCGGCCTGTTCCGGCTGGACACGAAGAAGTACAAGAGCCCGATCCTGGCGTCCTCCACCGACGGGGTGGGCACCAAGCTGGTGATCGCCCAGCAGATGGACATCCACGACACGGTCGGCATCGACCTGGTCGCGATGGTCGTGGACGACCTGGTGGCCTGTGGCGCCGAGCCGCTGTTCCTGCTCGACTACATCGCCACCGGCGAGGTCGTGCCGGACAAGGTCGCCGAGATCGGCGCGGGCATCGCCGACGGCTGCCGCTACGCCGGCTGCGCGCTGCTGGGCGGGGAGACCGCCGAGCACCCCGGCGTGCTCCGCCCGGACGAGTACGACATCTCCGCGACAGGCGTGGGAGTGGTCGAGGAAGCCGACATCCTCAGCCCGGAGCGGGTCGAGGTGGGTGACGTGGTGATCGCCATGCGCTCGTCCGGCCTGCACTCCAACGGCTACTCGCTGGTCCGGCACGTGCTGCTCGGCGCGGCTCGGATGCGACTGGACATCGTGATCGACGACTTCGGTCGGCAGCGCACCCTGGGTGAGGAGCTGCTCACCCCGACCAAGATCTACGCCAAGGACTGCCTGAAGCTGATCGCCGAGGCCGAGGTGCGGGCGCTGTCCCACATCACCGGCGGCGGCATCCCCGGCAACCTGGTCCGGGTGCTGCCGGAGCACGTCGACGCGGTGGTCAACCGGTCCACCTGGAAGCCGCAGCCGATCTTCGACCTGATCCAGTCGAAGGGTCGCATCGACGACCACGACATGGAGTCGACCTTCAACATGGGTGTCGGCATGTTCGCGATCGTGTCTGCCGAGGACGCTGACCGGGCGCTGGCCACGCTGACCGGCCGCGGGGTCGAGGCGTGGCAGGCCGGCGAGATCATCGAGGGCACCGGCAACGTGCAGATGGTCGGTCAGCACACCCGAGGTTGAGCACGCGCTGGCGATCGTCCGGGCACCTGATCAGGGCTTCACCCAAGTGGCCAATGCCGCCTAGCCTGAAGGGCTCAGGCTAGGCGGAGGAGGGTGATGGCTGCTCGGGGGCAGGCGTTCAGCGGGATGCGCGGTCTGGCGGCCGTCCCGTCGTACGTCGTCATGCAGCCGACCACCCTCTGCAACCTGGACTGCGCGTATTGTTATCTGCCGTTTCGTGCCGTCGACCGGCGGATGCCGGTGGCGGTGGCCGCTGCGGTCGCGGCGGCGGTCAACCCCTGGGCGGCGGCCGGCCGGTTCTCCGTGGTCTGGCACGGCGGTGAGCCGCTGGCGGCCGGCCGGGAGCACCTGGCCGACCTGATGGCGCCGTTCGGGCCCGAGGTCGAGCATCACGTGCAGACCAACGCCACGTTGATCGACGACGACTGGTGTGCCTTCTTCGCCCGGCACGAGATGCGGGTGAGCGTGAGCGTGGACGGGCCGCGGGCGCGCAACGGCGACCGGGTCAACAGGGGTGGCCAGCCGGCGTACGACCGGATCCTGCGGGGTGTCGCCGCGCTGCGGCGGCACGGCCTGCCCTTCTCCGCGCTGGCAGTGGTCTCCCGACCGGAGCCGGGATTGGCCACCGAGCTGTACGACTATTTCCTCGATCTGGGCTGCGACGTGTTGGGCATCAACATCGAGGAGACCGAAGGGGTCAACACCCGTGACAACAGTCACCACCCGGCGGCGGTGACCGGCTTCTGGGCCGAGTTGGTCGCGGCCTGGCGGCGGGAGCCCCGGATCCACCTGCGCGAGATCGAGTGGTCGCTGCGTTACGCCGCGGCGGTGCTCGACGACACGACCGACGGGCTGCTGCCCCGTCACCTGGACCCGATCCCGACGATCGGTCACGACGGCTCGGTGATCGTGCTGTCCCCGGAGTTGGGTGGCTTCACCGACCCTCGCTACGGCGACTTCAGCAGCGGCAACGTGCTGACGACCCCACTGGCGGAGATCCTCGCGGGTGCGGCGGCCACGCCGTGGGTCGGCGAGTTCCTGGCCGGTGTGGAGGCGTGTCGGGCCTCCTGCCCGTACTTCGGCTTCTGCGGGGGTGGCCATGCCGCCAACCGTTACTTCGAGCTGGGGCGTTTCGACGGTACCGAGACCGAGCACTGCCGCAACAGCAAGATCCGCCTATTGGAGGGAGTGTTGGAGCATGCCCGAGACCACCAGTCACCGGCGCCCTGAGCGCGAAGCGGACGACGGCGTCACCGAACGGGTGCGGGAGGCGGGCCCTGCTCTCGTCGCGCTCTTGCAGGAGGCTGAAGACGCGCGGAGGCTGCGCTCCGAGGTTTCGGGAGGCGACGGCACCAGCGCGGTCTGCGCCTGGAACCACTTCGAGAACATCCCGACGTTCTACAACTGGAACAACCGCCCACGCTGAGGTGAGCCGCGATCGGGGGCCTGTCGAGCGACCGGAGTGGTGTCGGTCGGGTCAGGCCCCTGATCGTCGGCAACTGCACAGACGTGCGTGAGCACGCGGGAGTGCCGCGTGCTCAGTTGCGTCGAGAGGTCAGCGGGTCGGACGGACCCAGGGATCCGGATCGTCGTCCGCGTGATCCTCATCATCGTCGTCGACGAACTCTTTAGAGTCGTCGTCGAAGTGGTGCTCAGACTTACCAGCACCCGCCAGTTCGCGCTGCAAGGCGGTGAGGTCGGTGTTCGGGGAGTGGTACTTCAACTCCCGCGCCACCTTCGTCTGCTTGGCCTTAGCACGGCCGCGCCCCATGGCTCGACCCCCTCGCACAGAATGCGGGGCAGCCCGAAGGCGGGCCCCGATGACGTCAGGCATCTCTCGTGGCTCTTACGGTACATGGGGATGCCACCGTTCGGCACCTCGGGTTACCGTCAGCCGGCTCTGCGCGTCGCGTCGATCCGGCCGTTACCCAGTGTACCGGGTAAGGAGCGGAACGGTTAGCACCCGTGACACCGGACAAACCGCATCAAAGTTGACCCGACTTCAGCTTACCCACAGGCGCCGGCCACGGAGGCCCGGAGGCGGATCCCGCCGACCCGCCTCCGGGAATGCTCAGCGCAGGTGGATCCCGCGCAGCCGGCCGATGTCCGCCATCCGCCGCTCCGCCAGCCGGTCGGCGGCCACCGCCGGCGGCACACCCTCGGCGTCGGCCATGCGCAGGATCTCGCGGGTGGTGTCGTAGATCCGGGTCGCCCGGAGCTTCGCCCGCTCGAAGTTGAAGCCCTCGATCTCGTCGGCCACCTGGATGACGCCGCCCGCGTTGACGACGTAGTCCGGGGCGTAGAGGATGCCCCGGTCGGCCAGCAGCTTCTCGATGCCCGGGTGGGCGAGCTGGTTGTTGGCCGCACCGGCCACCACCTTGGCGCGCAGCGCCGGCACCGTGTCGTCGTTCAGAGCGCCGCCCAGCGCGCAGGGCGCGTACACGTCGATGTCCGCGGCGGCCAGCGCGCTGGCGTCGTCGATCAGGGCGACCTGCGGGTGGTTGGTGCGCACCCAGGCCAGCGCCTTCGGGTTGACGTCGGTGGCGACCACCTCGGCACCATCGTCGAGTAGGTGCCCGGTCAGGTACTTGCCGACCTTGCCCAACCCGGCCACACCGACCCGCCGGCCCCGCAGGCTCGGGGTGCCCCAGAGGTGCTCGGCGGCCGCCCGCATGCCCTGGAAGACGCCCCAGGCGGTGAGGATCGACGAGTCACCGGCGCCGCCGTGCTCCACGCTGCGCCCGGTCACGTAGCGGGTCTCCCGGGCCACGACGTCCATGTCGGCCACGTAGGTGCCGACGTCGCAGGCGGTGTAGTAGCGACCGCCGAGCGACTCCACGAAGCGACCGTACGCGCGCAGCAGCGCCTCGCTCTTGATCTGCTCCGGATCGCCCCAGATGACGGCCTTGCCACCGCCCAGGTCCAGACCGGCGAGCGCGTTCTTGTACGCCATCCCGCGCGACAGGTCTAGCACGTCGGCGAGGGCGTCCTCCTCGCTGGCGTACGGGTAGAAGCGAGTGCCGCCGAGCGCCGGCCCCAGCGCCGTGGAGTAGATCCCGATGATCGCCTTCAGGCCACTCTGCTTGTCCTGGCAGAAGACGACCTGTTCGTGACCTGTCGATACCGGGTCGTCGGTGCTCGCGAATACACCCATGGTTGGCTCCTGGAGTGGTGTGCGCCCTTGTGGGACGCGGACCTGGTGGACGCCGGCGGGGATGCTGCCGGTGTGATCGAGCCTAGTATCGGCCGTCGTGCGGGTGCTCGACGCGCCGCCGCCGTCCCACGTTGCGGCGCGCGTGGTCCGGCCGCTGACCGCGCACGGCCGCGGTTCGTGGGAGGATCGCGCCGTGCCGTCGCTCTTCGCTTCTTACCTGCGCGTGTACGAGCCGTTGACCGCCTTCGACCGAGACCGGCAGAGCTACTGGCGCCGCTATGTCTCGGAGGGGCGGGCGGTGGCCCCAGTCGAGGGTCCCGGGCGGCAGCGGACGGCGGTGATCGAGGCGTTGGGCGCTGGTTGGACCCGGCTGCCGGACCTGCCGGAGGAGGCGTACGTCCTGGAGACGGACGACAGCCTGTTGGTCTGCCCGTGGAACTTGCGGATCCGGGTCGCTGAGGCCGCCCTCAGCGCTCGGGACGGGGTGCCCCCGGTGCTCGCCGACGCCTTCGTGCCGCCGGTGCTCGCCGGGCAGGCCCGGGCGGTGGTCGACGACTGGCGCAGCGGAGCCCGGGTGCTGGAGCACGGGGTGCCCCGGGTGCACGAGCAGATCGCCACGTGGGGGGTGCCGCTGCGCTGGTTCGTGCTCTTCGAGCCGGCCGAACGGGACCTGGTCACCGAGCCGGGTCGGCGGGCGCTGCGCTACCGCACGGAGATCTCCAAGGCCCGCCGTCGGTCGTCCCGCGCGCTGGCCGTGTTGCGCAAGTCGGTGGGCGAGGCGCCGATCACCGAGGCGGTGGAGGAGGCGGCGCGCTGGCTGGAGGAGTTCCATCCCCGGTCGGTTGTCGAACTGGACTACGGCGGCCTGGTCGACCTTCTCTCCAACGAGACTCTCGCGGCGGACGACTCGCCGGAGTTGGTCGCCAACGGCCTGGCGGGGCTGTCGCGCGGTGAGGCCGAGGAGGCTTCCGCCGCGTACGACAAGCTGGTGGCCCGGTGGCGTGCGGTGCAGTTGCTGGAGCGGTGCAATTAGGGACAAATGTTCGTAGGAGCGCTCCCAAGGTGAGGCATGCTCGTAGTTGACGCATCACGAACCGTGATCATGAGTCCGAATAAGGTGGCTTCTGCCGTGTAAAAGTCGTAAAAATCGGGCATGGTTCATCCGTCCGTCTAGGGACCTTCATCCGTTCGGCCCATGTCGGACATCGGGGACTAGCCGGACCATGGGAGACGCGTCGGCCGGCGGGACCCCGGCCGATGTCTATACATGTGGAGGAGTGACCGATGGCATCGCGAACGCACGAACCAGAGCCGCTACTCACGCCGGCCGAGGTGGCGTCGATGTTCCGTGTCGACCCGAAGACGGTGACCCGGTGGGCCAAGGCGGGCAAGCTCAGCGCCATCCGCACCCTGGGTGGTCACCGTCGATACCGCGAGTCGGAGGTCAGGGCGCTGTTGCAGGGCCAGATCCCGCAGCAGCGGCAGGGTGACTGAGCGGCACAATTTTTTCCGGTCAGGGGCGGTGGATCTCGATCCGCCGCCCCTTTCCATGCCCCACCGAGGTCAGACCGCCCTCAGCGCCGGCCCTCGGCCAGCGTCACGCGGATGCCGACGGTGCCGCCCTCGCCGCGGCGCAGCCGGCTGCTCAGCAGGCTCAACCGGCCGATCACGCGGTACTTGTGCTTGAGCAGGTCGCGAATCCGTCCGGTGTCACCGCCGCCACAGATCGTCGCGTGGGCCGGCACCTCCGCCCCGTGCGGACGCCCCCGCACGTCGCAGGGCGCCAGTGTCACGTCGCCGTTGTTACGGATCCGTTTGACCTTGCCGGAGTCGGCCCGGGTCCACACCGCCAGAGCCTCGCCGTCGCGGACCGCCCAGACCGGCGTCGGCACCGCCCGACCGTCCTTGCGGAAGGTCGTGAGCAGGAGGTATTTCTCGGCGGACAGCCGGTCCAACATGGTCACGCCGCCAGGATACGACCGCTGCGGGCCACCCAGTGGCCGGATAGCGTGAACGCCGTGACAGGCGAGCCTCAAATCGGTGACGTGGTCGGTGAGCTGCTGCGGGACACGCTTGCCGTGGCCACCGGCGTGGGCCCTCGGCCGCTGGTCGGGGGTCGACTGCCCCGGCCGGTCATCGAGATCATCGAGCGGGACGACGGGCTGATCAACGGCGCGCCGGCCGCGCACTACCTGGACGGGCCGCAGGAGTGGCAGCCGTACGACCACCGGGCGGTGGACCGGGTCCGCGGCGAGACGCTCGACATCGGCACCGGCGCCGGCCGGATCGCGCTGCTGCTCCAGGAGCGCGGCGTACCGGTCACCGGGCTGGACACCTCCGCGGGGGCGCTGGCGGTCAGCCGGCATCGCGGCGTGCGGCGGGTGGTGCACGGCACCGTCGACACGCACGTCGCCGATGGCCACCGCTACGACACGTTCCTGCTGCTCGGCAACAACCTCGGGCTGTTCGAGGGCCGGCAGCGGGCCCCCGGGTTCCTGGCCGCGCTCGCCGCGCTGGCCCGACCGGGAGCGCAGATCATCGCGCACGGCACCGACCCGTACGGCACCCGCGACCCGCTGCACACCGGCTACCACGAGCGCAACCGCCGTCGGGGCCGGCTCGGCGGGCAGCTGCGGCTCCGGCTGCGCTACCGCGAGCTGAGCACCGAATGGTTCGACTACCTGGTCTGTTCGGCTGACGAGTTCGCCACGCTTGTGCACGGCACCGGCTGGCGGCTGACCGATGTGGACGACCGGGACGCCCCCTACTACCTGGCCACCCTGCGCCTCGCCGACTGAGCGACGGCCCCCGCGCGACGCTGCGCGGGGGCCGTCGTACAGCTCAGACCTGGACGGTCGGGGGAAGCTCCTCGGGCGGCATGCCGCCGTCGCCGTCGACCACCTCGTCCGGGGTGCCGTCCTCGTCGATGTCGACCATGGTGATGTCCACCTTGCCGTCACCGTCGGTGTCGAACTGGAACAGGTCGGCCTTGCCGTCGCCGTCGGTGTCCACCACCCACACGTCGGTCTTGCCGTCGTTGTTGGTGTCGGCGCGCAGCAGCTCGACCCGCTCGTCGCCCCGGGTCTCCACGATCTCCCCGCCGGTGACGCTCTCCGGTGCCTGGCTCATGTCGACTGGATTCCTTCCCTTGGTTGACGGGGCCGTCATTACCCGATCCCGCGCTCCCCCAAGCATGGGCCGGGTCGTCGAGCTGTCTAGGGTCGCACCATGAGCGAGCGGAGCGGGCGAAACACCCAGCTCGGTGTGGCGGGGACCCCGCGCGCCGGCGGGCGGGACAGGGAGGCGTGATGAGCGGACGTTTCGTGGTCGTCGGTGCCGGCACGATGGGGCTCGGCATCGCGTACGTGGCGGCCGGGGCCGGGCACGCCGTCGAGTTGGTCGAGGTGGACCCGGGGCGGGGCACGGCGGCGTTGAACCGGCTCGCCGAGCTGTGGGAGCGAGCCGTGCAGCGCGGGAAGCTGAGCGCCGACCAGGCCGCCGCGCACCGGCAGCGGGTCACGCTGCGCCCGACGCTCGCCGAGGTCGCCCCCAACCCCGACGTGATCGTGGAGGCGGTGCCGGAGCGGCTCGACCTGAAGCGGGCGGTGCTGCGCGACGCCGCGGCGCTGCGCCCGGCCCTGCTGGCCAGCAACACCTCCAGCATCGCCATCGGTGAGCTGGCCGCCGGGCTGGAAGCGCCCGAGCGCTTCCTCGGCCTGCACTTCTTCAACCCCGTCTGGGCGATGACGCTCCTGGAGATCGTGGTCGGCCCGGCCACCGCCGAGGAGACCACCGCCGCGGCCGTCGCGCTCGCCGGCCGGTTGGGCAAGGACCCCGTCGTCGTACGCGACCTGCCCGGCTTCGCCACCTCCCGCCTCGGGGTGACCCTCGGGCTGGAGGCGATCCGGATGGTCGCCGACGGGGTGGCCAGCCCCGCCGACATCGACAAGGCGATGGTGCTGGGTTACCGGCACCCGATCGGGCCGTTGGAGCTCACCGACCTGGTCGGCCTCGACGTGCGGCTGGACATCGCCCGTACCCTCCAGGCCGCGTACGGGGACCGCTTCGCGCCGCCGCCGCTGCTCGTGGAGATGGTGGACGAGGGTCGGCTGGGCAAGAAGTCGGGGCACGGCTTCTACCTGTGGAACGGCGGGGTCAAGCAGTGAGCGCGTTCGCGAGCCCCACGGTCGCCAACGAGAGGTGGGCGGGGCAGTGAGCGGGCTGCGGATCGAGGAGCGGCCGGACCGGCTGGTGGTGACCCTGGCCCGGCCGGAGAAGCGCAACGCCATCGACGCGGACCTGATCGCCGAGTTGCACCAGGTCTGCGCCGAGTTGGAAGCCCGTCCCCGGCTGCTGCTGCTCACCGGTGGCACGGCCGGCATCTTCGCCGGCGGCGCCGACATCGCTCAACTCCGGGAGCGGGGCCGCACGGACGCCCTGGCCGCGATCAACTCAGCCGCCTTCGCGCGGATCCGGGCGCTGCCGATGCCCACGGTGGCCGCCGTCGACGGCCCGGCGCTGGGCGGTGGCGCGGAGCTGGCGTACGCCTGCGATCTGCGGGTGTGCACGGCGCGGGCGGTCTTCGGCCAGCCGGAGGTGCGGTTGGGCATCCTGGCCGGCGCGGGCGCGACCCACCGGCTACCCGCGTTGATCGGTGAGGGCCGGGCCAAGGAGCTGCTCTTCACCGGGCGGCGGGTGGACGCCGCTGAGGCGCTGCGCATCGGTCTGGTGAACCGGGTGGTGGACGAGCCCGATGAGCTGCTCACGGTGGCCCACGCGCTGCTGGACGAGATCGCCCTGGGCTCGTCGCTGGCGCTGCGGTTGACCAAGCTGGCGGTGGACGCGCCCGCCGCCGCGCACCCCCACCTCGATCTGGTCAGCCAGGCCGTGCTCTTCGAGGACGAGGAGAAGCACCGACGGATGAGCGAGTTCCTGGAGCGCCGCCGACCGCGCTGATTCTGCGGGCGTTGATCGACTCGGGTTCCTGGAAGTCGCGGTGTCCCGGTCGCGCGGACAGCCCGGTTTCCGCGAAGCGGAGTCGATCATCGGACACGGGCCGGCGCGGCCGGGTCGTCAGGTGGCTGGGTGGCGGGGTGTGAGCCTGCTGGTGTGGGCGTCCGGGAAACGAAACGGCCGCACCGACGCTCGCGCCGGTGCGGCCGTTTCCTGCTTCTAAAAGTGCTACTGCCGGATCTGCACTCCGCTGTCGGCCAGCGAACGGATCACCGACGCCGACTCGCCGAAGCCGATGATCAGTACGGCATCCGCGCCGAAGTCCTTGATCTCCTTGGCGCCGCCGGAGAAGTCCACCGGGGGAGCCTTGGCGTCGACGGGCGGCTCGTAGGTGAGCAGCTTGAGGCGGTCGCCAGCGATACCGGCCTTCTCCAACTCGTCGCGGACCGTGCCCTGTAGGCCCTCACCGTAGGAGTCCTTGCGGGCGACGATGACGATCTTCTGCGATCCGTCGCGGAGGATGACGTCGGCCAGCGCCCGGCCCTGGAGGCTGTCCGGCGGTGCGGTGCGGAAGTACAGGCCACCGTCGTCAACGTCGGTCAGGCTGCTGTCGGTGTTGGACGGGGAGAAGAGGATCTTCCCGGCCTGCACCACGTCCGGCAGCACCGCCCGGGAGATGCCCGAACCACCCGCGCCGATGATCACGCTGACGCCGTCCGTCACGTGCCTGGCCACCGTCGCCTTGGCCACCACCGGGCTGGTGCCGTCGTCACCCTCGACCCACGTCACCGGCTTGCCCAGCGCGCCACCGGCAGCGTTGATCTCCCTGATCGCCAGCGCGGCACCGGCCGCCATCGGCGGGTAGGCGATCGCCAGGTCACCGGTCTTCGGCAGCAGGCCGCCCAGGATCAGCGGCTTCTGGTCGGGGTCGGCGGTCGGCCGCTGCTTCTTCGGCTTCGGTGGCGTCTTGGTGCTCGCCGCCGACTCGATGCCCGCGCCGACGAACTCGGTCTTGCCGTCGTTGATCTGCTGCCCGTCGAAGGTCAACGTGGCGTAGCTCGCGGTGGCCGGCTCACCCTTGTCGGTGAAGCCCGCACGGGTCAGCGAAACGCCACGGTATTCGATGTCCTGCCCGGCACGGGCCAGCGCGAGGCAACTCGCCGGATCCTCGCAGCGCTGCCCGTCGTTGGTCACGGCGACGATCTGCTTCGCGATGGCAGCCGGGTCGGTGCTCCCGGCCAGTTGGGCGGCCAGCACGGCGACCACCACCGCGTCGTACGTCTCGGCGGAGTACACGTAGTCGGTCAGCGCCGGATTGACGGTCCGTAGCCGGCCCTTGAAGTCGTCGGGCAGCGGAACGAGTGGCGTGGTGCCCTTCATCCCGTCGACGAGACTTGCGCGTTCCTTCAACTCCGCGGGATAGGAGTTGAGCATGTTGCCGTCCGTGCCATAGAGGCGCACCTGTTGGGCGCTGGGCTCCTTGGCCTTGTCATCCCCGCAGGCGCTTGTGGCGAGCAGGATCGTCGCGCAGGCGGCCAGTGTGGCCACCCGCGAACGGCGTGATACGAGCATGGTCGTCCTTCCTCCGGCGAAGGTCCGCTGCGCACATTAGCGTGCCGGGGCCGTCGGCGGGACCGTGGAGGCGACGTAATGCGCAGGTAGCTCGCGTTGAACACGGAAAGTGACGGCCTTCGAGGCGCTTGACCGCCCGTCCTACTGTGCGCTGCGTGACGGACCTACCACAGCAGACGTTCGACGACGCGACCGCCGTGCTCCACTCGGCGCTGACCGGAGATGGGGACGCCGTGGTGGGAGCATTCGACGCGGTCGTCGACCGGGCCGGCCTCAGCGGCGCGTACGGGGTGGCCTGGTGCCTGGCCGCGACGATGGTCGGCGACGCGCCAGCGGCCAACGGAGCGGCGCTCGACTTCCCGGGAATCGACCAGGCCGACTACGACACCCGCTGGGTGGCCCGCTTCGTCAGCGCGTACGCCAATCGCGACGAACCCACAGGTGCGGCGCTGTTCGGCGCCGCGGCGGCCGACGGGCTGCTCCCGGCCTGCCTCCTCACCCTCGCCGGCTCGACGATCGCCACCCTGCGCAGCCGCGCCGAGTGATCCGCGGCCCGGCCGCGACGTCGGCCGGCTCACTCGGAGCGCGTGGTACGCGATCGTCCCGCGGCCCCGATGGATGTCCGACCCGTGTGATAGCTCTGTAGCCATGTCCGAGGCGATGCTGAGCAAGGTGCGCAAGCTGCTCGCCCAGGCTGAGGACCCAGCCTGCACACCCGCCGAGGCGGAGGCGTTCACCGCCAAGGCGACCGAGTTGATCGCCCGCTACGGAGTCGACCGGGCGCTGCTCGCCGTCCGTGACCCGACCACCGATCCGGTCGGCGACCGGATCCTGGAGATCATCGCCCCGTACGCCCGCGACAAGGTCGGTCTGCTCGCCGCGGTCGCCGAACCACTGCGCTGCCGCTGCGTCCGCCGCCGGCAGGGCAACGGCTTCACCCTGCACCTGTTCGGCTTCGCCAGCGACCTGGAACGGGTCGACCTGCTCTTCACCTCACTGCTCGTGCAGGCGGCGCACGGCCTGGCCGCCACCGAGGTGCCCGCGGACGACCATCCCGCGGCCTTCCGCCGGTCCTGGCTTGCCGGTTTCGCGGAGGTGATCGGGGGTCGACTCTGGGCGGCGGAGACGGCGGCGGCCAGCGAGTCGGGGGCTCCATCGGTGGCGCTGGTGCTGGCTGACCGGTCCGACCGGGTGCAGCGGCGGCTCACCGAGGAATACCCGCGGCTGCGCACCGCACCGCCACGCAGGCTGGGCGGCACCGGCTTCGGGTCGGGGGCGGAGGCCGGCCGCCACGCGCATCTGGGTGGTCGCGACCTCGGTGGCCACACCGCCCCGGCACGGCAACTCGGCCGTTGACGAGCGCCTGCCGGTTCGGCCCGGCGGCGGTGTGCCGGTTCGGCCCTGCGTGTCGGCTCGGCTTCCGGCGGGCGTGTGCTGGCGGTTCGGGTTCCCGGCGGTTGCGCGCGACCGGCGAGGGTTGGTGGTTCGGTTTCCGGCGGTCGTGCGCCGCTGACGGTCAGGCGGGGGTGGTGGGCTGCCGGCGCGACACCGTGGCGACGTAGCGGGTGAGTAACTCGTGCCAGCCGGCGGTGAGCGCCTCGCGGTATCCCTCGGCTGCCTCGCCGTGCCGGTCGAAGTGCCGGTGCTCCAACTCGACCCGGGTGCGCTCCGGCCCCTCGGAATGGAACAACACCTCGACCTCGCTCGCGCGGGCCGGGTCCGGCACCGGCGCCCGGTCGGGGCCGATCTGCCAGACGAAGACCAACCGGCGCGGCGGGTCCCAGGTGAGGACCCGACCCCAGTCGGAGCGGAAGCCGTACGGGCCGATCTCGTAGAGCATCCCGCCGGCCCGCGGCTCCATGCCCAGCTCGGCGAGGGCGTCCGGGCCGGACCAGGTGTACTCGGTGACCCACCAGTCGGTCAGCTCATCGGTGAAGACCGCGAACGCGCGCTCGGCGGAGCCCGGGACGTGGAGGCTGCACCGTAAGGAGAACCGGTCGCCGTCCTGCCGGATGTCGGCCGGATCAGTCTTTTCCTGTCCCATAGGCCCGGACCATACCGTCTGATGCCCGCGTGTGCAGCTTCGTGTCACGCCGGGTTTGGACGCGGGGTGGCCGATCCGTCACGGACGGGATGCTCTGCCGGAAAGCGGGTACCCGCGCCGAACGGCCCGGATGACCGGGCCGGTGTGTGCAGGCGGGCGGGAGAGCATGAGCGAGAGCGCGCAGCAGCGGGAGCCGGGCCACGGGGATCCGGATGTCCTGCTCGACATTCCGAGGGTCTCCGTCGACTCGATCCGGCTGGCCGTCGACGGCCTGGACGCCGACCTGTCGCTGCGGGCCCGGGTGGCAAACCTGATCCAGGTCGACGCCGGCGTACGGGTGCACCTGAGCGGCGTCGAGCTGGAAATCAACGGGGTGCACGCCGAAGCGGAGCTGCGGGTGCGGTTGGAGCAGTTGACCATGATCCTCGGGCGGGCACTCGACACACTCGACCACAATCCGCAGATCATCGAGGCGCTTGCTCGAACGGCTGCCACCGCCCTCGACGACGTGAACCGCGGTGCACCGCAGCCCGCCCCCGGGGCCACTGCGGTCGGGACGCGCCGCCCCGGCGGCTTACTCGATGGGCCGGGCCAGCAGGTGGGTGCGGTCGGCGCAGTCGCCGATCCGGGCCGAGCGGCCGACCAGTCGGGTGCCGATCGGTCCGGCCTCGATCGGTCGGGCCCTGATCGACCGAATGCCGATCGGTCTGGTCCTGATCGGTCCGGCCCCGATCGGGCTGGAGCGGGTCGACCGGGCTCGGCTGCTGGAGGCGCCACGCCGCACGCTGGAGGCGCCACGCCGCACGCTGGTGGCCCGGGACCCAGCGCTGGCGGTCCCGGGTATCGGTCCGGTGGTCCTGGGTCGGGGGAGCAGGTACGACCGGAGTCCGGCGGAACGCAGGGTCGTCACCCGACTGGCCGGCGGCACGGAGAGCGGCACCACCCCGAAGGGCACCATGCCGAAGGGCAACGCCCGGCTGGCCCGGGTGGTGGGCAACGGCCAGCTGGCCCGGGTGGCGGGCAGGAACATTCAGGCCCCGGCGATGGGCAGCGGTCGGCAGGTCCGGGCGGTGGGCAGCGGTCGGCAGGTCCGGGCGGTGGGCAGCGGTCGGCCGGGGCGGCTTGGGGCACCGAGGGCCCGGCCGGGTCGTCGACCGGGCAACCTCGCAACCGACCCGATCAGTCGCCCGCCCCGGGCCCGAGCGCGGCCGGAGATGGTGACGGCGGCAGCGGTCCGCTGGGTGGGGCGCAGGCCGCAGCGCAGAGCGCGGCTCAGTTCGCCGAGCAGGCGGGGGAGACACTGCGCCAGGCCGGGCGCAGCGTGTGGGAGGCGATCCAGAGCGGCATGGCGCAGCACCGCCAGCAGGGCCGCGACGGCTGACAGCCGCAGGGCCGCAGGGCCGAACGCCGCACAACAGCGCACCGGCCGTCCGCGCACCGGCCGTCCGCGCACTGGCCGTCCGTGCACTGGCCGTCCGTGCACTGGCCGTCCGTGCACTGGCCGTCCGTGCACTGGCCGTCCGTGCACTGGCCGTCCGTGCTCCGGCCGTCCGTCCACCGCACAGCCGCACGACCAGGCCCGCCACCAGCTCATGATCGACTCGGTTTTGGCGAAATCGGGGTATCCCGCACTTCCGGATGCCCCGATTTTCAGGAAGTGGAGTGGATCACATTGCGACGGGCCGAAGGTCGTCGGTGGAAAGACGCCGCAAACAGCAAGATCCCCACCTGCGTTTCCGCTGGTGGGGACCTCTGTAGCCCGGCGAAAGGCTATGTGGCCAGGGGCGGGGTCGAACCGCCGACCTTCCGATTTTCAGTCGGACGCTCGTACCAACTGAGCTACCTGGCCGTACTGCTCGGCCCATGTTACCCGGCAACCGGACGAACCGGCGGCAAGGGCGACATGCTCCGATACGCAGAACGCCGCGCGAGGCGCGGCGTCAGCGCTGCGGTCCTGACGGGACTTGAACCCGCGACCTCCGCCTTGACAGGGCGGCGAGCACTCCAACTGCTCCACAGGACCTAGCTTGTGTTGCTCCGGCTTGCGCCGGTCGTGCCCCCAACGGGATTCGAACCCGTGCTACCGCCTTGAAAGGGCGGCGTCCTGGGCCGCTAGACGATGAGGGCGGCCCCGCCATCATTGCACATTGGCAACTTCAAGCGGACTTGCTCCCATCCGGCCCCGCCGGAGGCTTGGAAAGCATACGTGATGCCAGGTCGGTGGACAAAATCGGTATCGGGGCGGCCGGGGATCGGGGCGTAACCGCAGGTCAAAGGGTGTTTCGAAGGTGCCGGCCGGTCTGCGCCGGCCCGGATGTCGCCCGGAGACCACACCGCCGAAACTCGGGCTCGGCTCGTCCGACAGGTCCTAATTGAGTCGGGCGATGCCGAAGCGTTGCTTCAGATCGGCGATCACCTGCGGGCAGGCGGCGAGCGTCGCGGCCCGATTGCCGCCCCCGTCGTGCAGCAGCACGATGGCACCGGGGCCGGCGGCGGCGTGGATTCGCTTGCCGATCGTTGCGGCGCTGGGCTTGTCCCAATCCTGCGGGTCGACCGACCAGTGCAGGGGGCGCATGCCGAGGTCCTTTGCCACCCCCAGCACCTCCGACGTCCACCGGCCGCCCGGTTGCCGGTAGTAGGACACCTTCGCCCCGGGAGCCGCCGCCTGGATGGCCCGGTTGGTGCGGTCCAGGTCGGCCCTGATCTCGGCGACCGGTCGCCGTGCCAGGTCGAGGTCGTGCCGCCAACTGTGGTTGCAGAGCTGATGGCCCTCGCGGACGATCCGGCGGACCAACTCCGGGTGACGCTGCACCTCGCGACCGACGACACAGAAGGTGGCAGTCACCTTGGCGGCCCGCAGTTGGTCGAGCACCTTGGGCGTCCAGGCCGGGTTCGGCCCGTCGTCGAAGGTCAACACCACCGGGCGCGCGCCGGTGGTGCGCCGCAGGCCGGCGGGGAGCTTGGCCGGCAGGGGCCGCAGCGGAGGTTTGGGCGGCTTGGCGACGGTGGGGTGCGGTTTCGGGGTAGGCGTGGCCGAGGGCACCGGCTGCGATGCGCTGGAGCGGGTGATGGTGCGGTCCGGCTGGGCGCAGCCGGACAAGACCAGCGCCATGGCGAGGACGGACGCCAGGACGGCGCGGGCTTGCATCTGCTGGCTCCCGGAGGGGTCGGGGTAGGCGGAGCCTCCGACGGTAGTTCACGCCGCAAACGGGCGACAGTGCGGTCAGTCACGCCTCGACTGGTCCAGCGAGTCACGGACCGCGACGGCGAGCGAGACGGCCTCGGCCAGGTCGATCGGCCGCACCACCCCGGCGGGCAGCGTGTCGGCTCGCCAGCCCGGCCCGGCGGCGAGCACCAACAACGGACGGCGGGGTGCCGCGAGGAGCGCGCTGAGCTGGGCCGGGTCGGCGGTGGCCAGGGTCTGCGACCAGAGCACCACGGCGGCCGGTCCGGTCCGGTTGACCGCCTCGAGGAGCGCGGCGACCGGCACTCGGGCGCCGAGCGTCCGGTAGCTGACCCCGGCCTCCGCGAGCGCGGCGGCCAACGCCTCCAGCGGCAGGGTGTGCTGCTCCTCGTCGGCGCAGGAGAGCAGGATGCGGGCCGGCCCGGTGGGAACCTTGGCCCGACTGGCTGCCGCGAGGGACTCCGAGACGCAGCGGGACACCAGATGTTCCACCTCGATCAGGCCGGCGGTGGCGGCGTGGCGTTCGCCGATGCCGGTGAGGACCGGGCGCAGCAGGCTCTCCCAGGTGGCGACGACTCCGTTGGCGGCCAGGGCGTGCGCGATCGTCTCGCTGACCGCCGCCGCGTCCAGCCGCATGGCGGCCCGGGCCAACCCGCGGGCTGCCGGGCCGGCGCGGCCCACCGGGATGGTTCCACCGCCGTCCCGGCCGGGCCGGCGGAGCCGAGTGGGGGCGACGGTGTCGGTGGGCGTCGGATCGGGTGCCTGGCGGGCCCAGCGGGCGGCCTCGGCGGGGCTCACCCCGTCGGCGGTGAGCCGGCGCATGATCTCGAGGCGGGCCAGGTCCTTGGGCGTGTACCGGCGGTGGTGGCCGGGGATGTGTTCGCTGGGCCCGAGCCCGTAGCGCTGGTGCCAGGTGCGCAGGGTCGTCACCGCGACCCCCAGCCGGCGTGCGACAGCCCCCGCGCTCAGCGCCTCATCGACCACCCGACCGCTCCGCCGTGTCATCCGCCGACGATCCGGACGGGGTCACGGCCGGATCGGATGCGCCCGACGTGGCGCCCGAGGGGTGCAGTAGCCGGTTCACCACCCCGCCCAGCCAGGGCGCGTACGACCGGGGGTCGAGGTCCAACTCGGCTTCGAGCGCGGTGGGGTCGGCCCAGCGCAACTCGGCGACCTCGTCCGGGTCCGGCAGGAGCGGGGCCGCGGGCAGGAAGTCACCCCGCAGTACGTGGTCGTACTCGAATTCGACCCGGCCGGTGGCCGGATCCTCGGCGTAGTAGACGTAGACGCCGACCTCGGTCAGCTCGACCGGGCCCGCGCCCAACTCCTCGCGTAGCCGCCGGTTGGCCGCCTCGGCGAGGGACTCGCCGGGCCGGGGGTGCCCGCAGCAGGAGTTGGCCCAGCGCAGCGGGAACCGGGTCTTGACGGCGGCCCGGCGTTGGAGCAGCACCTGGCCGTCCGGGTCGACAAGCAGCACCGAGAAGGCCCGGTGCAGGTGCCCCGGGGGTTGGTGTGCGTCGGCGACGGTCATCTCGCCGTGGGCCGTGCCGGCATCGTCGACCAATTCGACAAGGTGCTCCTCGCGGCTGCTCATCGACCCTCTCCACTGATCCGGCCGGCGGCGAGCTTGCCGGAGATGAGCACCATCGGCACACCCACCCCGGGCTGGGTGCCGGAGCCTACGAAGACCACGTTCGGCAGGTCGCGATGCAGGTTCGACGGGCGGAACGGGCCGGTCTGGAAGAGGGTGTGCGCGGCGGCGAAGGGGGTGCCGGCGGCCATCCCCTGCTCCTCCCACTCGGCTGGGGTGATCGCCCGCAGCACCTCGACCCCGGCACCGAAGCCGACGTAGCCGCGCTCCTCCAGGGTGCCGATCAGTTGGTCGCCGTAGCGCTGGGTCAGGTCGCCGCGCCACTCGAACGGCGCCCGATGCAGGTTGGGCACCGGGGCGAGCACGTAGTAGGTGTGCCGGTCGGGTGGGGCCACCGAGGGGTCGGTCCGGCTCGGGTTGGTCACCAACAGTGACGGGTCGGTCATCAGCTCGCCCCGCCGGATGACCTCATCGAAGGTGCCCTTCCACGCGCGTCCGAAATGGATGTTGTGATGGGCGATCTTCGCATAGGCCTGTCGGGAGCCGACGTGCAGAACGACGCACGACGGGGAGTAGGTGAGCCGGCGTCGTGGCGCGGCGGGCAGCAGGTCCCGGTAGGCGACAGGCAGGTCGGGGTTGAGCACCACGACATCCGCCCGCACCAGTTCGCCGTCGGCGGTGAGCACACCCGTGGCACGGCCGTGCGCCGTCTCCACCCGGGTCACCGTCGTGTCGTACCGGATCTGCACGCCGTGCTTCTCGGCGGCACCCGCCATGGCCTTGGAGACCGCGTGGATGCCCCCGCGCGGGAAGTAGACCCCGGCCACCGAGTCGAGGTACGCGATGACCGCGTAGATGGCGAGGGCGTCGTGCGGTGCGAGGCCGGCGTACATCGCCTGGAAGGAGAAGATCCGCTGGGTACGCGGGTCGCGGAAGAATTGGTTGATCTTCGTCTGGAGCCGTCGGAAGGCCCCGCCGCTGAGCAGCTTGAGGAGGTTGCCGGTGATCAGGTCGGTCGGCGCGTCCAGGTTGCGCTCGATGAAGTCGGCCCGCTCCAGCCGCCACAGCTCTCGCGCGTACTCGACGAAGCGCAGGTAACCGTCGGCCTCGCGCGGCCCGCAGACCCGGGAGATCTCGGCTGCCATCCGGGTGGTGTCGGTGAGCACGTCCAGCGTCGAACCGTCCGGGTAGTAGGCCCGGTAGGCCGGATCGAGGGGGGTCAGGTCGAGCCAGTCGTGCAACTCCTCACCGACCGCGCCGAGTGCCTCGGCGATCAGGTCGGGCATGGTGAGCACTGTCGGGCCGGTGTCGAACTCGTAACCGTCCACGGCGAGCCGGCCGGCTCGCCCGCCGGGCACCGGCTCGCGCTCCAGCACTGTGACCTGTCGCCCGGTGCCGGCCAGGTGCAGCGCGCAGGCGAGCCCGCCCAGGCCGGCCCCGACGACCACCACCCGGTCCGTCCGTCCTGTCACCGTCCGCACGTGACCACCTCCTTGAGAGAATCGCTCATCAGGCCCGCCGGTCGGTCGCGGCGGTGGCCAGCCCGGTCAGCGCGGTCCGCGCCGTGCGGTCCACTGGTGCGGCGGCGAGCGCGGCGAGCGCGTCGCTCACCCGCTCGGCGATCATCCACTCCACCCGGGCCACCGCGCCGGTGTCGGCCACCAGCTCGGCGAGCCGGTCGACAGGTGTGTCACCGGGCCGCTCCAACGCCCGCAGTTGTGCCGGCGTGGCCAACTCCCGAGCCAGCACGAACAGCGTGGTCGGCTTGCCGCTGCGAAGGTCGTCACCGGCGGGCTTGCCGGTGGCGGCCGGGTCGCCGTAGACGCCGAGCAGGTCGTCGCGGAGCTGGAAGGCCTCGCCGACGGCCAGGCCATAACGGGTGTACGCGGAGACCAGCGGGTCGTCGGCGGGCACCCCGGCCAGGCAGGCACCGAACAGCAGCGGTCGCTGGACGGTGTAGCTGGCGGTCTTGTAGTGGGCCACCCGCAGCGCCCGGTCGACAGACCAGTTGGCCGGGTCGTTCTCGCCGAGCACGTCCAGATACTGCCCGGCGACCGTCTCCACCCGCATCTGGTCGTAGCAGCGGCGAACCTCGAACAGTCGGGCCGCTGGCACCGTGGCGTGCGCCAGCAACCGGTCGGCCCAGACCATGCAGAGGTCGCCGATGAGGATGGCGACGGCCTCCCCGAACCGCCCGGGATCACCACGGTGGCCGGCCGCGATGTGCTGCTCGGCGAGCGCGACGTGTGCGGTGGGCCGGCCGCGACGGGTGGTGGAGGCGTCCATCACGTCGTCGTGCACCAGGGCGAAGGTGTGCAGCAACTCCAGCGCGGCCAGCGCCGGCAGCACTGGCGGCAGTGCCTCGACGCCGCCGATCGCCCCGCGCCAGCCCCAGTAGGCGAACGTCGGCCGGATCCGCTTGCCGCCGACCAGGACGGCCTCCCGCGCGGAGGCGGCGAAGCTGCCCATCGACGCGTCGATCTCGGCGAGGGCGTCGACCTCGGCGGTGAGGAAGGTGGTCAGGGCCTCGTCGACCGCCGCGACCAGCTCATGGGTGTACGCGGCCAGAACGGCGCCGACCGGGTCGTCCCGGTCGACCGGGACTGCCGCCGCCACGCGGGTCGCATTGCCCGCAACCGCGTCGTTGGCCATGCGGCTGAGCGTACCCTAGGCTGCGAGTTGCGTCGATTGGTGCGTCGATAAATGAGGAGGGCCGGTGGACACAGATCTCACCGCTGCCTACGACAGGTGTCGTGAGCTGCACAAACGTCACGGCCGCACCTACTATCTCGCCACCCGGCTGCTGCCCGCATGGAAACGGCGACATGTGCACGCCCTCTACGGGTTCACCAGGTACGCGGACGAGATCGTCGATCGCACCGAGGACCTGCCGCCAGCCGAGCGGGCCGCCCGCCTGGACGACTGGGCCAGCCAGTTCGTGGCTGGTCTGCGCGGTGCGCCGGTCGACGACCCGCTGCTGCCTGCCGTGCTGCACACGATCGCGGTCTTCGATCTCGACCGGGACGACTTTGCGTCGTTTCTGAAGAGCATGGCGATGGATCTGACAGTCACGGCGTACCCGACCTACGACCACCTGCTCGACTACATGGAGGGTTCGGCGGCGGTCATCGGCACGATGATGTTGCCGATCCTGGGCAGCTCCGACCCGGCGGCGGCGCGGGAGCCGGCCCGGCAGCTCGGGTTCGCCTTCCAACTCACCAACTTCATCCGGGACGTCGCGGAGGATCTCGACCGGGGCCGCACCTACCTGCCCGACGAGGACCTGGCGAAGTTCGGAGTCACCCGCGACGAGCTGATCGAGGCCCGCACGCGGGGCCGCGGCACACCCCGCATCCGCGAGCTGATCGAGTACGAGGTGACCCGCGCCCAGGCGCACTACGCGGCTGCCGCACCGGGCATCACCATGCTGGCGCCGGCCTCGCAGGCCTGCATGCGCACCGCGTACGCCGTCTACGGCGGCATCCTCGACGAGGTCGCCGCGCAGGACTTCGACGTCTTCGTCCGGCGTGCCGTGGTGCCGCAGCGGCGACGGCTGGCGGTGGCCGGACGGGCGCTGCTCACCTCGACCGGTACGCCGGTCACCATCCCCGGGCCGACTGTCGGTCCGGAGACCCGGTGACCGCGGGCACCGCGATCGTGCTCCTCACCCGCGACCTGCGGGTGCACGACCACCCGGCGCTGGCCACCACCTGCGCGGCCTTCGACCGGGTGGTCCCGCTGTACGTGCTCGACCCGGAGCTGGCCGACCGGTCGGCCAACCGCACCCGGTTCCTGCACCAGGCCCTCGCCGACCTGCGCGCCGAGCTGCGCGAGCGGGGCGGCGACCTGGTGGTGCGTCACGGTGACCCGGTGGCCGAGACGATCCGGCTGGCCGGCGAGGTCGGTGCCACCGCCGTCGCCCTCTCCGCCGACGTCAGCCACTACGCCCGCCGGCGGGAGCGGCGACTGCGCGCCGAGTGCGAGCGGCACCGGCTGCACCTGCGACTGTTTCCCGGGTTGACAGTGGTCGAGCCGGGCGCCCTGCGGCCCGGTGGCGGCGGTGACCACTACCGGGTGTTCAGCCCCTACCACCGGGCCTGGGCGGGCAGCCGGTGGCGCGAGGAGTTGGCCCCGCCGCGCCGGGTGACGCTGCCCGGCGGTGTGCGCGTGGGCAGCCTGCCGAAGCCGCCGGCCGGGGACTCGCCGGACGCGGCGGTCGGCGGTGAGCGGGTCGCCCGGCAGCGGCTCACCGACTGGCTGCCGGACCTGGACCGGTACGCCGACCAGCACGACGACATGGCCGGTGACGACACCTCCCGACTCAGCCCGTACCTGCGCTTCGGCTGCGTGTCCCCACTCGCGGTGGCCAACCGCGCCGGGGACCGGTCCGGGCCGTTCGTCCGGCAGATCTGCTGGCGGGACTTCTACTACCAGGTCACCGCCGCCTTCCCGGAGATCTCGACAGCGGCGTACCAGCGGGGCGCCACCGAGCGGTGGCGCTACGACGACGACGCGTTGGCGGCCTGGGCCGAGGGGCGGACCGGGGTGCCGATCGTCGACGCCGGGATGCGGCAGCTGCGGACGCAGGGCTGGATGCACAACCGGGCCCGGTTGATCACCGCCGGCTTCCTGACCAAGTCGCTCGGGCAGGACTGGCGGGGCGGTGTCGGAGTCTTCTTCCGCTGGCTGCTGGACGGGGACGTGGCCAACAACTCCGGCAACTGGCAGTGGGTCGCCGGCACCGGCAACGACACCAAGCCGTACCGGAGGTTCAACCCCGTCCGGCAGGCCGAACGGTACGACCCGGCCGGCGACTACGTACGCCGGTGGGTGCCGGAGCTGGCGGGAGTGCGAGGCAAGGCGATCCACCAACCGTGGAAACTGCCCGAGGCGCCCGACTATCCACCGCCCCTCTCGGTGCCGGGCACCGAACCCGTCTGGCTGCGCTGATCAGAGCACCGAGTGCAACACCTCGGCCAGCTCGTTGACCCGGTCGTGTTCGTCCAGCCGGGCTGTGGCGTACGCACAGGCGTAGCCGCGTTCCGGGTCGGCCCACCCGCCGCTGCCGCCGAGGCCGCCCATGCCCCAGCTGCCGTCCGGCTCCCGCTGCATGCCCAGCGTCCACTGGACCTGGCGGTTCAGCAGCAGGTCCGGCCCGTCGTACTGGACCCGGGTCGTCTCGGCCACCAGTTCCGGGCTGAACAGCCGGACGCCGTCCAGGACGCCGCCGGCCAGCACGCCGGCGTAGAGCCGGGCCAGGCCGGCCGCGCTGGCGTGCAGGTTGACCGCCGGCATCTCGGCACCCCGCCAGAGCGAACTGTTCAACACGGCGAGGTCCAGCCCGCCGGCCGGATTGCCCATCGCACGCGCCCGCAGTGAGCCCGGCTCGCCGAGCTTCCGACTCGGCCACCCCGGGTCGCCGTAGCGCAGGTCGGCGCAGCGTCGCTGGTCCGCCTCGGTCAGCCCGAACGCCAGGTCGAGCTGCCACCGGTCGGCGATCTCCTCGGCGAGGAACCGGCCCACCGACCGCCCGTCGACCCGGCGAACCAACTCGCCCACCAGGTGCCCGTAGGTCCAGGCGTGCTCGCCGGCCACCGAGCCCGGCGACCACTCAGGGTCGGCGGCGGCCAGGTCGCCGGCGAGCAGCGCCCAGTCGGCGATCGCGGCGGCGGGTCGGGGCACCGGAAAGGCCGGCAGCCCGGCGGTGTGCGACAACACCTGGCGCACTGTGGCGGGGGTGCGGAACTCCGGCCAGTACCTGTCGACGGACGCGTCGAGGTCGACGTGCCCCCGGTCGACGAGCATCAGCAGGCAGAGCGCGGCCACCGGCTTGCCGGCCGAGTAGACGTTGACGAGCGTGTCCGGCCGCCACGGCTCGGCGGCGGCCCGGGTCCCGCCGACCAGGTCGACGACCGGCTGGCCGTCGTACCAGATGACCAGGGCGGCGCCGGTCTCCCGACCGGAGGTGAGCAGGTCGTGGAAGCAGTCCCGGACCGGAGCGAAGCGTGCGTGCATCCCGCCACCGTAAGGGGCCGGCAGGGGTGAGCGTGTCGACTTTTCTCCGGACCCCGGTGGTTGCTGTGGTGTCGCTGGGGGATGCTGTTCCGGTGGCAGAGCCGGAGCTGGTGGATGTGGTCGTGGTGGGGCTCGGGGTCGGCGGCGAGGAGGTCGCCGGGCGGCTCGCCGAGGCCGGCCTGAGCGTCGTCGGCATCGAGCGGGACCTGGTGGGCGGGGAGTGCCCGTACTGGGGCTGCATCCCGAGCAAGATGATGATCAGGGCCGCCAACGCGCTCGCCGAGGCCCGCCGGGTCGATGGGCTGGCCGGGACGGCGCAGGTCCAACCGGACTGGGCAGCCGTGGCCAAGCGGATCCGCGAGGAGGCCACCGACACCTGGGACGACACTGTCGCGGCGGAGCGGTTCACCGGCAAGGGCGGCCGGCTCGTGCGCGGCAGTGGCCGCTTCGACGGCCCGGCCCGGGTCCGGGTCGGTGACCAGGTCTTCCAGGCCCGCTACGGGGTCGTGTTGGGCACCGGCACCCGCCCGTCGGTGCCGCCGATCGACGGCCTCGCCGACACCCCGTACTGGACCAACCACCAGGCGATCGAGGCCGACCAACTGCCGGAGTCGCTGCTGGTGCTCGGCGGCGGCGCGATCGGCCTGGAGCTGGCCCAGGTCTTCGCCCGCTTCGGAGTGCGGGTCACCGTCGTGGAGGCACTCGACCGGGTGCTGGCCGTCGAGGAGCCGGAGGCGTCCGACGTCGCCGCCGCGGCGCTGCGCGCCGACGGCGTGGAGATCCACACCGGGGTACGCGCCGAGCGTGTCGACCACGACGGCAACCGGTTCGTCCTGCGCGGTGGCGGCGGGGCGGAGTTCACCGCCGACCGGCTGCTGGTGGTGACCGGGCGCAAGGCGCACCTGGAAGAGTTGGGGTTGGACACGATCGGCGTGGACGCCAACCAGCGTTACCTGTCCGTCGACGACCGGTTGCACGTCACCGACCGGGTCTGGGCGGTCGGCGACCTGACCGGTGAGGGCGCCTTCACCCACATCGCCATGTACCAGGCGGGAATCGTGATCGCGGACATCCTGGCCCTCGCCCGGCAGACGAGGGCGGGGGCGGACGCCAGCGGCACGTCCAGCGTGGTCGGTGGCGCGATGGGGGCGTCCAGCTCACTGGCCGCCAGCGGGTCGAGCGGGTCGGCCGGCACCGTCCCCCGAGCCGACTACCGCGCCCTGCCCCGGGTGACCTTCACCGATCCCGAGGTGGGAGCGGTCGGGCTCACCGAACGGCAGGCCCGCGAACGCGGCATCAACGTGCAGGTCGGCTTCACGAAGCTCGGCAGCTCCACCCGGGGTTGGATCCACCAGGTCGGCGACGACGGGTTCATCAAGCTCGTCGCGGACGCCGACCAGGGCGTGCTGATCGGCGCGACATCGGTCGGCCCGGCCGGCGGCGAGGTGCTCTCCGCGCTGGTGGTGGCGGTGCACGCGGCGGTGCCGCTGAGTCAGCTCCGCCACATGATCTACGCGTACCCGACCTTCCACCGGGCCATCGAGGCCGCACTGGGCGACCTGTCCTGACGTCCGCGCCGGGCCGTCCGCGCCGTCCGCGCCGCGCTTGATCCACTCGGCTTCATGAAAGTCGCGGTGTCCGGGGCCTCTCGATACCGCGACTTCCTGAAAGTCGAGTCGATCAAGGCTCGGGCGGCACGACCTGGTGTCGAGGGGGCGTGGACACCGCCCCGGGGCCCGATTTTGGGCTGCGGAATGAGTCGCGGACGCCGCCCCGGGCCCGACTCCGCGCCCCGGAATGGGGCCGGATGGGAAGAATGCGGCAGCTAGCCGGCAAACGCTGGGCATTTTGCTGTTCATTTCTTTCATTGTGGTGACGTACGATTGCGGCTGTGACCAAGCGGTTGACTGAAGTTGCCAAGAAGGCGGGCGTCAGCGAGGCCACTGTCAGCCGGGTGCTCAACGGCCGTGACGGGGTTTCCGAGGCGACCCGCACCGCCGTGTTGACCGCACTCGACGTGCTGGGTTACGAGCGGCCGACCAAGCTGCGTGGCGAACGCGCCCGGCTGGTCGGACTGGTGTTGCCCGAGTTGCAGAACCCGATCTTCCCGGCGTTGGCCGAGGTCGTCACCGGGACCCTCGCCCAGCGTGGCTACACCCCGGCTCTGTGCGCCCGGACCATCGGCGGCGTGTCCGAGATGGACTACGTGGAGATGCTCCTCGACCATCAGGTCTCCGGGGTGATCTTCGCTGGTGGCTCGTACGCGCTCGCCGACGCCCGGCACGACCACTACCGTCGCCTGACCGACCGGGGCCTTCCCGTCGTGCTCGTCAACGCGGGCGTCGACGAGTTGGGCTTCCCCCGGGTCTCCACCGATGACGCGGTCGCGGTGGAGCAGGCGTACGGGCACCTGCGCTCGCTCGGGCACGAACGGATCGGGATGGTGCTCGGCCCGGAGGGCCACGTGCCGTCCCGTCGCAAGTTGGACGCGATGATCCAGGCCGCCGGCTGGGACGAGGCCGACGCCGAGTGTGTCGAGCGGTCCAGCTTCTCGATGGAGGGTGCGCGGGTGGCCGCGACGAAACTTGTCGAGCGGGGCGTGACAGGCATCATCTGCGCCAGCGACGTCCTGGCGCTGGGCACGATCCGTGCGGCCCGGCGGTTGGGTCGCTCGGTGCCGGCCGACGTGTCGGTGGTGGGCTTCGACGACTCCGCGTTCATGACGTGCACCGACCCGCCGTTGACCACGGTGCGGCAGCCGATCGAGACGATGGGGCAGGCCGCCGTCGATCTGCTGGTCACCCAGATCGAAGGCGCCGGCGTGTTGCACGACGAGTTGCTGTTTGAGCCCGAGCTGGTGGTCCGCGGCTCGACAGCTCCCGCCCCCGGCCGCTGACGACCGCTCCCGGCCTGACGACCGCTCCCGGCCTGACGACCGCTCCCGGCCTGACGACCGCTCCCGGTCGCTGACGACCGCTCCCGGTCGCTGACGACCGCTCCCGGTCGCTGACGACCGCTCCCGGTCGCTGACGACCGCTCCCGGTCGCTGATCGACCGCTCCCGGTCGCGTGGCGACCGCCTCACCCGACGCTTCGGCCGGCGACCGCTCCACGCGGTCGGCGGCCGTTTTCGTTGCTGCGCAAGGCCGGCGGCATAGACCTGTCCGAATGACACGCCAAAAGGGATCAAAAACCAACAAACAGGTCTGCTTTCACGGCTTTGCAAACATCTGCCGTAATCACGTCGCGTCCTTTCGGAACAGGGTCGATACCTTGCCGAAATGAGTCTCCCTCGCTACAGTGACTCCACTCACACCTGGCTCCGACGCAGCTACTGGGCGTCAGGTCGTATCACCGCAGATCAGCGAAGGTCATTGGAGTCACCCGTTCCCGAAGGGATGGACAGATGTCCGTACCGCACTACCGAAAGGCTGCGGCGGTCGCGCTCGTGGCCGGCCTGGGGCTCAGCCTCACGGCGTGCTCCACGAAGAGCGACGACAAGGACACGACCGCCGGCGGCAAGGTCACCATCACTGTCGACTGCCAGCCGGTCGGTGCCCAGAAAGAGCTGTTGAAGAACTGGAACGACGACGTCGCCGAGTTCCAGCGGCAGAACCCGGACATCGTCGTCAAGAGCGTGAGCGTCGGCGAGCAGTGCAACAACCCGCCGGACTTCACCGCGCGCCTCGCCGGCGGCACCGTGACCGACGTGTTCTACGGCTACATGACCGACCTCCAGCAGGTGCTGGACTCGGGCCAGGCGATGGACATCACCCAGTACGCCAACAAGGACACGATCCCTACCTGGGACAGCGTCGACCCGGCGCTCAAGGAGGTCTTCAGCGACGGCGGCAAGCTGTACGCCGTACCGGTGAAGAACTACTCGATGGGCCTGGTCTACAACAAGGCCCTGTTCCAGAAGGCCGGGCTCGACGTCAACAACCCACCGAAGACCTGGGCCGACGTCCGGGCCGCCGCCAAGAAGATCTCCGCACTCGGCAACGGCGTCGCGGGCTACTCGGAGTACAGCGCCGGCAACACCGGCGGCTGGCACTTCACCTCCCTGCTCTACTCGCAGGGTGGCCGCATGCTGACCGAGGACGGCAAGAAGGCCGACTTCAACAACGCCCAGGGCAAGCAGGTCCTCCAGAACATCAAGGACATGCGGTACGGCGACAACAGCATGGGCTCCCGTCAGCTGTTGCAGTGGGGCGACCTGCTGACGAACGCCGGCGCGGGCAAGGTCGGCATGTTCATCGGCGCACCGGACGCTACCCAGGCCATCGTCAGCCAGTTCCAGGGCAAGTTCCAGGACTGGGCGATGAGCCCGCTGCCCGGCCAGGACGGCCCGGCGAAGGGGACGCTCGGTGGTGGCGAGGGCTACTTCTTCAAGAAGGACCTGACCCCCGAGCAGGTCAAGGCCGGCATGAAGTGGATCGCGTACCAGAAGCTGACGCCGGGCAAGGGTCAGTTCGACTACGTCCGGGCCAAGCCGCAGAACTACCCGGTGGGCCTGCCCCAGCCGCTGCTCTTCGCCAACGGCAGCGAGGCGCAGAAGCAGGAGCTGGAGCTGCGCAAGGCGAACGCGAACGTCGACACGGCGAACTTCGCGCTCTTCGAGGCCACCCCGGTGCCGATCAAGGGTGAGCCGCGCAACGCGCAGGCGGTCTACGCGGTGCTCGACGCCGCGATGTCCGGTGTGCTGACCAACCCGAACGCGAACATCGACGCGCTGCTCAAGACCGCCGAGGAGAAGGTCAACCAGCTCCTCGCCGCGGAGAGCTGACCGGTCGTGTGGGGGCCGGGACGCCGACCGGCCCCCACACCTTCCGCGCCACATCGTCGACGTCACCGACTCACCCAGGAGTTGCCTTGGCGATCACCACCGTCCCGGAGACCCCCAGGAAACCGGGCCGCCCGCCGTCGCCGTACTCGGCGGGGCCGCAGCGCACCAGCCTCGGCCGCAAGGTACGGGACAACCTAACCGGGCACGCGTTCCTGATCGGCGCGGTCCTCTGCTTCGTCGTCTTCTCCTGGTACCCGATGGTCCGCGGCATCGTCATGAGCTTCCAGCGGACCCGGCGCGGCGAGACCACCTGGGTGGGTTGGGACAACTACTCCCGCCTGCTCGCCGACCCGAGCTTCTGGCCGGCCTGGCAGAACACGCTCTACTTCACGGCGCTCGCGCTCGTCCTCGGGTACGCGGTGCCGTTCTTCGTGGCGGTCCTGCTCAACGAGTTCCGGCACGCCAAGGGTTACCTGCGGATCCTGGTCTACCTGCCGGTGATGCTGCCGCCGGCCTCGGCGCTGTACCTCTTCAAGTTCTACGCGTACGACCCCAGCGAGGCAGGGCTCTTCAACGCGGTCCTGAAGGCGCTGCACCTGCCCACCTCGCAGTGGATGCAGTCGCCCGAGATGACGATGCCGGCCATGGTGATCGCCTCGACCTGGATGAACATGGGCGGCGCGGTGCTCATCTACCTGGCGTCGTTGCAGAGCATCCCCGGCGAGCTGTACGAGGCGGCCGAGCTGGACGGCGCGGGCATCTGGAAGCGCATCCGGCACGTGACGATCCCGCAGACCCGGCTGATCCTCGCGCTCCTGGCGATGATCCAGATCGTCGCCACGATGCAGCTCTTCATCGAGCCGCTGATCCTCGCCAACGGTGCGGGCGCGGAGGACTCCGCGACCACTGTGGCGTACCTGATCTACCAGCACGGGTTCTTCCAGAACGACCTCAACGGCGCCGCCGCACTGGGCGTGATCATGCTCGTGGTGCTGGCCGGCTTCTCCGCCGTGTACCTGCGGCTGAGTGCGAAACAGGACTAGGACGGCGAGGAATGGCACAGGAATCCGGCACCCGGACCCTCATTTCCCAGGCCCAGCTCAGCCGGGGGCGCGGCAGGGTCATCTACTGGACGCTGCTGGTGGTCGTCGTGGCGGGGTTCACGCTCGTCTTCCTCGGCCCGCTCTACTGGATGGTGACCGGCGCGCTCAAATCCGGCCAGGAGATCGCGCAGACCCCACCGACGCTGTTCCCGAAGGACCCCCAGCCGCAGAACTACATCGACGCCTGGAACAACCTGGAACTCGCCAAGCTGCTGTTCAACACGTTCTACTACGCGATCGGCGCGGTGCTGTTCCAACTCGTCCTGGACGCGGCTGCCGCGTACTCGTTGTCCAAGCTGAGGCCGATCTTCGGCAACGTGATCCTCGCGCTGATGCTGGGGACGCTGATGATTCCGGCGATGGTTCTCATCGTCCCGCAGTACGTGACGGTGATCGACCTGCCGATCGTGCACATCAACCTGCTGGACTCGCCGTTCGCGATCTGGCTGCCGCTGGTGGCGAACGCATTCAACATCTTCTTGTTGAAGCGGTTCTTCGACTCGATTCCGGAGGAGTTGATGGCGGCCGCCCTGGTGGACGGGGCGACGCCACTGCGTACCCTCTGGTCGATCATCCTGCCGATGTCCCGCCCGATCCTCGGCGTCGTCGCGATTCTGGCCATGACGGCGGTCTGGAAGGACTTCCTCTGGCCGAAGCTGGTCATGCCCTCGCCGGAGACCCGGACGGTCAGCGTCGGCATCTACTCCTTCGCGGGTGGTACGCCCATGAACGTGGTGATCGCCGCGTCGGTCATCGCCGCGATTCCGACGGTTATCGTCTTCCTGATCTTCCAGCGGAACATCATGTCCGGTCTGACCACGGGCAGCATCAAGGGATAGCCACCAGCGCATCCTCCCGCGCGGCGAACAACGACAGTTCGCCCGACACATATCCAGGTCCGGCTGACCCGCCGACGTACTGACGCAGAAAGCAGGTGCTCGTGTCCACAGCTGACAGAAGTCCGTGGTGGCGTGGAGCCGTGATCTACCAGGTGTATCCCCGGAGCTTCGCCGACGGTAACGGCGACGGCATCGGTGACATCGCCGGCATCCGGTCCCGGCTGAACCACCTGTCCGCGCTCGGCGTCGACGCGATCTGGTTCAGCCCCTGGTATCCCTCGCCGATGGCCGACGCCGGCTACGACGTGTCCGACTACCGCGACATCGACCCGGTCTTCGGCAGCCTGGCCGAGGCGGAGGCGCTGATCGCCGAGGCCCACGCGCTGGGCATCCGGAGCATCGTCGACGTGGTGCCGAACCACTGCTCCGACGCGCACCCCTGGTTCCAGGCGGCGCTCGCCGGCGGGCCCGGCGCGCCGGAACGGGACCTGTTCTGGTTCCGGCCCGGCCGGGGCCCGAACGGCGACCAGCGGCCCACCGACTGGATCGGCGAGTTCGGCGGCGAGACCTGGACCCGCACCACCAACCCGGACGGCACCCCCGGCGACTGGTACCTGCACCTGTTCGCCCCGCAGCAGCCGGACTTCAACTGGGACCACCCGCGGGTGCGGGCGGAATTCGAGGACATCCTGCGGTTCTGGTTCGACCGGGGCGTGGACGGCATCCGGATCGACTCGGCCGGGCTGCTGGTCAAGGACGGGACGTTGCCCGAGGTCCACCCGGACCAGCCACACCCGTTCCACGACCTCGACGGGGTGCACGAGATCTACCGGGGCTGGCGTCGGGTCGCCGACGAGTACGCCGATCGGGCCCTCATCGGTGAGGTGTGGCTGCCGGACCGGCAGCGCTTCGCCAACTACCTGCGCCCGGACGAGTTGCACGCCGCGTTCAACTTCGACTTCCTCGGCTGCGCGTGGGACGCCGCGGCGCTGCGGGAGAGCATCGACGGGACGCTGAGCGCACACGCGCCGGTCGGCGCGCCGGCCACCTGGGTGCTCTCGAACCACGACGTCACCCGGCACGTCACCCGCTACGGTCGGGCCGACACCCGGTTCAGCTTCGCCGCCAAGCGCGAGGGGACCCCCACCGACCTGGAGTTGGGCACCCGCCGGGCCCGCGCCGCCGCGCTGCTCTCGCTGGCGCTGCCCGGTGCCGCCTACGTCTACCAGGGCGAGGAGTTGGGCCTCTACGAGGTCGAGGACATTCCGTACGCGTTGCGCCAGGACCCGATGTGGGAACGGTCCGGTCGGATCGACCCGGGCCGGGACGGCTGCCGCGTACCCCTGCCGTGGGCTGGTGACGAACCACCGTTCGAGTTCAGTCCCGCCGGTGCCGCGGCGCCCTGGCTGCCCCAGCCGGCCGACTGGAAGGACCGGACCGCCAGCGCGCAGACCGGCGACTCCGCCTCGATGCTGGAGCTGTACCGGGCGGCGATCCAGGCCCGAAAGGCCGACCCGGCGCTCGGTGACGGCGAGTTGACCTGGCTGCCCGCACCGGACGGGGTGCTCGCGTTCAGCCGTGGCGGTGGCTTCACCTGCCTGGTCAACCTCTCCGACACCCCGGTGCCGATACCGGCCGAGGGGGAGTTGCTGCTGGCCAGCGGGCCACTCGACGACGGGTTGCTGCCGTCGGACACGGCGGTCTGGCTGCGTACCACCGGATCGGCGGACGGACCCGACCCGACCTGACCCTGCTCGCGGTGGTGCCGGCGGCTCGTCCCGGCCGCCGGCGCCACCTCACCCGAGGAAAGGAGGACCGAGGGGAACTTGTGACACCGCACCGACACGGGGGGATCTGGCCTGCCTGACGAAAGGGAGAGCGCAGCTCATGGCCAACCACACCACCGGCACCCCGCACCACCTTCGACACCCGACCCGGGCAGGGTTGGCCGCCATCGCCGCCACCCTGCTCGCCGCCACCTCGTTGACCGCCCTCGCGATCACTGGCACTGCCACTCCGGCCTCGGCGGCCGGGTTGTCACCCTTCGACATTTCCGGCCGGGGCGCCACCGTCCCGTTCGTCGAGCAGGAGGCGGAGGAGGCTGCCCACAACGGCTCGAAGATCGGCCCGGACCGGCGCTACGGCACGCTGCCGTCCGAGGCGTCCGGCCGGGAGGCGGTCACCCTCGACGCCGTCGGCGAGTACGTCGAGTTCACCCTCACCGCGCCGGCCAACGCTGTCACCTTCCGCTACAGCCTGCCGGACAGCCCGTCCGGGACCGGCCGGGACGCCGCCATCGACCTGCGGGCCAACGGGTCGCTGCTGAAGTCGGTCCCGGTGACCTCACGGTACGGCTGGTACTACGGCGGATACCCGTTCAACAACAACCCGGGTGACACCAACCCGCACCACTTCTACGACGAGACCCGGGCGATGTTCGGCAGCACCCAGCCGGCCGGCACGAAGATCCGGTTCCAGGTCTCCTCCACCGCCCAGTCGCCCACGTTCACCATCGACCTGGCCGACTTCGAGCTTGTCGCACCGGCGATCAGCAAGCCGTCCGGCGTGCTCGACGTGGTCACCGACTTCGGCGCCGACCCGAGCGGCGCGACCGACTCGACAGCCAAGTTCCAGGCGGCCGTCGACGCCGGCAAGGCCCAGGGTCGGGCCGTCTGGATCCCGACCGGCACCTTCACCCTCTGGGACCACGTGGTGGTCGACGGGGTGACAGTGCGCGGTGCCGGCCCCTGGTACTCGGTGCTCGGCGGCCGGCACCCCACCGACCGGAACAGGTCGGTCGGCATCTACGGCAAGTACGTCCCCGGTGGCGGCTACACCGGCCCGGTCCGCGCGCACGAGGCGAACGGGCCGAGCCGCAACGTCACGCTGCGGGACTTCGCCATCATCGGCGACATCCGCGAGCGGATCGACGACGACCAGGTCAACGCCCTGGGCGGGGCGATGACCAACTCGGTGGTCGACAACCTGTGGCTGGAGAACACAAAGGTCGGGGCGTGGATGGACGGCCCGATGGACAACTTCACCATCCGCAACAGCCGGATCCTGGACCAGACCGCGGACGGGGTGAACTTCCACACCGGCGTCACCAACTCGACGGTGACCAACACGTTCGTCCGCAACACCGGCGACGACGCCCTGGCGATGTGGGCGCAGAGCGTGCCGAACGTCAAGAACTCGTTCACGCACAACACCATCGGCGTGACCCTGCTGGCGAACCACCTGGTCAGCTACGGCGGTCGGGACATCACGATCTCCGACAACGTGACCGCCGACTCGCTGACCAACGGCGGCGGCATCCACGTGGCCAACCGCTACCCGGGTGTGCAGGGCGACACCGCGGTCCGGGGCACCTGGACGATCGCCCGGAACACGTTGATCCGCAACGGCAACTCGGACTACAACTGGAACTTCGGCGTCGGGGCGATCTGGTTCTCCGCCCTCAACGAGTCGTTCCAGCAGGCCACCATCAACATCACCGACACCGACATCCTGGACAGCTCGTACGCGGCGCTGCACTGGATCGAGGGCCAGACCAGCGGCATCAACCTCAGCAACGTACGGATCGACGGCGCCGGCACGTACGCGCTCCAGGTGCAGGCACCCAGCCAGGTGTCCTTCACCAACGTGCGGGCCACCAACATCGCGCAGAGCAACCCGATGCACAACTGCGTGGGCGGCGGCTTCCAGATCACCCAGGGTTCCGGCAACTCCGGCTGGTACACGTCGACCCCGTACTGCGGCCCGTGGCCGGATCCGCGGTGGGGCGGCGGACCCACCACGCCGCCGCCGACCAGTCCGGCACCCACCACCGGGGCACCCACCACGCCGCCGCCGACCACGCCGCCCAGCGGCAATTTGGCGGCCGGGCGGTCGATCACCGAAACCAGCCACTCCGACGTGTACGCCGCCCCCAACGCGGTGGACGGCAACGCGAACACCTACTGGGAGAGCGCCAACAACGCCTTCCCGCAGTCGCTGACCGTGGACCTGGGCGCCAACCGGACAGTGTCCCGGGTCGTCCTGAAACTCCCACCGTCCTCGGCCTGGCAGACGCGTACGCAGACGCTGGCGGTGCTCGGCTCCACAAACGGCTTGTCCTTCAGCACGCTGAAGGCGTCCGCCGGCTACACGTTCAACCCGGCCAGCGGCAACACCGTCACCGTGACCTTCACGGCGACCAGCCAGCGGTACCTGCGGCTGACCGTCACCGGCAACAGCGGCTGGCCGGCCGGTCAGCTCAGCGAGTTCGAGGTCTACTCCAGCTGACCCGGGTGCCCCCGTCCGCCCAGGGCGGGGGCCACCCGGTCCGGGCGGTCCGGGGCGACGCGGCCCCGGCCCGCCGACCCGTCCCCCAACCGCACCGTCCCCCACCTGTCGCGGCACGACGGGCGTACCCCTGCACCCGTCGCCGGGCAACGCACCCGCACCCCACCCCCGAAAGAGGTGTAGCGACCCCATGTCCAGTAACGGCACCAGACGAGGCACGCCGCGAAGCGGCGCGTCCAATCCCGTCCCCCGCACCCGCGGCCGGCGGCTCCTCGCCGGCGCACTCGCCGGGATGCTCCTCGCCACCGCCCCGGTCGTCACCCCCGCGGCGACCGCGGCACCGGCGGCCGACCCGTCCGCCGCCGCCGCGCGCGTGGCGATGCTCGCCGGGCTCTCGGCGACAATGACCGCCAGCAGCTACAACCAGAACTACGTGGCGAGCAACGCCAACGACGGCAACGCGTCGACCTACTGGGAGAGCGCCAACAACGCGTTCCCGCAGTGGATCCAGGCGGACCTGGGCGCCACGGTCAGCGTCGACCGGGTGGTGCTCAAGCTGCCACCCTCGGCCGACTGGCAGACCCGTACCCAGACGCTGGCGGTGCTGGGCTCCACAAACGGCTCGTCCTTCAGCACCCTGAAGGCGTCCGCCGGCTACACCTTCAACCCGAGCAGCGGCAACACCGCCACCGTCAGCTTCACCGCCGCCAGCACCCGCTACGTACGGGTGCAGGTCACCGGCAACACCGGCTGGCCGGCCGCGCAGCTCTCCGAGGTCGAGGTCTACGGCGCCAGCGGCGGCACCGACACCCAGGCGCCGAGCGTCCCGGGCAACCTGGCGTACACCCAGCCGGCCAGCGGACAGATCCGGCTCACCTGGTCGGCGTCCTCCGACAACGTCGGGGTCACCGGCTACGACGTGTACGCGGGCGGCACGCTGCGCGGCAGCGTCGGCGGCTCGACGCTTGCCTACACCGACAGCCAGTCGGACAGCGCCACCGTCTCGTACTACGTGCGGGCCAGGGACGCGGCCGGCAACCAGTCGGCGAACAGCAACACGGTGACCCGGACCGGCACCGGCAACCCGCCCACCGGGAGCAACCTGGCGGCCGGCAAGCCGATCACCGCCTCCGGATACGTGCACACGTTCGTGGCCACCAACGCCAACGACAACAACGTGGCCACCTACTGGGAGGGCAACGGCAACCCGAGCACGCTGACCGTGCAGCTCGGCGCGAACGCCAGCCTCAGCCAGGTCGTCGTGAAGCTCAACCCGGACTCGGCGTGGGGTACGCGTACCCAGAACATCACGGTGCTCGGCCGGGACCAGGGCTCGTCGAGCTTCACCACCCTGGTCGGCGCGGCGAACTACACATTCAACCCGGGCAGCGGCAACACGGTGACCATCCCGGTCTCCGGCGCGGCGGCCGACGTCCGGCTCTCGATCGCCTCGAACACCGGCGCACCGGCCGGGCAGGTGGCCGAGTTCCAGGTCTTCGGCACCCCCGCGCCGAACCCGGACCTGACCGTGACCGGCATGTCGTACAGCCCGTCCGCACCGGTGGAGACCAGCACCATCACGGTCTCCGCGACAGTCCGCAACGCGGGCTCGACGGCGTCCGGCGCGACGAACGTCAACTTCTACCTGGGCTCCACGCGGGTCGGCACCGCGTCGGTGGGCGGCCTCGCGGCCGGCGCCTCGACCACTGTCAGCGCCAGCATCGGCACCCGGGACGCGGGCAGCTACCCGCTCAGCGCGAAGGTCGACGAGTCGAACACCGTCGTCGAGTCCGACGACACCAACAACAGCTACACCAACCCCAGCCCGCTGGTGGTCGGCGCGGTCGCCAGCTCCGACCTTGTCGCCTCGGCGGTCGACTGGTCACCGGGCAACCCGCCGCCGGGCAGCACCGTCACCTTCTCGGTGTCGATCCGCAACGCCGGCAACCAGGCGTCCGCGTCCGGCTCGCACGGCATCACCCTGAGCGTGCTCAACGAATCCGGCACCGTGGTCCGTACGCTGACCGGCTCGTACTCCGGGGTGATCAACGCCGGCGCGACGGTCGGCCCGGTCAACCTGGGCACCTGGACCGCCGCGAACGGCAAGTACACGGTCCGGGTGGTGCTCGCCGTGGACGGCAACGAGCTGCCGGTCAAGCAGACGAACAACACCAGCGACCGTCCGCTCTTCGTGGGGCGCGGCGCCAACCTGGGCTACGACATGTACGAGGCCGAGGACGGCACGACCGGCGGCGGTGCCGGGCAGGTCGGGCCGAACCGGGAGATCGGCAACCTCGGCGGTGAGGCGTCCGGACGCCGGGCGGTGACTCTGAACAGCACCGGCTCGTACGTCGAGTGGACCACCCGGGCGGCGACCAACACCCTTGTCACCCGCTTCTCCATCCCGGACGCGCCGGGTGGCGGTGGCATCGACTCGACGCTGAACATCTACGTCAACGGCACCCTGCACAAGCCGATCAACCTGACCTCCAAGCACATCTGGCTCTACGGTGCGGAGGCCAGCCCGAGTGACTCGCCCAGCGCCGGACCGCCTCGCCACCTGTACGACGAGGCGAACGTGATGCTGAACTCGACGATCCCGGCCGGCAGCAAGATCCGGCTCCAGAAGGACCCGGCCAACACCACCACGTACGCGATCGACTTCATCAACCTGGAGCTTGTCGCACCGCGAGCGAACCCGGACCCGTCCCGTTACCGGGTGCCGTCCGGCTTCAGCCACCAGGACGTGCAGAACGCCCTGGACGCGGTCCGGATGGACACCACCGGCAACCTGATCGGCGTCTACCTGCCGGCCGGCACCTACGAGACGGCGCAGAAGCTTCAGGTGTACGGCAAGCCGATAACGGTGACCGGCGCGGGCATGTGGTACACCCGCTTCCAGACGCCGACCGGTCAGCAGAACACCGACGCGGGCTTCCGGGTGGAGTCGTCGGCCAGCGGGTCGTCCTTCTCGCACCTGGCCTTCTTCGGCAACTACACCAACCGCATCGACGGGCCGGGCAAGGTCTGGGGTGAGCTGAAGGACGTCGACAACATGACGTTGGACAGCGTCTGGGTCGAGCACACCGTCTGCGCGTACTGGGGGGTGAGCGTCAGCGGGTTGACCATCAAGAACAGCCGCTTCCGCAACACCTTCGCCGACGGGGTGAACCTGACCAACGGCAGCACCAACAACCTGATCACCAACACCGAGGGCCGGTCGAACGGCGACGACGCGTTCGCCCTCTTCTCGGCCACCGACCAGGGCGCGTCGACTGGCAACAACGGCAACGTGTTCGAGAACCTCACCGCCACGCTGACCTGGCGGGCGGCCGGGCTGGCGGTCTACGGCGGCTACAACAACATCTTCCGTAACCTCTACATCGCGGACATGTTGACGTACTCCGGGATCACCATCAGCTCGCTGGACTTCGGCTATCCGTTCATCGGGTTCGGAGCCAGCCCACCGACCCAGTTCCAGAACATCTCGCTGATCCGGGCGGGTGGGCATTTCTGGGGCTCGCAGACATTCCCCGCGATCTGGGTCTTCTCCGCCTCGAAGGAGTTCCGCGGCATCCGGGTGTCCGACGTGGACATCGTCGATCCGACGTACTCGGGAATCATGTTCCAGACCAAGTACAACGGCTCGCAGCCGGAGAACCCGATCACCGACACCGTCTTCACCAACATCTCGATCAGCGGTGCCCGCAAGAGCGGTGACGCGTTCGACGCCAAGTCGGGCTTCGCGGTCTGGGCCAACGAGATGCCGGAACCCGGTCAGGGCCCGGCGGTCGGCTCGGTCACCTTCAACAACCTGCGACTGACGAACAACGCGGTGGACATCCGCAACACCACGTCGACCTTCACCATCAACCGCAACTGAGCTAACCGGTAGCCGACGCCGTCGGGGGGTGTACCCCTCCCGGCGGCGTCGCGCCGTGTCGGCCCTCGCCCGCGACGAACCGGGCCGCGCCGGCTGCCGCGTCCGTGGCGAGCGAATCCATCCCGTACGCCAGCTCGGTCGCCAGCGCCTCCGGCTCGGGCAGCCCGCCGCCCGCCAGGACCGCCGCCCGATCGTTGCGCAGGCAGCTCTGCGGGTGCCGGGCGATCGCCGCCGCCAGTTCCTCGGCCGCGGCCCGTGCCTGGCCGGGTGGCACCAACCGATTGACCAACCCCATCGAGTACGCCTCATCCGCCGGCACCGGCCGGCCGGTGAGGATCAGATCCATGGCCCGGCTCTCGCCGATCAACCGGGGCAACCGCACGGTGCCGCCGTCGATCAGCGGCACTCCCCAGCGACGGCAGAACACCCCGAGCGTCGCGTCGGACTCGGCGACCCGCAGGTCGCACCAGAGCGCCAACTCGAGCCCACCCGCCACCGCGTACCCGGAGATCGCCGCGATCACCGGTTTGCTGAGCGTCATCCGGGTCGGGCCCATCGGGCCGTCCCCCTCCGGCTCGACCCGGTTGCCGCTCGGTGTGCCGAGGGCCCTGAGATCGGCCCCGGAGCAGAACGTGCCACCGGCCCCCCAGAGCACGGCCACCGAAGCGTCAGGGTCTGCCTCAAAGGCCCGAAAAGCGTCGGCGAGCGCCCGAGCCGTAGGTCCGTCCACAGCATTCCGAACGTCCGCCCGGTCCAAGACAATTGTGCAAACCGCCCCAACCCGCGTCACCCGCACACCCATCCCGCCAGCATGCCCGCCCCACCCGCACCCCACAATCCCCGTCGATCTTGCACTTTCGGTCGCCGTTTAGCGGTTTTACCGCGAATTGTCGAGGCAGAAAGTGCAAGATCGGCGCGGTGGGTGGCGCGGCAGGTTTGTTCCCGCCGACCGGTTTGCGACGGCGATCGCCGGGAAGTCGGTACTCGTGCGAGCACTTTTGACGAAAGTTGAGCAGGACTCCCGGCTGGACCGCGCGGGAGACCGGTTGCAGAGGGTCGTCCTGGGGACGCTGCGTCCGCGCCGGCTGCGCGACCTGCTGCACGGGGTGACCCTCGGGCATCCGCTGCACCCGGCGATGGTGCAGGTGCCGGTCGGCGCGTGGATCAGCGCCGCCGTGCTGGACCTGATGCCCGGCCAACGTCGACCCGCCACAGTGCTTGTCGGCCTGGGCACCGTCAGCGCGCTGCCGGCGGCGATCGCCGGGCTCAACGACTGGGCGGCACTCGCCCGGGACCAGCGCCGCGTCGGCCTCGTGCACGCCGCCGCCAACACCGTCGGCATGACGCTCTACGCCGGCTCGCTGGCCGCGCGGCTGACCGGTCGGCACGGCGTCGGCCGCGCACTCGGCTTCCTCGGGCTCTCCACAGTGAGTCTCGGGGCGTACATCGGGGGTCACCTCGCGTACAAGCAGGGGGCGCAGGTCAACCAGAGCGTCTCCGAGTTGCACCGGATGACCGACGGCTGGCACTCGCTTGCCGACATGGCCACGTTGCCGCAGCGCACCCTGATCACCCGAGAGGTGGACGACGACATCTCGGTGATCCTCTACCGGCACGGTGACGAGGTGACAGTGATGTTGGAGCGGTGCCCGCACCAGAGCGGGCCGCTCGGCGAGGGCGAGGTCCAGGAGATCGACGGCCACGCCTGCGTGGTCTGCCCGTGGCACGGCAGCGCGTTCCGGCTCAACGGCGGCGAGGTCATGCAGGGACCCTCCGGCAACGACCAGCAGATCCTGCCCACCCGGATCCAGAACGGCGTGCTCCAGACCCGCCTACCTTGAGGCGGTACGCGCCGGAACGGGCGAACGGATCAACCGCGTCGGTGTCGGCCGACCGATGGCCCGTCCGGTGCGGAGCCCCCGTCGTGCCCGCCGTCGAAGAAGCCGCCCTCCGCGCTGCCGCCAACCCAACAGTCGTCGGCACCCCAACCCGACCCACCGGCGTGCGCCGTTCCACTGCCGGGCGGTGCCATTCCACTGCCGTTCGGTGCGGCACCGCCGTCGCGAGATGCCGTGCCACCACCCGTCGATGCCGTGCCTCCGTGGCGTGTCGCCGGCGCTTCGGCGGCTGCGGCCGCCCGGCTGGCAGCCCAGGCGGCACCGCTTCCCGCCGACCCGGAACCGGTCCGCCGGGGCCCGCTGGTGCGACCCGCACGTTCGGCACCCCGGCTCGTGCTCCCGCCGGCCCGGCCGGCGCTCCGGCCCGCACCGCCCCGGGGCGTACGGGAGGAGGCGAGAGCCGCTCCGGCGGTGGCCGGGCGGCGGCGCAGCCCCAACACGGCGCCGATCTGAGCGCCGACGATGCTCGCCACGGCGAGAACGGCGGAGACGGCGAGGGGCCGATTCACCCGGTCCTCGGTGCCGGCTCGGGCCGCGCCGACGGTCATCGCCGGTGGCTGGCCAGCCTCCGTATCGCTGGGGGGCGGCGGGGCCGGCTGTTGCGGTGCGACCCGTTCGGGCGCCGGCCGGGGCGCCTGTGGCTTCGGCGTCGCGGGCCGGTCGACGAGCCGACCTGTGGCGTGCTGCCGGGCACCCTGGTCGGCGGCCTCCGCGGGCAGTCGAAGCAACTGGCCGGGGCGGATCCGGTCCGGGTCGTCGAGCTTGTTGAGCTTGGCGAGCTGTCGGTAGTCGCCGAACTCGTCCAGGTAACGCTCGGCCACCTCGCCGAGGTAGTCGCCCCGCGCCACCCGGTACACCGGGGCGGGCTCGTCGTGGGCTGTCGAGCCGCCGGGTGTGGCGGCCCTGCCCGCCAGCCCGCCCCGCGCCAGCGGGGCTGCCGTGTCCGGCGTGGCGCCCGCGCGGGTCGGTGCGGCAAGGGTGACGGTGGCCGGTGCGTTCGTGCTCGCGTACGCCGGGGTGCCGTACACCGCCGCGGCGCTGGCGGCGGCCGGACTGGCGGCGAGGATCAGCGCGACCGAGCCGACGAGCGCGGCGGCGGCCTTCTGCTGGCGACTCATCCCGGGCAGCTTCGGCGCCGGACGGCGCAGACTCTGCGCCCCCAACTCGACGAGGACGGAGAAGGCGAACGTGGCCCAGCCGAACCAGCCGGCCACCGCCAGTGCCCGCAGGAAGAGTTGGCCGTCGTCCCGGCTGGTCAGCGTGGTGCCGATCTCGGCGATGGTGGGAAGGTGATCAGGCAGGGGGTTGCCCGCGAAGGCCAGCAGCGCGATCGGTGCGCCGACCAGCAGCGCACACAGCACGGCCAGCGCGCCCAAGCCGGTGAGGATCCGTCCGGTCCGTCGTACGACGGACCCACCCGATACGGGCATGACTGCCTTCCTTCCTACGGTCTTGCTGCGGTGACGGCCCGCGCGGTCGCCTCGCCGGTGACGGTGACCGTCTTGTCCCCGACGAACGGCCCGACCATCGAGCGGTTGTAGGTGATCGTGACGGTGACCCGGATCAGGGTTTCCCCGGCGACCTCGGGGAAGCTCACTGTGTGGCCGCTGGTGCCGGTGGCGGCGGCCAGGTAGTTGGCGACCGCCGCGATCGCCTCGGTCTCGTCGATCCGTGGCACGCCGCCATCGATCGCGGTCGCCCGATCGATGGCCTGACCACCGGCGCGGGCGGCCTCGGCGGCCAGGTTCTCGGCACGTTGCAGGGTGCGTAGCTGGCCGGCGCCGTCGAAGGAGAGACCCACGATGGCCAGTACGCCGATCATCGCCACCGCCAGGAAGATGCTGACCCGGCCGTGGTCGCCCGAGAGGCGGCGGCGGGTGGTCGCTGTCATTCCCGGCCCCGGTAGCGGTCCAGTGGGGAGGTGAACGTCGCGCTCACCCGCTTCTCGCTCGGCATCCCGGGCAGGAAGCCGAGGGCGATGTCCTGGAGCGACACCAGGCAGACCACCGTCACCGTCACAGTGGCGTCCGCACCGACCACGCTGCTGAAGGCGTCGTCGAAGCTGGTCGACTGACCAGCCACCGAGCCGGTGAGTTCCGGGTTCGGTTCGTTGGCGCAGGCCAACCCGCGCCAGTCCAGTTGATCCTGGACGGCCTCCAGCGCCGCTGTCCGGGCCGTGGCCGAGTCCCGGGAGATCGACGCGGCGCGGGCGGCGTCGTGTGCCGCGGCGTCGATCGCCTCGGCCGCCACCGCGGTACGCCCGACGACGCCGGCCAGCACCATCAGCGCGATGAAGGCGGGCGCGAGCACCGCCACCTCGATGGAGACCGAGCCCCGCTCGGTGGTGTGCTTCACGGCTCGGTCACCCTCTCCACCGTCCCGTGGGCGGTCTGCCGCACCGCGAAGTCCACGCCCGGCACCACCGACAGGGATCTGCCGCTCACCGTGCAGATGACCTCGACCTCGTCGATGATCACGCAGGTCGGGTCGGCCTCGTCCCAGCCCGCCAACCAGCCGCCGGCGGCCTGGAGGAAGCGGGTCGCGCTGTCCACGCCGGCACCGTCGGGCGCCTGGTACGGCCGTTGCGCGTTGACGCCACTCTGCGCGGCGTGCAACGCGGTCGAGCGGGCGAGGAAGACGGCCGCGACCTGGACCGAGGCGAAGAGCAGCACCATGATCAGCGGCATCAGCACGGCCAACTCCACCGGATTGGCGCCCCGCTCCCGGTCGCCGCCCGCGAGTCGGCGCCGGGTGGCGGTGAGCACCCGGCGCCACCTGGGAAACGCGGCTCGACGCATTCCGGCTACTGGCCCGTAACCGGACCTGTGCCGCCGTTCGGGTGGTTCGGGATGTTTGTCATCCAGTTGTTGGCCTTGGTCAGGGCCAGGGCGGTGACGGCGATGGCCACGGCGACCAGACCGGCGATGATCACCGCGGTGGGCACCGGGCTGTCACCGCGTTCACCGTCGCGGCGCAGCTCGGCCAGGCGCGTCGTCAGCACGACGTGCAGGTAGCTGAGGATGGACATGGCGGTACTCCTTCAGGGGGAGGGCTTTCAGACACGGGCGATGAACGGATAGAGGACGAAGCCGAGCAGCACGAAGACGAGCAGTGCGCCGGGGATGTCGAGTCGGCTGGTCACCCCCTCGGCGCGGGCGAGGTTGTCGGTGCGGATCTGGTCGCGGAGCGAGTCGGCCCGGCTGCGCAGGGTCTCGTGCACCTGTGCCCCCTCGCTGCCGGAGGAGCGCATGATCGCGCCGACATCGCCCAGCTCGGGAATGCCGATCTTGTCGGCGAGGTCGCGCAGCTCGTCCCAGGGCGCGTGCATCTGCATCTGGGCGATCCGCAGCGACTCCTGGAGCCTGTCGAACACCCAGCCGTCGCAGACCGCCGCGGCGCGTTCCAGCGACTGCACCGGCCCGTGCGCGGCGGAGAGCTGCAACGCCACCAGGTCGAGGTAGGTGCAGACTGCCGCACGGAACTCCTCCCGGGCGGCCTCGGCCTTGGTCAGCACGGCCCGGTGTGCCAGCAGCCCGCCGATCAGCGCCAGACCGAGGCTGCCGAGCACCGGCACGACGAGCGGGAACGACACGCCGAGCACCAGCAGCGCCACCCCGAGCACTGTCGGCGTGGCCAGCCCGATCAGTGCGGAGAGCAGCACCGACAGCGCGTACTGCTCGGGGGTCTGGCCGATCAGGGCGAGCGCCCGGTGCGGCGGGCGCAGCCAGCGGGACAACCCGCTCAGCGACTCCAGTCGCCGGGAGGCGGGAGTGGTGGCGCGACCGGTGCCGGGCGGCTGGTGCAGCCGGCGCAGCGCCGGACCGAGCGCCGGGGTCGCCGGCGCCAACTCCCGGACCACCAGGAACACGCCCAACCCGACCCCGCCACCACCACAGACCGCGACGACCAACGGCCAGTTCACGATCATGTTCATGCGATCACCTCGGCGGGATCGGGCGCCGGCAGGAACCGCGACGGCCGCCGCGGCTGGCTCATCGACCGCACCCAGGCCAGCAGGCCGATGAAGGCCGCGCCGAGGGCGGCCATCACCACCTGACCCACAGGCGTGCCGTACGGCCTGATGTACTCGGCGTTGAGCAGCCCGTACGCCAGGGTGGCCAGGGTCATCCCGGTGAGGAAGCGGACCGCGAACCGGGGTTGCGTCCGCTTGGCCTCGATCTCCCGACGGGTGGCCACCTCCGCCGATGCCGCGCCGGCGATCGAGCCGAGCACGTCACCCAGCCGCTCGCCCCGGTCGGAGAGGTGCAGGATCAGCGCCGCCACCACCTGGTCACCGACCGGGTCGGCGATCTCGTCGGCGAACGCCAGCAGCGCGGACCGGGCCAACCAGCCGGCCTGGAGACGAGCGGCGAGCAGTCGCACCTCGTCCTCGATGCCCGGTGGCACGCTGCCGATCGTGCCGATGATGGACTGTTGGAGGCCCTGCCCGGTGCCGGAGACGTCCTTGAGCCGGCGGGTCCACTCACCCACCGCCTCGATTCGGGCGATCGCCCGCTGCTCGGCCTTGCCCACCCCGAACAGCCACGGGGTGCCCGGCACCGCCACCGCCACCAGCAGGCCCACCACCGGCAGCCCGGTCAGCAGGAACGCCAACGCGCCGGCGCCCAGCGCGGCGACAAGCAGCGCCTGGTAGGCCCGCTGCTCGGACGGGGTGGCGCCCGGCCCGCGCCACAGCCGCCCCAGGCCCTGCCCTCGTCCCGGACGTGGCCTGGGGGGTCGGCGGGTGCCGACAAGCGCGACCACCGCCAACAGCAGACCTGCCACACAGGCGGCCCCGGAGACCACCGCGATCACCTCAAGGCTGCCCAGCATCAGGTCACCGCCGGGCCAGTCGGGTCTGCCGGGGTCGCCGCCAGGCACCGGCGCCGGCCTCGACCCACCGGGTCAGCAGCCGCGCGTCGTAACCCACCCGCAGCAACTGGTCGCGGACCCGCTCGGGCAGGTGCCGGGGGACCGCCCGACCGTCCGGGCCGGGCCCGAAGACCGTGGTGGTGGTGATCCGTCCGGCTTCGCCGGCCCCGATCACCTCCTCCACGTGCGAGACGAACCGGTGTTTACGCCCGCCGATGGCGGTCTCGTCCTCGACGGTGACGTAGACGATCAGGTCGAGGGCGTTGCCGGCCATCCGACGGGCCTGGTCGACAGTCATCTCGCGGCCGTGCGCCAGCGCCAACTCGACGATCCGTTCACCCACTCCGGCGGCCGTGCGGGCGTGGATCGTGCACATCGAACCCCGGCTGGTCGTCATCGCCTGGAGCATCGGCACGATCTCCCGGGACCGCACCTCACCCACGATGATCCGCAACACGCCCATCCGCAGCGACAGCGGGATCAGGTCGGCGATTGTCACCTCACCGGCCGGACGCCCGTCGAAGCCGCGCTCGCCGTGCCCCTCCCGGGCCTCGAAGCTCATCACCGCCCGGTGCCGCTCCCGGCGGCGGGCCGGCAGCAACTCCCGGCTCTCCTCCAACAGCACGTACGGCTCGTCGGGCGGGATCTCGTTCATCAACGCCCGGATGATCGTGGTCTTGCCGGCACCGGCCAGCCCGGCGACCATGATGTTCAACCCGGCGCGCATCGACGCGCGGAGGAAGTCGCGCAGCAGCGGGTCGATCATCTCGTCCAGGTCACCCCGGGCGCCCGCGATGTCGTCGAGGCTCACGTCCAGGGTGTTGTGCTTGCGGATCACCGCGTACGGGCGGTGGCTGACCAGGAACACCGCCGCCAGGCGACTGCCGTCGGGCAGTTGCAGGTCGAGGGTGGGCTTCACTGTGGACAGGGACCGCTCGGTCGCGCCCGCCCGGCGGGCCGCCGCCTGGAGGATCTCCACCAACTCGGCGTCGCTGTCGGCGATCGGTTCGGCCCAGTCCACCCCACCGCCGTGCCGGGCGATGCGTACCTGGTCGCAGCCGAGGATGTGCACCTCCTCGATGGTGTCGTCGACAAGCAGCGTCTGAAGCCGACCGAGCCCCACCAACTCGGCGGTCACCTGGTCGAGCAGCAGACGCTCCTCGTCGGCGGCCATCGGGGTGCCGGCCCGGCGGACGAAGTCCGCGTACGCGGCGACCACCATGACGGCCAGCCGGGCCCGCTCGGTGTCCTCCTCGTCGACTGTGAACTCCCGGCCGCGCTGCCAGAGGGTGAGCCGTTCGGTGAGTTCCCGGCGCAGCTCCCGGACCACCTGGAAGTCCATCCGGGGCCGGGGCGTGGATGCCGGCGGTGGCGTGGCGGTCGGCGTCGGCTGCGGCACCGGCACGGACTGGTGGTGCCGGCCGTTCGGCACGGCAAGCGGCGGCTCGGTGGAGGTCGCGCCCGGCGGCTGTTGGCGAGGATCCGCGGAGACCGGCTCAAACCGCATCCGGGACCCCCTCCCGCACGGGCCAGGCCAGCCGGGCCTGCCGCCGCTCCAGGAGCGCGCCGATCGGCACCTCCAACGCGGCGGCCGCGCGCATCAGCGGCCGTCCGGTCCGCACGGTCCCGCCCAGGGCGAGCACCCCGGCGGTACGCGGATCGTGTGGCAGCCGTGCGATCACCGGCAGTTTCAGTGCGCGACTGATCTCGGCTCGCCCGTGTCCGCCGCCGACCAACAACAGTCGCAGGGTGCCGGCCGGCACCCGGTGCTCGGCGAAGTCCCGTTCGATCGCGGTGATCACCGCCCGGGTGCCGGAGAGGTCCGGCAGTTGCGCCCGGGTCACCAGCAGCACCACCGAGGCTGCCCGCAGCACCGGCCACGGTGGTGCTGCCACGTGCAGCCGGCCGCAGTCGACGAGCACGTCGTAGCCGGGGATGCCGCGGTCGAGGGTGTTGAAGTAGTCGGCGAACCGCTGCCAGAGCGGGGTGACGCTGCCACCCTGTGTCGGGTCGACGAGCCCGGGCAGCAGCAGCCGCTCCCGGCGGGGTGCGTCCAGGTCGACAAGTTGCGACCAGAACGCGGTCTCCAGGTTGCCGTCGCGCAGCTCCCCGACGGCCAGTTCGCCGATGCCGCGGGGGCCGTCCAACTGGCCGCCGAGATAGCCGGCGAGGATCGACCCCCCGGCCGGGTCGCACTCGGCGAGCACCAGCCGTCGGTGCCAGCCCAGTGTGCAGGCCAGCGCGGAGGTCGTGACGCCGGGCGAACCCTTCGCGGACACCAGCGCGATGATCGCCATGCTCAGGCCGCCTCGGTCAGCACGACGGCGATGCGCGCCTGCGCGATGAGGGCCACCACCGCGGGCACGTCCCGGGTGGAGAGCGCCAGGTAGAGCACCTTGTCGGTGTTGGCCGGGCTGACCATGTCGATCACGATGGCCGGGAACCGGGTTCCTGCCGCGGCCGGGTCCCCGTTGGCGCTGCGGTCCGGGGTGCTGATCAGCAGGACCTTGTCCCCGGGGTGCAGTTGCCGGGCCGGCACCTGGGCGGTCTTCAGGCCGAGCGCGATCTGCTGCTGGTCGGGGCCGAGCAGCGGGTCGTCGGTGACCTGCCCCAGGGTGAGCAGGGTGCCCGGGACCAGCTTCACAGTGGCCCGCTTGCCGACCACCTCGTCGAGCCGGCCGGCGGGCACCGGGCGCAGCCCCTGCCCGCCGGCGACCTGCACGGTGACCAGGTCGGCGGCGCTGATCTCCCGACCCACCTCCACCTGCCGGGCGACCGCGAGATAACTGCCGGTGGCCCGGACCGAGGTGACCGCGAACGCCGCGCCCAGCCCACCCAGGGCGATCAGGAGTACGGCGAGACCGAGCAACCCCGGGCGGACCCGACGCTGCCGGACCACCTTGGGCGGGCTGACCGGTGCGTCCACCGACCCGGTCCCGTTGTGCGTCGCGAGACTCATCGGGTCACCACCTGGAGTTCGTTGATCTGGATCTGCACGACGCCGCTGTTCCGGGTCACCGGGATCTCTCCGCTCTGCCCACCGCCGTTCCAGGTCACCTTCCAGTGGGTGGTGGCGGTGACGTCGTAGGTGCCGGCCTTCTGGTAGCCCTTGTGGTACCCGCAGGTCGGGGAGGTGCGGCCGGCAAGCTCGTCGTCCGTCGCGACGTACGGGGTGCCCGCGCCGGGGCAGGACACCCGCTCGCCGTTGCCCATGTCCCAGACGATCTCGTCGACCTGCGCCGTGATCTCGACCGTGACGTCCCGATCGGTCTCGTCGGCGGAGATCGGGCCGAAGTAGGCGGCTTCTTTGTCGGACCACATCCACACCGGCAGGCCGACCAGGCCGGGGCCGTTCTTCTTGCGGGGTGCGACAGCCAGCGGCGCCGGCTTCAGCGTGATCTTCGCCAGGGCGCGGCGGGCCAGCTCCTCCGGGTTGGGCGGTGCGCCGAAGCCGGGCGGCGGCTCACGCAGCACCACTGTTATGTTGCCCACGTCCGCGCCGCCGTTGCAGGTCTGCACGTACCAGTGCTGACCCTCGGGTGCCTCGTCCTGCGGCTCGGCCAGCTCGTAATAGCAGCCGTCACCGCTGTCGAACCAGCCCTTGAACTCGTCGTAGCAGGGCACCGTCCGCCCGTCCCACCGGCAGACGCCGCCACCGCCACCGTCGTCGTCTCCGCCGCCGTTGTCCCCACCGCCACCGGGACCGCCCGGCTTGCCCGGTTCGTCGTCCCAGACGCTGCAGTCGGGCTGGTCGGGCGGGCAGCTCGCCCCCGGGCCGGCACGCCGGGCGGCAGCGGCCGGCACTGTCGTGCCGACCACCAGGAGGAGCGCGAGCCCGATCCCGGCGAGGGCCCGCCGAGCTGTCGCGCCCCGGGGGGTACGCGCCGGAGCGCCCCCTCCTGCCCAGGTCAGCATGGCTGGTCCCGGTGCAGCGTGCCGGCGTTGATCAGCCAGCGGCCGTCGGGATATCGGGTCGCCGTGGCGGTGGAGAGGTGCCTACCGCCCCCGCTGCCGGGCACCACGCGCTTGTTCTTGGCGTAGACCAACAGGTAGCCGGTCATGTCCAGGCAGTCCTGGATCTCGACAGTGGCCGGGTTCGCGTCCAGGCTGACGGCGGTCACGGTCGGGTCGGACTTCAACGTCCCGGTTCGCACAGCACCGTGCTCCTTTGCGTCGCGAATGGACAATTGCACCCGGGTCAGAAGTGGATCAGCGAGAAATCGGGACAGTTCCGGCGCGCGCGGATCGCTGCGCCCACCCGCCGCCCGCGAGGCCGCCAGATAACCGGAGTACGCGTCAAGTGCCGCCTTTTCGGCAGCGCGCCGTTCGACGTCCGGATCCGTCGGTTGCCCGTCGTCCTGGGCTGCCGCCGGCCTTTCGACGGCCTCCGGCCCGCCGGCGCAGGCGGTGACCGGCACCACCGCCACGACCGCCAGCAGGCAGATTGCCGCTCGTCTGAGCTGCCGTCCGCGCACCGTCGAGCCTCCTCGTGGTCGCCCGGCGCGGTGACTGATCACCGTCGCAGGGCATGCGGAAGCGCGCCCGGATCAGCACATCCGGAGCCGATCATTGCGCCTCTGCATTCACCGTTACGGATCTTCTACAAATGCAAGGTCCCGTGTCGTCGGATTGTGAAGGTGAGGCTTGCGTCACACCCAAGGGGCGAGCATAAGCTGACGCTCGCCGATGCAACAGAGGCAATCAAATCGAATACTTTCCGTGATGACAGGTGGTGGTGGCGGGTGTCCGCACCGCGTCCAGCGCAGCGGCCCGGCGGAAGATCGTCGGTGGCCGGGCGTCGGCGGGCCGCTCGGGGGCGGCGGCGTCTCGTCGGCGGTCCTGGGAGTGGGACATCGCGGTCTCATCCTGGCATCCGGGCAGGGTCGTGGACCGATCGGCGAGCTGTCGCCCCCGACGGGGTGCCCGCCCCCGATCCCGCCGGAGGCACCCCTCCGGAGGCCGGTGGGGAGGTCTCTTTCTGCGCCATCCGCCACACCACAGCGATCGCCCAGTCACTATCCGTGTTTGCCGCTGCTGCGGGATGTCGGGGTGCCCGGGCGATGGCATGGCGCTGACCGGCCCCCCGACCGAGGCCCACGTCCGGGGTTCGACAGTGCTCGCGTTCCTCACGGTCAGCCCACTGATGCGGATGGCCGCGCTGCGCTACGCCGTACCCCGGGGCCTGCCCAACCGGACCGGCTGCGACGCCTGCGGCGCTCCGGTCGGCCTGACCCGGCCCTGGCCCGCGCTGGGCCCGGCGGCCCGGTGCGGTCGGTGCCGCGCACGGGTCGGCCCACCGCCGGGCGCTGTCGAGCTGGCCGCGCTCACCGCGGTGCTGCTGCTGGCACTTGTCGGCCCAGCGGGTGGGGCGCTGCCGGCGCTGGCCTGGTGGCTCGGCTGGACGATCCCGGCGGTCCTCGTCGACCTGGCCGTGCACCGGCTGCCGGATCGGCTCACCCTGCCAGCGGCAGCAGGGACGTGGCTGCTGCTCGGCGTCGCCGCCGCCCTCGCTGGCGAGCCGGGGCCGTGGGTGCGGGCTGCCGTCGGCGGCGCGGGGCTGGCGCTGTTCTTCGCCAGCACCACGGTGCTGCTGGGCAACCGCGGCTTCGGGCTGGGTGACGCCAAGCTGGCGCTGGGTGTGGGGGCGCTGCTCGGCTGGTACGGCTGGCCGGTGCTGCTGTTCGGGCTGCTGCTCGCCTTCGGGCTGTCCGCCGTGGTGAGTCTCGGCCTGTTGGCCACGCGTCGGGCCCGCTGGAGCACACACCTGCCGTTCGGCCCGTTCCTCCTCCTCGGCACGGTGGGCGCGCTCCTGCTGCCCTGACCCGGCCCGCCCGCCCGCCGCCCACCGTCAAGATCGTGCTCGATCCTGGATCGCAACACCGTTGCGTCAGGGCTGTAGCCGCCGGAGTCAACCCGGGACAGGAAGTGCCCGATCAGGGAGCGGGTTGGGCCCGGCCTGGCGATCATGGAGTTGTGGTGCCGACTTTGGGGGTTTTACGGTCGTTCTGTTACCTACCACAACTCCATGATCGGCGAGGCGGTGCTGGTTGACGAACAGCCGTTCCACCTCACGCAACGGCGTTGTCCAGGATTGAGTGGTGTCGCGCGGGTTGGAGGCCACTACAACCAGGATCGAGCGTGACCTTGTGCGGCGTGGAGGTCACTGGCGGGTGCGGCTCGCCAGTTTCGGGGTCGGGCCCTCGGCGCGGTCGGATCGACGGCGTAGCACCTCGGCGGCCGGGCGGGCCAGCAGCGGGGTCGCCACCACGGCGACCAGCGCACCGAACAGCACGCCCGCGATCACGTCGTGCGGGTAGTGCACGCCCACGAAGACCCGGGAGAAGGCGCCCAGCGCGGCCAGGGGCAGCGCGACCAGACCGAGTCGGCGGGAGAGCAGCAGCGTGGTCACCGCCAACGCGCCGGCCACCGTCGCGTGGTTGCTCGGAAACGACCAGTCGCCCGGGGGTGGACAGGTGCCCGCGATGATCGCCCGGCCGACCGTCCGACAGGGGCGATCCTCGTCCACCACGGTCTTGAACCATTCACTGCCGACGTACGCCAGAAGGGCTGGCAGCGGTGCGATCAGGGCGAGTGCCCGGCCGTGCGGACCGCCGGACCGGCGGGTCAGCGCGGCCATCAGCAGCAGCGCACCGAGCAACAGGATCACCCCCTCGGTGGCGTGCCCGGCGAACCATCGCACCGGCTCGGGGCTGCTGGCGGCGGCGTCGACGACGTCGCGGTACCACTCAACACTGATCTCTGGGACGTCCATGCTGCCGTTGGCGGCCATGCCTCACCTCACCTCACCTCACGTTCATACCTCGTTCACCTTGGGAGCACCCTAGGAACACGGCAGTGGGCATCACAGCCGACGAAGGTCGGTTGGACTTCCTGACCTTCGTCCAGGATTCGTTCAGCCGGCTCTGCTTGGCTTGTCGCGGACATCGGCATTCACGGGAGGCTTTGTGCGGACCAGTTCGGCCACCGACCAACCGCCGCCCGTCAACGAGACGGTGGACGACCGGGCCTGGCGGATCCGGCGTACGAAGGCCGACCTGGATCGGCTCGACGAGACTGAGTCGATCTTCGCGGTGGGTAACGGGTGGGTCGGTTGGCGCGGTGTCCTCGACGAGGGCGTGCCGTGCGGGATGCCGGGCAGTTGCGTCAACGGTCTGCACGAGCGGCGCGAGCTGAGCTACCCCGAGGAGGGGTACGCGTTTCCACCGGCCAGCGACACAGTCATCAGCGCGCCGAACGCCGCGCTGATCCGGCTCTGGGTCGACGACGAGCCGCTGGACATCCGGACCGGGACGCTGCGCCACCACGAGCAGGTGCTCGACCTGCGCTCCGGTGTGCTGCGTCGGGAGACCGAGTGGACCTCGCCGGCCGGGCGGGGGGTGCGCATCCGCAGCACCCGGTTGGTGTCCCTGCCGCGCCGCCCGGTCGCCGCCGTCCGGTACGAGGTCGAGCCGCTGGACGCCCCCGTCGAGGTGCGGGTCTGCTCGGATCTGCTGGCCAACGAGACGGTGCCGCAACGCTCGGACGATCCCCGCGCGGCCTCGGTGCCGGACAACCCGCTGACCGCCGAGGCGTACCGTGCCGCCGGGCGCGACGGGGTGCTTGTGCACCGCACCGAACGCAGCGGTCAGCGCGTCGCGGTCGCGGTCAGTCATCTGGTCGACGGGCCGACCACGGTCACCACCACCGGCGACGGCACCCCGGATCGGGTCCGGCTGACCGTGGCGGGCCGCCTGCACCAGGGGGAGCGGCTGCGGTTGACGAAGTTCGCCGCGTACGAGTGGGCGGCTGTCGACGCGACATCCGCCGACGAGTTGGCCGCCCTGGCCGTCGCCGAGGCGGACGCGGCCCGCGCCGACGGCTTCGATGCGCTGCTCACCGACCAGCGCGCCGCCCTGGACGCGGCCTGGCAGGTCGCCGACGTGCAGCTCGACGGTGACCCGGAGCTACAACAGGCGGTCCGGTTCGCGATGTTCCACCTGATCCAGGCTGGCCGCCCGGACGCCGACCGGACAATTCCGGCGAAGGGTCTGACCGGCAACGGCTACGACGGGCACGTCCTCTGGGACACCGAGACCTACGTCCTGCCGGTGCTCACCTACCTGGCACCGGCGGTGGCCCGGTCGGCGCTGCGGTGGCGGCACCACCACCTGCCCGAGGCCCGCGAACGGGCCGCGGAGCTGCGGTTGACCGGCGCGACGTTCCCGTGGCGGACCATCGGCGGCCGGGAGTGCTCCGGCTACTGGCCGGCCGGCACCGCCGCGCTGCACGTCAACGCCGACATCGCCGACGCGGTGCTGCGCTATCTGGCCGCCACCGACGACAAGCTGTTCCTCGCCGAGGCGGGGCTGGAGTTGCTTGTGGAGACGGCCCGGCTCTGGCACGGCTTCGGGCACTGGTCGGACGAGGGCCACTTCCACCTGCACGGCGTGACCGGCCCGGACGAGTACGCCGCGCTTGTCGACGACAACGTCTTCACCAACCTGATGGCCCGGCGCAACCTGCGGGGCGCGGCGGACGCCGCCGAGCGTCACCCCGAGCTGGCCGACCGGCTCGGCGTGGACCGTGACGAGATCGCCGGTTGGCGGGCCGCCGCCGACGCGGCCTTCGTCCCGTACGACCACGCGCGCGGCGTGCACCAGCAGGCCGCCGGGTTCACCGACCAGCCCGAGTGGGACTTCGCCAACACGGGCGACGACGACTATCCCCTGCTGCTGCACTTCCCCTACCTGGAGCTGTATCGCAAGCAGGTGGTCAAGCAGGCCGACCTGGTGCTCGCCATGCAGCTCTGTCCCGGCGAGTTCAGCGCCGACGAGAAGGCCCGCAACCTGGCCTACTACGAGGCCCGTACCGTCCGCGACTCGTCGCTGTCGGCCGCCCCGCAGGCGGTGCTGGCCGCCGAGGTCGGGCACCTGGATCTGGCGTACGACCTGTTCGCCGAGTCGGTCCTACAGGACCTGGCGGACCTGGGCGACAAGACCGCCGACGGGCTGCACCTGGCCTCGCTGGCCGGTGCGTGGCTGGCGTTGGTGCAGGGCTTCGGCGGCCTGCGCGACGACCGGGGCGTGCTCTCCTTCGACCCCCGGCTGCCGCGACGGATCGACCGGCTGGCGTTCAGCCTGCGCTGGCGCGGCCACCGGCTGCGGGTCACGCTGACCCCGACCGAGGCCCGCTACGAGTTGCCCGGTGCCGGCCCGGACGCCGAGGTCGAGCTGTGGCACCACGGTGAGCCGCTGCGGGTCACCGGGGCCGAGCCGGTCACCCGGCCGATGCCGCCGGTGCCCGACCCCGGGCCGGAGCCGCCCTCCCCGCCCGGGCGCCGCCCCACCCGCCGCTCGTCCGACTGAACCGGGCCGGCGGACTCTGGTCCGCGCGGCTGGCTCTGGCCCGCGCGGCTGGCTCTGGTCCGCGGCCACGTGGCGGGTCGGTGGCACCGCGCGGCTGGTTCGGGCCGCGCGGCTGGCTCAGGTTGGCGCGGGGCCACCGGCCATGCGTTCGCGGACGGCCTCCAGCGCCTCGAAGGCGTACGCCCAGTTGTGGCACTTGAAGCTGCGGAGGCCGTCGATCGCCGTGTGGCAGTCGGCGCAGCGCACACCGGCGATGGCGGCCGGGATCTCGGTGTTGACGTATTTCCGCTCGCCCAGGATGACGGTGGCGATCATGGTCTTGTCGTGCAGGCCGGAGAGCGCCGACGAGACGATGTCGTACCAGGTGACCCGGCGGGCGCATTTCGGGCAGTCGGGCTCGTCGCCGCTGACCCAGAGCGGAGCGCCGATGCTGCGCGCCGGTATGCCGAGCAGTTTCTCCAGCCGCCGGACGTCCGATTCCGGGGTGGTCCAGCGATGCCGACCGGGCAGCGATGCGGGCGAGTCGTACACGGCGCGGAAAAGGTCGTGGTCGACCTGCACCGTCTCCCGCTGAACGGTCATCGGCGTCCCTCCTCGTTGAGTCGGTGCCCCCACCGTGGTCAGCGACGACCATGGGCGCAGCCGGATCAACGACACGAGGGGGCGGCGGGTCGTCGTCGCGGGGTGGGCATTCGCCGGCTGACCCGGTTCCGCCTCCGCTGGTCGGCGTCGGGTGGTACGACGGACGCAGGGCGTGCGTGCCAGCGGGAGGAGCGCCGATGGCGAGCAGGCCCGAACGGCTGCTGCGGGACAGTGGCTCGCCGCTGAGCGCCTCGTTCCTGGAGCTCTTCTTCGACCTGGCGTTCGTGCTCGCCCTCAGCCAGTTGGCGGAGCACCTGCTGCACGACCTCACAGTGGGCGGCGCGCTGCGTACCGCCCTGCTGTTGGTCGGGGTCTGGTGGATCTGGGTGACCACCACCTGGACCGCCGACTGGTACGACCCGGACACTCCGACCATCCGAGCGGTGCTGGTCGCCGCGACGCTGGGCAGCCTGCTGGCCGGGGTGGCGATCCCGCAGGCCCTGCACGGTCGCGCCGGGCTGTTCGCTGGCGCGTACGTCGCGGTCCACCTCGTCCGGGGCATGATCACCGTCTCGACGCTGCGCGGGCATCCGCGCCAGCGTCGGGCGCTGCGGATCCTCTGTTGGTACAGCGTTACCGCAGTGCCGTGGTTGGCCGGCGTGTTTCTGCCGGAGTGGCGGGTGGCGCTCTGGGCGTTCGCCCTCTCGATCGACCTGTCCGGCCCACGGCTCGGCTGGCCCACGCCGAGGATGGGTCGCGCCCGGCCGGAGGAGTTGCACCTCGCTGGCGCGCACTTCGCCGAGCGCTACCAGCAGATCATGATCATCGCGCTCGGTGAGCTGGTCCTGGTCTCCGGCCTGGCGTACTCCGACACCCGTCTCGGCCCCGCCGAGACCGCCGCATTCCTGCTGGTCTTCGCCACCGCCGTGCTGATCGGCCTGCTCTACGTGACGCCCGCCGGTCAGCACCTCGGCTCGGCCATCGAGCACGCCCCGGCCCGGCTCGGCGTCATCGCCGGGTACCTGCACCTGGTGATGATCGCCGGCATCGTGGTCACGGCCGTCGGGGCGGAACTGAGCATCGCCCACCCCACGGAGACCGGCGACATGAAGGCTGTCCTGGTCATCGTGGGCGGGCCGACGCTGTTCCTCGCCGGGCGGGTCCTCTTCTCGCTGGCGATCCACCGGCGGCTGTCCTGGCCTCGGGTGGGCGCCCTGGTCGTACTGGGCGGCGCGGCGGCCGTCGTGCGGATGCCGCTGCTGGCGGTCAGCGCGGTCGCCACGGCGGTGGTGCTCGTGGTGGCGGTCCTGGACCACGCCGGCATCATGTCCTACCGTCGACCCAAATCTACTGACTAAAGTCAGGTATATGGACTCGGCCCTCGTCGCCGCCGTGCGGCGGTTCAACCGGACGGTCACCCAACGCGTGGGTGCGCTCGACGACGAGTACATGGCCCAGGGGCGCCCTCTCGGGCAGGCGCGTCTGCTCTGGGAGATCGGCCCGGCTGGCGCCGAGGTCGCCGCGCTCCGGGCCCGGCTCGGCCTGGACTCCGGCCACCTGAGCAGACTCCTGCGCGCCCTGGAGAGTGACGGCCTGGTCACCGTGGGGTCGGCCGACCAGCCCGGGGGCGACGGTCGGGTCCGTACTGCCAGGCTCACCGACGCCGGCCGAGCCCAGTGGGCCGATCTCGACAGGCGGTCGGACGATCTCGCCGCCTCGATCCTCGAACCACTCACCGAGCACCGTCGGCAACGACTCGTCGCCGCCATGGCGGAGGTCGAACGGCTACTCATAGCCTCGATGGTCGTCATCGAGGCGTGCCCGCCGGGCGACCCACGGGCCCGGGCGTGCCTGCGGGCCTACGTCCGGGAGATCGGCCGACGATTCGACGACGGGTTCGACCCCGCACTGAGCAACCCGGTCCACGACGAGGCGCTCGTCCCGCCCGCCGGCGTGCTCCTGCTCGCCACCCTCAACAGCGAACCGATCGGCTGCGGCGCGGTCAAGCTCCAGCCGGACGGTCCCGCCGAACTCAAACGCGTCTGGGTGGCCGACACCGTGCGCGGGCTCGGCGTCGGCCGACGGCTCCTGAACGAGTTGGAGCGGTACGCCGCCGACCACGGCGCGACCGCCGTCCGGTTGGACACCAACCGCAACCTCACCGAGGCGATCGCCATGTACCGCGCGGCCGGCTATGCGGAGATCGAGCCGTACAACACCGAGCACTACGCCGATCACTGGTTCGGAAAGCGGTTGGAGCGCTGAGGGCCGCATCGGGGGTTACTACAGCCGCTCGAAGCTCTCCATGCCGGCGAGTTTCAGCACCTCGGTCCGGGTCGTCGGGCACTCCTGCCGGGTCTGGTCGTCGATCTGACGGCCGGTCGGCACGGGGCCCTGCTTCTCGTACCAGGAATAGAGGTTCACTGTGAGGTTGGCCATCACGCCCGTCTCGGACCCGATCCCCTTCAGGGTCGGCAACTGGCCGTCCAGGTAGGCGCACACCGCCTTCGCCGACACCGGCGTGGAGTCGCCGTCCGGAGTGGAGCCGGCCGCGCTGGGCGGGCCGTCGGTCGCTGTGGGGCGCTCCGGTGCCGCGGCCCCGGGCTCGGGCGCGGGGGTCGAGGTGCACGCCGTCGTGGCCAGCACCAGGCAGACGGTCGGCGCGAGCGTTCGGATCATCGTTCTCATCGGGTTTCGTCCTGACGTGGTTGTGGGTGGGTGGCGGTTGGGTTGTCGGCCCCGGCAGAGTTCGCGGCGACGAGCCAGAGGCCGGTGGGCAGCCGGTAGCCGACGCCTGGTGCGCGGAACCGACGGAGCAGCCGGGCGGCCCCCGCCCGGGCGGATGCCCGCGCACTCGGCGCAGCCGCCCGGTACGGGGCACCGGCCGGGCCGACCTCGACGAGCCATTCGGCCACGGCGTCGGCGTCGTCCGGGGTTTCCAGGGCGACATCGCACGGCGTGACCGTGACGGCGGTGAAGCCGGCCGTGGTGAGGATCCGGACGAGCCGCGCCGGGTCGGCGAACGCGAACGGACCGGGCTCGTCACCGACCGGGAGCGGTGGTAGCGGTCCGAGGTGCGGTGCGGCGCCGAGCATTGCCGCGGACAGCCACGGGTTGACGCCGCTGTCGCGGAAGACGGTCGCGGCGAGGCGCCCTCCCGGGCGCAGTGATCGCCGGATCGCGCGGCAGCCGGCAGTCGGGTCCGCCAACAGCATCAGGGTCATTCGTGAGTACGCCGCGTCGAACGGGGCACCCGGCACGACGTCGAGAGTCTCGATGTCGGCCACGTGGAACTGGATGCCCGGGTAATCGTCGGTGGGGAACCGGCGTCGAGCGGCGGCCACCATGGCCTCGTCGATGTCGACACCGATCGCCGCGCCGGTGACGCCGACCGCGGCGGCGATCTCGGCCGTGGTGCCGCCGCAGCCGGAGCCCACATCGAGGATCCGTTCGCCGGGTCGTGCGGCCAATCGATCTGTGGCAGCCGCGCCCAGCGGTCGACCGGCCTCGTCCTGCCGATCGGCGTGGCGAATCCAGCCAGCCGCCGCTCCCGCCCAGAAGGCGGCGCCGCGGGCCCGCAGGCTGGCGGTGTCGGCCATCAGAACGGCATCTCGTCGCCGTCGACGCTCATCGAGCGGAAGTGCGCCGCCTTCGTCGGGTCGAAGCCGTCCTCCTGGGCCGCCAGGCCTGCGGCCCGGACCAGCCGTTCGGACTGGAACCGGCGGAACGCCACTTCGTCCTGCCAGATGTTGATGATCCGCCAGCCGTCCTCTGTCGGCCCGGCGACGTGGGCGAGGAGGCCCGGCGGCCGGTCCGGCCCGAGGTGTCGCTCCACCTGCCGGTAATCCGCCTCGCTGACGCCGGGCATCTCCTGCAACACACCGAATGGCATAGCCACCGCCTCTCCGATAGAGTGAGCCTCTATCCAATAGAGCACTACACTCGGGCGGTGGTTGTCAAGCGGCGTTATGACTCTTCCCGGCGACAGGAGCAGGCCCGACAGACTCGGCGAGCGATCCTCCAAGCGGCTGGCCGGCTGTTCGTCGACCCCGGCTACGCGGCCACACCGCTGACCGCCGTCGCCGTCGAGGCCGGCGTCGCGGTCCAGACCCTGTACGCGGTGTTCGGCAGCAAGCGACAACTGCTCTCCCAGTTGGTCGACGTCACCCTGGCCGGCGACGACGAGCCGGTGGCCCTGCCGGACCGGCCCTTCGTCGCCGAGATCCGCGCCCTCGCCGACCCCCGAGCCAAGCTCGCCCGCTACGCCGCCCACCTGGCCGAGGTCAACGCCCGGCAGGCCCAGGTGATGCTCGCGTTGGCCGGCGCGGCCACGGCCGACCCGGACGTCGCCGAGATCTGGCGCAAGAACGTCGAGGACCGCCGCCGCGGCATGTCCATGTTCGCCGCCGAACTCGTCGGCACCGGAGGCGTACGCCCGGACCTGAGCGTCGATCAGGTGGCCGACATCCTCTGGTTGGCGCAGGACGTCCGCAACTTCGACTGGCTCGTCCAGCAACGCGGATGGGAGATCGAGCGGTACCAGCGGTGGTATGTGGACACCGTCAGCGGCGCGATCCTCTAGCTGCGGATGTACGGGTGGCCCGCGATCTCCGCGAACACCTCTTTGAACGCGGCGAACCGCTTCGCGCCCACGCGCTCGGCGTACGCCCGTTCGATGTCGGCGACGAGGGTGTCGGCAAGCGCGATCTGCTGCCGGCCACGCTCGGTCGGGACGATCAGTTTGGCCCGGCGGTCGTCCGGATCGGGCTGCCGGGTGACGTAGCCGAGGGCCTCCAGCTCGTCGACGAGCGTGCCGATCACCTGTTTGTGGGTGCTGGAGCGTTCGGCCAGCTCGCTGGCCCGGGTGCCGGTGAGGTCGAGGTAGGCCATCACCGCGCCGTGCCGCCGGCGCAGCCGGTCATGGCCGGCCGCAGTCAACCGGGAGAACAGCTGCTCTTCGAAGTTGGACAGCAGGTGCGCGGACAGCACTCCCACATCAGCGGATGCCGCATCGCTCATGGTGTCTCCCCGGTGCCCGCCGTCCTGTCCTGAGCGTACGGGGCGTCACCGTGGCGAGCCGCGCTGGTCCGCAGGTGGAGTCCGCGCCGCGCCGCGTCGTCCGAGCGCCGCGTCGTCCCCGCGCCGCGTCGTCCCCGCGCGCGTGATCCACTCGACTTCATGAAAGTCGCGGCGTCCAAGGCCTCTTGATACCGCGACTTCCTGAAAGCCGAGTTGATCAAGGCTCGGGCGGGTGCCGGAAGGCCGCGCGACGTGACTGCTGTCACCTGCCTTGGCGCCGCACCTTATAGTCACTAATCTTGACTATCAGAATAAGTGACCAATTGCAGGGGGCTGGCTGGTGTGCGCGGCACCGGCCGCGACACCTACGCGTTGCGACCGATGTTCCGCCTACCCGCGAGCGGCGGCGCTGCCGACTGTGGGAACGCATACAACAGGCGACCGTTCAATCACGCGATGGAGACTGACATGACAGGCAGCAGCACCCCGTACGGCAGTGGCGTGATCGGTGGCCGGTTTCTCGCCGACCTGGGCGCGCTCGTCGTCGAGCTGCACTTCGAAACCAGCGATCGACTGACGTTCACGATTCGCGACGGCGGCGGCCTCACCGAGCCCGGGTACACCGAAACCGTCGCCACGAAGATGATCGAGGTCCGGCCGGGGGTCTACGTCACCTCGTGGGTCGAGAAGTCCGGTGCCACGGTCACCCACCTGGAAGATTTCGTAACTGGCACGTTGCACTCCAACGCGACGCTGCCCAACGGCGGTGGCTTCTTCCAGATGAGCGGAACCATCACCCCGCTCGACGCGCCGGTGCGGCCCACTGTGGACAACGCCGCACGTAACAAGGAGATCGTGCTCACCGCCATGCGTGAGTTGTTCGTCGAGGGCGACACGACCGCCGTCGACAGGTACTGGCGGGAGCCGTACGTCCAGCACAGTCCCCAACTTCCCAACGGGCTGGAAACCCTCCGCACCGTCGTGCCCACCCTTGTGGGTTTCACGTGGGAGCCGCACCGCATCGTCGCCGAAGGCGACCTCGTCATGGCGCACAGCCTCGTACACGGCTGGGCACCCACGCCGGTGATCATCGTCGACATCTTCCGGCTTGAGGACGAGCGCATCGTCGAGCACTGGGACGTCATTCAGGAAGTGGTCCCCACCGAGAAGTCAGCCAACGGCAACGCGATGATCTGACGGGGCGCGGGTACCGGCCACCTGCGTTCGGGCGCCCGGATGCCCAGCAGGCACGGGCCTGCCGGAGCACCCGGGCGGTCACCCGCCGGGCAACGTGGCGACGTTCAGCCAGCACCCCGACCTCGGGCAGTCCCTGTCGCGCCTGCACCCGCGACGGGGCTCACCCGATCAGCCCTTCACCGCGCCCGCGGTGAGCCCTTCGGTGAGGAAGCGCTGCCCGAAGGCGTACATGACCACCACCGGGATGCTGACGAGTAGCGACGCGGCGGCGAGTTGTCCCTGCGGGACGACGTCTCCGGCGATCATCGACTGCATCCCCACCGGCAGCGTCTTGTACTCGTCCTTCGTGATGAACACGAAGGCGAAGAGGAACTCGTTCCAGGCGTTGGTCAGGGTGAAGAGCGCCACCGCCAGCAGCCCCGGCTTGGCCAGCGGCAGCACCACCCGGCCGAACGCCTGGATGCGGGTGCAGCCGTCGACGAGCGCGGCCTCCTCCAGCTCGACGGGGATCGACGAGAAGTACCCCACCAGCAGCCAGGTGGCGAACGGCAGCGTGAACGTCGGGTACGTCACCACCAGAGACCACAACGAGTCGGTGAGCCGCACGCCGATGAGCATCTGGTACAGCGGGATGAACAGCAGCGCGCCCGGCATCACGTAGGTGAGCAGCACCGTGACGGTGAAGCCCTGCGCTCCACGGAACCGCAGCCGGGCCAGCGCGTACCCCGCCAGGGCGGCGCAGACCAGCGCCACCGCCGTGGACGCCGCGGACACCAGCAGGGTGTTGAGATACCAGCGGCCGAACGGTTGGTTGTCGAACAGGGCGCCGAACTGCTCCAGGGTCCACGGCGTCGGCCACAGGTCGTCGGTGCGCATGACGACCTGGCCCTCGGACTTGAAGGCCGTGACGGCGATCCAGTAGAGCGGGCCGAGCACGAAGATGAGCAACCCGGCCAGTGCGACCCAGGATCCCAGGCCCGACACCACTGACGACGACCGGCGACCGCCCCGGGACTGGAGGGTCGAGACCACCCGGCCGACCGCCGCCGCGACCAGCAGGATCACCCCGAGGACCACCGCCGCCTTCCAGAAGATCTCCGGCGAGGCCCAGGCCAGCAGACCGGTGACCACCGCGGCGACCACCCACGGCAGCGCCCTGCGCGCCGTCGGGGCCCACCGCCTCGTACCGATCCACCGCGCGGCTCGACGCCGCCGGGGCAGTTTGATGGTGGTGTCCTGGCGCAACAAGCGGACCAGCACGAACACCAGCCCGCCGATGATCGGCAGCATGACCAGCGTGGCCGCTGCCCCCGCGCCGTACTGCAACTGCAAGATCGCCTTCGAGTACGCGTTGAGCACGTACGGCGCGGTCACGTCGCCCGGACCGCCCTGCGTCAGCAGCCAGATGAGGTCGAAGTTGTTGAACGTCCAGATCGACGACAGCGTCACCGTCACGGTGATCACGTGGCGCAGTCCGGGCAGCGTCACGTTGACGAAGCGCTGCAACGACGAGGCGCCGTCGATGGTCGCCGCCTCGTACAGGTCCGCCGGGATGGCCTTCAACCCCGCGAGGAAACACACGGTGAAGAACGGCACGCCCTTCCAGACGTTGACGAGGATCACCGACGGCATGGCCAGCGACGGGTCGGAGAGCCAGCCCGCGGGCCAACTGTCGACAAGGTGCGCGCTGGCCAGCAGCGGCCCGATCCCGGTAGCGGTGAGCAGCATGTTGACGCTGCCGAAGATCGGGTCGAGCAGCGCGCGCCAGCTGAACGCCGTGACCACTGTCGGCACCACCCAGGGCAACAGGAGCAACCCGGCCAGCACGGCCCGCCCACGGCGTCGGTGGTGCAGCAGCAGGGCCGCGGACAGCCCCAACACCACCTTGAACACCTCGGCGTACGCGGTGAAGACGAACGAGTTCACCACGCCCGTGTGGAACTGCTCGTCGCCGACGAGGGAGAGGTAGTTGCCCAGGCCGACGAACACGGTGTCCTGCCCGTGCCGTTCGGTGGTGCTGGTGACGATCGAGCGGACGATCGGCACGATGACCAGACCGCCGACCAGCAGCGCCATGGGTGCCAGGAACAGCGCCGCCATCTTCCAGTCACGACCCAGCCGCCGCTGGGTCAGCGTGAGGGAGCCAGACCCCGGCGGCGGGGAAAGCCTCGCCGCCGGGACCCGTGCCGGACGGACCGACCTCACTGCGGCAGCCCCTGCTGGTTGAAGATCTGCACCATCTTCGCGTGCGCGGCCGTCACGGCCTGCGCCGGTGCCGTGCCCTGCACGATCTGCTGCATCATGTCGGTGAGGACGTAGGCCGACCCCACCGCCTGCTGGCCCGCGCTGGCCTTCTGCGGGAAGGTCAGGCCGTTCTTCGTGTTCAGCGGCAGCTTCAGTTCGGTGATCCTGCGCAGCATGGGGAATGCCGGGTCGCCGCTCGTGAAGAACGGGTCGGCGTCCCAGACCTTCTGCCAGGCGGGCATCACCAGGCCGGGCGCTTCCTTCGCCACCCCGAGCAGCGCGGGCGCGCTGACCAGGTACTGCGCCAGGAGCTTGGCGAGCGCCGGGTTCTTGGCACCCTTGAAGACGACGAAACCCTGCGACTGGCCGAGCAGCAGCGGATTGTTCGTCGCCGGCCCGATGCAGTCGGAGAACACGTGGGTGTTCGCGTGCACCGGGTTCTTCTTGGTCCGGGAGTCCGCGTAGACGCTGAACTGGTTGCGGGTGTAGCCGAGGACGCCGGCGAGCCAGTTCTCGTTGTTGCTGGTGTCGGTCCAGCTGGCCACCCCCGGTGGCAGCATCGGCTTGTACTTGGGATTGGTGTAGATGTCCCCCAGGAAGGTCGCCGCCTGCACCGTTTCGGGGGAGTCGAACGTGACCTTCGTGCCGTCGTTGGAGGCGATCGACCCGCCGTACGCGTTGATCAGCGCCTCGATCATGCCGTTGCCGTCACCGGAGCGGTTCACCGTCATGCCCCAGCCGAACCGGCGCTTGGTCGGATCGGAGATCTCCAGGCACAGATCCCGCAGCTCCTCCCAACTGTAGATGTCCTTGGGAGTGATGCCCTTGTCCTGCATCCAGTCCTTGCGCAGGAACGACCCGATCCCGATGAAGTGGTACGGGATCGCGAACCACTTGCCGTCGAAGACGCAGTAGTTCTTGGCCTCCGCGCAGGGTTCGCCGTACTTGGCGGTCAGCGCCTGGACGACGTCCGTCACGTCCTCCAGGTCACCGAGCGCCTGGAACTGTGCGACGAACCGTGAGTCGGTCATGAACGCCAGGTCACGCGCCACTCCGCCCTTGACCTCGGCGTCGATCTTGGCAACCACGTCACCGGCGTCGGCCTGGACCAGGCTGTTCTCGATCTTCGTTCCGGTGGTCTCGGCGAACTTCTTGATCGAGCTGTCGAGGGCGTCGTTCGCCGCCGTCGAGTACAGCTTCTGCGACAGCATCCCCATCGAGGAGCCCTTCATCGACGCCGCGGCGTCGACCAGCTCCTGCGGAACGTCCGGCTGCACCTTGCTGGGTGAATCGGAGCTGCCCCCGCACGCGGCCAGACCTGCCGCGCCGAGCACCCCCACCCCCATCCCCAGAAAGCCGCGCCGGGACCACGCCGGATTGTCCTCCATGGACATTCGCCTCCTCCATCTTCCCGCGCCGCTGCACGCCGAAGGCGCGCTTGACGAAAACCGCGATCCTCGTGTTCCAGGTGTGGCTCGATGCCGGCGACGACCGTGCGCCGCCGACATCGATCAATGCGTCCGCGTACTCGTCGGTGGGGTTGGTGGGGTTGCCCTGGTGGCGTCGCTGGCCGGGTGGCACGACAGGCACGAGGCATGCGGCGACCGGGCCGAGTAAGCGGCGCTGGTGTTCCAGTTCGGTCGGGTCACGGACCACCGCCGTTCGAGATTTCGAACTGAGTTCGAGATACCGCATCGAGTGGACGCGACGCTAGAGCAACGCCGCAACGGGTGTCAATGTTTCGATACCGTTTCGGCCGAAACGACAACTTGGCTATCGACGCTGGGCCCGGTAGCCCATCCGGGCGGACAGCGCGGCCGCGCCCTCGCGAACCAGCCCGGTCCACCGCACGTGCGCCTGCGGGGTCCAGCGGATGATCGGCGCGGACAGGCTCATCCCGGCGATTGTCGCACCGGAATGGTCTCGGACCGCCGCGGCGACGCAGCGCATGGCGCTGTCCGACTCGCCGATGTCGACAGCGACGTTCTCCGCCCGGACACGTTCGAGATGTGCGCGGAGGCGGTCCGGGTCGGTGATGCTGTCCGGCGTCATGCCCGGCAGGGAACCCTTCGCCAGCAGGGCGTCCAGACCCGCCTGATCGAGCTCCGACAGCAACACCTTGCCCACCGCCGTGCAGTGGGCCGGCAACCGCCGCCCGACCGCGGAGACCATCCGGACCGGGTGCGTGCTGTCGAACTTGACGAGGTAGATGACATCGGCGCCGTCGAGCACGGCCACGTGGACCGCCTCGTCGCACGCGGCGGCCACGTCCCGCGCGACGCACTGCGCCTCACGGACCAGGTCGAGCCGGCCGGCGAACGCCGCGCCGAGCTGGAACAGCGGCATGCCGAGCCGGTACTGCACCGGCTGACCCGGAACGGAGATCAGGTACGAGCGGGCCTCAAGCGTGACGAGCAGTTCGTGGACGGTGGTGCGGGGCAGGTCGAGCCGCTCCATCACCTGGCGGGCCGACAGTTGGGGCTGGTCCAGGAACAGTTCGAGGATGTCGAGTGCGCGGATGACCGCCGATACCACACGGGGCATGTCGATAGTCCCTTCGAAATGCCGGACCCGTGTCAACGAGATCCACACGGACCAGCACCTGAAGAGGATAACTGCGTCTGCGCCCGGCGCCAGGCTCCGGAGCTGGCGCCGGTCGGGCGAGGTCGAGTGTGGTCGGCCCGCGCGAGACCTGTCGCCAACGGGTCGTGGCCCGGCCCGTCCGCCACGGCAGATGGAAGCCTGGCATTATGCCTGGAGCGCCAGCCCACCCTCGGTCAGGCCGATGCCCAAAAGGTGCCAGATCACGATGAGCTCTCCCAAAGAACGCATGCCCCGGGTCGAATCACTGACCGGGCTGCGCTGGTTCGCCGCGTTCGCCGTGTTCCTCTTCCACGCGAACCAGATCATCAGCCTGCCCACTGTCTACGGCATCAAGCCCGGCGACTTCTTCCGATTCGGCGACGCCGGGGTCACGTTCTTCTACGTCCTCTCGGGCTTCGTGCTGACCTGGTCGTTCTCTCCGAAGGTGAACACCGCGACGTTCTACTGGCGTCGGTTCGCCCGGGTCTGGCCCGCGCTCCTGGTCAGCACCGTCATCGCCTGGGTGAGCCTCAACCAGGTCTGGGAGCACTCCTGGAAGCGGACCCTGCTGAGCCTGTCGCTCACCGAGTCGTGGTTTCGCCCGGCGGAATTCCTCGTCGCCAACCCGGTGGCGTGGTCGGTCTCCTGCGAAGCCTTCTTCTACCTGCTGTTCCCGTTCGTCATCCGGCCGCTGCTGCGGCTGCGGCTGCCGGCGCTCGCGATCATCGCGGCGGCGGGCTTGTTCGTCGAGTGGGCCTACTGGTTCTTCGTGCAGGATCTGATCGACCCGAAGCAGTACTGGATCCAGCTCTCCTGGTTCCTCCGCTTCCCGCCGATCCGATTCATCGAGTTCCTGCTGGGGATGATCGCCGCCGCCGCGCTCCTCCGCGGGTGGCGACCGAGGATCAACCTGTGGCTCGCCCTGTCGGCGGTGCCCGCATCGGTGCTGGTGCTGTGGTGGGGTGCAGAGCAGGGCTGGTGGGGTGCGCACTGGTCGCAGCAGGGGCTGGTGCCCGCCTGCGTACTCGTGGTGCTCGCGGCGTCGATCCGCGACCTCTCCGGGCGGCCCTCGATCTTCCGGAGCAAACCACTTGTCGCCCTCGGCGCCTGGTCCTACGCCTTCTACCTGGTCCACCTGTCGGTCATCCACTGGCTGATGGGCCCGGTGACGCCCAGCGCGGGGACCTGGGCGAACCTCAAGGTGCTGCTGATCTGGACGGTGATGGGCATCGCCCTGGCGTGGGCCTGCTACCGGTGGGTCGAACACCCGGTGGAGAGGTTCCTGCGCAATCTCTACCCGCGCCGCGTGCCGCCCGCACCACCGACGCCGCCCGCACCCCAGGCACCGGAGGAACCGCAGGAGTTGGTTGCGGTATCCGAGCCGCGCACCGAAGTCGTCCTGACCGGGCACGGCGTCCTGACCCAGGAAATGGAACCCGGTCTCTATCGGAGCACGGGAAGCTTCGACGTCCGCTGAGGCCCCGCGCTGTGCGGCTCGGCCGGTTGCTCGGGCGCGTTACCGTGTCCCGTGATCGTATGGCTGAACGGCACCCACGGCGTGGGCAAGACGACGACCAGCTCACTCGTGCGGCAACTGATCCCGGATTCCCGGGTGTTCGACGCCGAGAAGGTCGGCGAGACGCTGATGGACATCACGCCGGGGCTGCCCGAGACGGACAACTTCCAGCACTGGCCGCCGTGGCGGCCACTCGTCGTCGAGACCGCCCGCCGTGTGCTCGACTACACCGGCGGCACTCTGGTGATACCCACGACCGTCCTGGTGGAGCAGTACTGGTGCGAAATCAGGACGGGCCTCGCCCAGCACGCGATCCCGGTGCGGCACTTCGTCCTCCACGCTGATCAAGAAACTCTTCGCCGGCGAATCGAGGGAGAACACCCCGTTCCGTCGCCTTTTCGTCTGAAGTACCTCGGGCCCTACGCCGAGGCGGCCCGCACGTGGCTGCACGCCGAGGCCGAGGTCGTCGACACCACGCACCTGACTCCCGCCCAAGCCGCCACGGAGATCGTGCGACGAGCCACCGGGTGAAGCTCAGGCCGCCTGGGTACCGCACGCCTGGTTGAGGCACACGGAGCGTGCGGGTGCGAGGCTGAGCGCGTGGGGCTGGACAAGGAGATCGCGGCGGCACTTGCCGAGGCACGCCTGACTGAGTGGCGACGCATCGGCTACGGAGAGCTGCGCGCGATGCTCGACGAGCAGGATGTACGCCAGGTCGTCGGCGAGGACGGCAAGCGGTACAGCGTCGTCAGCTACGCCCTTGACGACGGCGACGGGCGTATTCGCATGTCGGTGGCCGTTGATGACGGGGCCTGGTCGGCGTTCGCACCGTCGGTGCGAGACCAGATCATGAATCCGGATGGCACGTTCGTCGAGTGACCGCTTCGGCGTGAAGGCGAAGGAAGGACTGTGCCGTACTTCGCGGCCCCGGCCAGCAGCGGGACGACAGCCGCGCTGCTGCTGTCGGAGCAGTCAGGGTGGGCGCTCGGTGAGGTAGCTCAGAGGCCCGAAGGGCAGAGAACGTGACAGTCATCATCGCCTACGAATCGCGGCCGACGTAGATCAGCTTCGCTCGCCTGGACCGGGGGGCGGACATCAACCTGGGTACAGGTGGTCGGGCAATCTGAAGCACAGAGGGCTGTTAATGTCAGCGCTCACGTAATTCCCCTGGTCCGCGCTCGTCATGGCCCACCGGGTCGCTCGTGGTGTTCGTGAAGGGGACGGCGAGCGTTCCGCTGTAGTTGCCAAGGTCCTTTCCTTCTCGCGTAGATCATCTTTTCGCCGGTATGCCCTTTGGGAGGCGGATGGCGAGGAGGACGTTCCACGTGATCGATATAACCGAGATCCTGGCGCACTGGTACGCGGGCCGGTCTCAGTACGACGTTGCGGGCTCGTTGGGAGTGGACCGCAAGACGATCCGGCGGTATGTCGAGGCGGCGATCGCGGCGGGCTTCGTGCCCGGCGGAACCCCGCCGATGAGCCAGGAAGACTGGGAACCGCTGGTCAAGCAGTGGTTCCCGCATCTGAGCGATACCCGGTTGCGGCAGGTGACCTGGCCGGACTTCGCCAAGCACCACGACTACATCGTCGAGATGCTGCGGGCCGGGGTGACCAAGGCGACGATCCACCAGCGGCTACGTGACGAGCACGGGGTTGCCGGCTCGCTGGCCTCGTTCAAGCGATATGTCACGGCGAACCTGGCCGAGGACGCGGTCCGGGAGAAGGTGACGGTGCTGCGCGCCGACCCCGAGCCGGGCCTGGAAGGGCAGATCGACTACGGCCTGCTGGGCTCGTGGACGGATCCGCGCACGGGACGTTCGCAGCGGATCTGGGCGTTTGTCATGGTCTTGTCGCACTCGCGGCACATGTTCGTGCGGCCGGTGATCAGCATGGACCAGGCGTCGTGGACAGCCAGTCACGTCGAGGCGTTCGCGTTCTTCGGCGGCTGCCCGGCCCGGCTCATTCCAGACAATCTGAAGACCGGGGTGGACAAGCCCGACCTCTACGACCCGAAACTCAACCGGGCCTACGCCGAACTCGCCGCGCACTACGGGGTCCTGGTCGACCCGGCACGGGCTCGCAAACCCAAGGACAAGCCCCGCGTCGAGCGGCAGATGCCTTATATCCGGGATTCGTGGTGGAAGGGCCGGGAGTTCACCTCGCTGGTCGAGATGCAGGCGTCGGCGTTGCACTGGTGCCGGGAGGTCGCCGGGCAGCGCAAGCACCGCGGCCTGGACGGGCGCACGCCGGCGGAGGTGTTCGACCAAGCCGAGGCGGGGACGCTGACGCCGCTGCCGGCCGCGGCGTTCACCCTGGCGGAGTGGTCGCGGGCCAAGGTCGGCACGGATGTCCACATCAAGTGCGGCAAGGCGCTCTACTCGGTGCCCTGGAGACTGATCGCGCCACCGCGAACGCGATCTTCTCCGGCGGGTAGTCCGCGACATCAGTGACCTTGCCTCTGTCCTTGCGGACGTGGGTTTTCACCAGTTCGCCGTGATGGAAGACCTGCACGACAACGGCCGCCCCGCACCATGGCCCGACGACATCGAGGACTGGACCACCAACATCCGCGAATCTCCCACTCCTGAACCCTTCTAGGACCACGAACGTTCACGGTGCTGGATGACACGATGCCCTGGGCTGACGGCCGGGCCACCGTCTGGGCTGACGGCCGGGCCACCGTCGCGGCATTCAGGCGGGGTTCGCTGGCGGGTGACCCCCACCCGCGCAGTTGTATGCGTTTCGCATATAATGGTGGGCATGGAGTCGAAGCTTGAAGAAGCCATCAATGCCTGGCATGCGAGCGTGAACGCAGGCGATCTGCAGCGGGCGGCGGACGCCGTGGGTGATCCGATCATTGTTCTAGGACCGAAGGGTGCGGGGCCGATCACGCCCGAGCAATTCGCGGACTGGGTGGAGCGTTCGGGCATCCGGTTGGTTCCGCGGTCCTGGCACCCGGTCAGCGAGCGGCTGATGGTCGTTGAGGAGGATGCGACCTGGCCTGACAACCAGACGCCTACACATGTGGCAACGGTGTTCCGCGTTGCGGGGACCAAGGTGACGGCCGCGCTGCGACTGCCTGATCTCAAGTCGGCCCTCGAGTTGGCCTACATCTGCCGAGAGATGGCCGCATCCGAATGAGTGCCCAAGGGCCGGGACAGCTGTTGTTCAGTTTCGTCCGGCACTGGTCGCGGCGCGGCGCTGCAGGGGATGCCGTGATCGCGGAGCAGGGCCGGCTCGTGCAGGTGACTGAGGCGGTGAACGCGTTGGTCGATCGCGACGAGCCGGCAACCGTGAACGCGGTTGCACACGAGCTCGGCATCGACCAGAGCGGAGCGTCACGGCTGGTCAAGAGTGCTGCTCACGCGGGCTACCTGACGATGGCGAAGGGTGCGTCCGATGGGCGCCGGCGAGAGGTCTCCATTACCGCCGCCGGGCAAGCCGCGTTGGAGCACGCTCACGAATGGCAAGAGCAGGTCTTCGACGACCTGACCGCGGGCTGGACTCGACAACGACGCGATGACTTCCAACGGGCGATGGCTGATCTCATCGCCGCGTCGCATGCGACAGGAGGGCCAGCCACGCCGACGCGTCCCTGACATTTGTCACCCGCGAACGGGGCCCGCCGCCGCCACAGCGTGGACCGCCGCAACGCCGCAGGCGCGGCAGGTCGACGGCGTGTCAGCCAACACCGTGAACGTTCGTGGTCACGGCACCCCGCTCACGTCCCGCCCCAAGCCCGCAGCCAGTCCCATTCCATGAGCCCAGGCCAGGGGAATTACGTGAGCGTCAACATTAGCTCAATGGTAGAGCTGAGGACTTTTAATTCTCACAAGCGCTTTTGTCTCCGCTACTTACCGTAGCCTCTTACAGTCCGGAATCTTGCGACCGTTTCCAGGAAAGTGCCGCCGAATATCAGCAGGTCAGCGTGGTCGTTGTCCATTGTGTTCGCAAGGTGCGCGATTGCTCGTGGTCGAAATCCAGATTCTAGGCTTGTAATCCTTACGGGTCGCTGGTATCCGATCACCCATGGAACACCCACGGCCCCCAGCCACCATGCTTGATGGCTGCACGCGCCAGCTACGTCAGACGTGGCCGACCCCTCGTCGGGTCGGACCTCTCCGTGCCGCAAGCAAGCTTCTGTAGCCGAAATGCGACTGCGGGCTGCGCGGCGGGCCAGCTTCACACCGGACGAGGCCAGAGGGACCTGTCACTGTTCGAGGCGACCAATCAACCGTACATCGGGTTGAATCCCTTGATCCACTTCTGTTGAGCCTGGTCGTATGCGTACATCTCATCAGCGCTTGGCTCAGGATAACCACCACCCCCGATCCAGCGGTATCGCACTTCAGGAGTACCGAGTCGGACTGATTCCGACTTCTCGTTGAGACGCACGTCGAGGGTGGCGAAGCCGGTGTATAGCTTGTTTGTATCCGGCTCCACGAGCAGGGCAATATCGGCCTGCTCCTCACCGTCGAGCGTCACCGCTTGTTTGTCGACCGGCTCTGGGACGCCGACGCCACCCGCATTCCCTGCGGCGAGGGCGTGTTCTGGCTCGCCGCGGTCCGCGACGTGTTCTCCCGCCGGATCGTCGGGTGGAAGACCTCCGACCGCTGCGACACCGACCTGATCCTCGCCGCCCTCGAATACGGCATCTGGTCGCGTGACGTCCGCGACGGCCAACTGATCCACCACAGCGACCGCGGGTCGAACTACACGTCCTTCCGCTTCGCGCAACGCTTACAGGACAACGGAATCCTGCCCTCGATGGGCTCCGTCGGCGACAGCTACGACAACGCGCTGATGGAAAATTTCTGGTCGACGTTGAAGATCGAACTCGTCTACCGCACCAGCTGGCGGACCCGCGACGAGGCCGAGAACGCGACTTCGCCTACATCGACGGCTGGTACAACACTCGCCGCATCCAGAAGGAACTGGGCTACCTCAGCCCGAACGACTACGAGACCGCCTGGCACACCCGCCAGAATCATCCAGCCGAACCAACTATCGCCGCCCCTGCGCCAGCCGGCAGCAGGTAACCACCGCTCCATCAAAGCGGGGGGAACTCACTGCCCAGCTTACGCGCTATCGGTGGGCCGCCTGGGACTCGAACCCAGAACCTAAGGATTAAAAGTCCTCAGCTCTACCATTGAGCTAACAGCCCTCTGCGCTTCAGGTTACCCGACCACCTGCGCCCAGGTTGATGTCCGCCCCCCGGTCCAGACGAGCGAAGCTGATCTACGCCCGACTGCGACTCCCGAGCGGTGATGACCGGCAGCCGCTCGCCGGCTGACTCGGAGTTGCGGCGCATCGGGTGCAGGGTTGGACCGCCAGGCAGGACGATCGGCGGGCGGGCGGTGTAGCCGTGCCGGCCGTAGGTCGGATGGCCCCTCGTCGGCGGCGCGCTCATCCTCGTCGCGGCCGTCTGCTACGCCGCTGGCGCGATGATGATCTACCGTCGGTATGCCGAGGCACCGCCCCTCGGCGTCGCCACCGCCGCCATGCGCCTGACCACCGCAGCCGTGGGCATCCCCGCGTCCGCGACGATCCCGACCCGGCTACCCGGAGTGGAAGCGACCGGCGCCCTACCCGTCCTTGGGATCGCCTGCACAGGTGCCACACTCGCCCTGTTCTACGCACTCATCACCCGCGTCGGTCCCGCCCGCGCAACGTTGGCGTTCGACCTGTCACCCGCCTTCGCCGTTGCCCTCGGCGTGGCCTTCCTCCACGAGCACATCAGCGCGTTCGCGGCCACCGGGCTCGCGGCGATCGTCGTCGTCGGGGCCAGCGCGGACGTGACCGGGCTGGGCTGGTGGCCAGGGTTAGCACGAGAGACCGCGTCATCCGCTAATTGCGAGAGCCAGCAGTCCCTGGTCCAAACCCACCATCAGGGTGTCACCGACTGTGCAGCAGGCGAGTGCCGGATGATAGACGGGAATCGTCCGTACGAGCCGGCCTGTCATCAACTCCCAGATCCGCACCGTACGGTCGCGGCTCGTCGAGGCGAGCAATGAGCGGCCCCCGACCTCAACCATGCTGAGGCCGGTGACCGGACCGCGATGCCCCGTGAACCACCGCACCGGCTGACCTCGCTCGGCGTCCCACATCCGGATGGCGTGGTCAGCGCTGGCCGACACCAACGCTGGCCGGCCCGCCACCGTGACGCCGCAGAGCGCGTTGACCGAGTCCTGGTGGCCCTGCTGGGTCCAGAGCGGGGTCTCTCCGCCGGCCCACAGCATCACGGTGCCGCTCTTGTCCGCAGAGGCGAGGGCCTCGAAGCCCGACCAGTTGACGGTGGCCAGTGCGGTCACCCAGGCGCGGGTGACGTGCCCGAGCAGTACCCTCCGCACCGCACCGGTGTACGGGTCCCATATCCGGATGACCTGGTCGTCGCCGGCGGAGGCGATCAGGGCCTCCCCGTTGACGACGATCGGGCAGACCGCTGCGACAGGGGCATAGTGCCCGGCCATCTCCCGTACCTGCGAGCCGTCCCGGCTGTCCCACGTCTCGATCAGGTTGGTGTCGCCGGCGGTGAGGACGAAGGATTCATCCTCGTCACCGGCCGTGCACATCGCGTTGACCGCGCCGCCCTCGGTCTTGAACTCCAATAGCCGCTCGCCGGTACGGGAGTCCCAGAACCGAACCTGGCCGTCGGACCCGCCCGCGGCCACCACCGCCGGCCCGCCGCCGGGCACCTGACAGACCGCGCTCACCGAGCCGAATCGGTCCTGATCGGCGACAGTGTCCGGCTGGCCGCCAGCCGGGTCCCACAACCGGACCGTGCCGTCGTCGCCGGCGGTGGCCAGCATCCGGTTTTTCGCCGTCCGCAACTCGCACACCGCGCGGATCCAGGCCGCGTGTCCTCGCAGGCTCGGACGGCTCGTCCAGGTCGACACCTCCCAGAGCCGGATGAGCCCGTCCTCGCCTGTGGACACCAGTAGGCATCCGCCCTCGACGTCGACCGTGCACAGGTCGGTGATCGGCCCACCGGTATCGAGGACCCGCACCGGCTCGCCGGTCAGAGGGTTCCACAGGCGGACCGTGCCGTCATAGCCCGCGGAGGCGAGCAGCGTGCCCCCGGGCGCGCGGACCGCGCAGAGAGTGGTGACCCAGCCGAGGTGGCCGGTGAGAGTCAGTGTCGGCCGACCATCGGCGGTCAGATCCCAGATCCGGACCGCGCCGTCGTAGCCGGTAGAGGCCAGGAGGTGCCGGCCGGCCGGTACGTAGGTCACCGCCGTCACCCAGCCGGTGTGGCCGGTCAACTGGTAACGCTGGGCGCCGGTGACCGGGTCCCACACCCGGACCGTGCGGTCGTCCCCGGCCGAGGCCAGCAGATCACCGTCGGGCAGCGGAATGGCGCAGACGTTGCGTACCCAGTCGTGGTGTCCACGCAGTTCGTGGCGGCGGTGACCGGTGCGCGGATCCCACAGTCCCACCGTGCCGTCATGGCTGGCGGTGGCGATCAGCACCTCGCCGGTACCGATCCGAACGGCGCAGGCGCTGCGGATCGTGTCGTCGTGGCAGGTGAAGACCTGCTCGGCCTGGTTCGTCAGCGGATCCCACAGCCTTACGGTGCCGTCGTCACCGACCGAGACGAGCAACCGACGGTTGTCGATTTCGATGGCGGCGACGTCGTACACGGCCTGCGAGTGCCCGTCGAGCACGCTGCGTTCCTGGCGGGGAGGCGTGTGCGCCCACCGCGCGCGGTACGGTGCCGCGTCAGCCGCGATGCCACTGTCCAGGCCGTAGAGGCGGTCGACGACAGAGAAGAGCGCGGCCCGTTCGGCCGGGTCCGCCGACACCGCCAGCGGCGTGCACTGCAGGAGCCTGGCACGCGCCCGCGCGGTCGGCGCCATCGGCGCCTGCTCCGCGTCGACGACGGTGAGCAGCCGGTCCAGGTACGCGTGCCGCAGGTAGTCCTCGTCGGCGAGCAGACGCTCGATGAGACCGGCCCGCGCGGCGTGCTGGGGCAGTGACCGCAACAAATAATCGGGCGCGGCGCCCCACCCGGTCGCACCGGCCAGGTCGGCCCATGCGGAAACGAGCCGGCGCTGGTCATCACGGCGCAGGGCCCGTGCGTCGCGGTCGGCCAACAACGCGTCGTTGAGGGCCTGGTGGAACAACCGGTAGGCGGGCTGTGCGCCGCCGCCCGTCTCCACGAGAAAGTTTGCTGCCGAGGTACGGGCGAAGCCACCGAGCTCAGCCTCGCTGACCGTTCCCCCGAGTGCCGTCACGGCGGCGTGCCACAGGGACAGCGGCAACCCCGGTGTCTCGGCGTACGCCAGAGCGGTCAGGGTCAGACGAGCGGAGGTCGAGCCCGCTGTCGGCAGGCCTGCCAGGTACGCGTCCAACGCGTGCGCCACGGTCGCGGTGAACGACACCGTGGCCGGGTCTACCAGTTCGCTGTCGCGCAGGGCGTGTGCCCGCGCGACGAGGCCGGCGACGAGGAAATTTCCCTTGGCCAGCGCGGCGATCCGCTGGGCGAGGGGCGCTGCGGCGTCGGGGTCGGCGTACGGGTTGGCGGGCCGCTCGGCGCCGAGCAGCCGCAGGGTCGCCTGGGCGTAGTTGACGAGATCAGACTCGGCGAAGAACTCCGGCGTATCCAGGTCGATCAACTCGGCGTCGTCACCGAAGCAGGCGATCAGGTCGCCCCGGTCGTCGGAGCGCCTGGTCCCAATCACGACCCGGACGCCGTACCGGCCGCAGTCACGGGCCAGCGGCCGCAGGATGTCGTCGATGACCTGCCGGGCGTGGTCGGGGTCGGCGGCCTCGTCGAGGGCGTCGATGACCAGGGTGAAGCGGACGGGACGTCGCTCCAGCCGCTCGCGTACGGCCGGGACAAGGTCGGCCGGCGTACTGGGAAGGTCGACGGCGACCGCGCGGGCGATCTCGGTGGCCACCTCGACGGCGGTCTTGCCCTTGGCGTGCACCGCGCACGAGACCGAGTCGGGTGTGGCCCGGACGGCGACATCGTCGCCGGGTAGGTCCGCGCGGATCTGTGGGTCCGCGGTGGTGACGATTCGGCCGAGAACGGCGGACTTGCCGACGCCGGGAGATCCGGTGACGATCAGCGGCCGGGTGACCGGCGTCGGCCGGTCGATCCAGTCCACCACGTGTCGGAGGGCGGTGGTCCGGCCGCGGAACCGGGCGCCGCCCTCGGTGTCGACGGCCACGCCCCGGGCGCGGGGCAGCCAGTGGCGGCCGGCCTCTCCGTCGGTGCTGAGCGTCCATCCCCACGCCGAGAGCGCGGTGTCGTCGGCATCCCCGATCCGCCACGCCGACAGCGCCCTCAGCTTCATCTCGGGCAGCTGTTCGTCGGCGTGGTGCAGCGTGAGGGCCTGCCCCTTGCCCTTCCCGTCGGCGGAGACGACGACACCGACAACCGCCTGGTACTCCGGTGACCAGACCGCGCCGCCGCTGAAACCCTTGCTCAGCGGCCCACCCTCGCCGCTGTCGATCATGACGTGTCCCCAACCACCGATCTCGGTGACGGTGCCGGTGGCCGGAATCCCACCGGTGATTCCGGTGGGATAGCCGTACGCCCAGAACGGGCGACCCGACAATGGCTTGGGCTCCAGGCAGCGCAGCCTCGCCGGCGTCACGGTGGCGGGCACCGGCTCGGCGAGTTCGAGCAGGACCAGGTCGACGTGGGCGGAGCGGACCCCGTCATGCAGGCACTGCCGGACCTGGCGCCGGTCGAAGTATTTGACCTTCGGCGCTCGGGGAAAGGCGACCGAGAGGTCGTCATGCAGGGTGCCGTTGGCGGCGAACGCCACGTGGTGGCAGGTGAGGACGAGGTTCGTGTCGATGACGATGCCGGTGCCGACCGGCTCATGCTTGTTCCCCCGGTGCAGGGCGACCGCCCACGGGCTGTCGTCAGGGACCGCGGTCGTCACGGGACATCGCCGTCCGTCAAGGCCGGAGCCTCGTGCCGTTCTCCGGGGAGTCAGCAGCATGCCAGTGCAACGTGACCTCGAAGTTGGCCTCGCCGGTGGCCTTGGCCACCACCCAGCTCGCGGTCCCGGTGGCCTTGATCCCGAATTTGACCTCGACGGCATCCGGGGAAGCCGTCTTCACCTGCTCCAGCAGCTCCTTCGCGGCAGCAACAGCGGGCGCAGCGGATTCCCGCACCCAGCCGGCGACATCGCCGATTCCGGCGGGTTGGAAACCGGCCGGCGGCTCGACCTCGATCAACGCGACCGTCTTGTCGTCGACCTGGTAACGGACCACCTCAGACTGCACGGTCGCCTCCGTGATGTTTCGCGGGAAGGTCGCGGGAGAGGTCGCGGGTCGACAATTGCCGACCCGCCTCTCGCAGGTCAACCATGCTGCCTTCTGCCATTGATTCTTGGCAACGGCCCCGCAACCGATCCCTTGTTACCACCCCGAACAGGTGTTCCAATCACGGCATCCAAGCAGGACTGCCGAAGATCCATTAACGCCTACTGTCGGCTTTCTGCAGCCAGAAACGTGACCTTGCGCTCGCATCGCGCCCTCGGCAGAATCGGCCCGGGCGCGGGCCTCCCCCGTTGCCGGAAGCACGGCCACCCCTTCGAGTCTTCGCCATCGCCCCGATCATCGCGAAGGCGCGCGTGCCGCAGAGGAGAATCCGCATGCCGGAAAAGGAACTCACGCTCGTCGACCGGTGCATTCTCATCACGCTCATGATCAAGGCGACACCGCTGCCGCAGACGTACTTCAGGAATGTCGCCGGTATCGGCTTGAAGGCCGACCACCGGCGCCGGTTGATGTCTCTCAAGTTGATCGAAGTGACTGAGAAACCGATCACCCTGGCGTTGACCGACGAGGGTTGGAACCGGGCCGCCGAGGAACTGGGGGCTGAGCCGCCAAAGGGCGCGGGCACCCCCGGCGGGACGCTCTACGTCGCCCTGGACTTCCTGCGGCGGCTGATCGACCACTCGGGCGCCCGGGCCGATGACCTGTTCCGGATGAAGATCAACGCCAGCGACGTCGTAACGGCCTCAACACCGCCAGCGTCGTCCGACGCACCAACGAGCCAGCAGGCCGATCCGGTCGTGCTGGTACGGGAGGCGTACCAGAAACTGGCCTCCGCCCCGGGCGACTACGTCATGCTGGCCGACCTGCGCTCGGCGCTGACCGACCTGTCACGCGCGGAGGTCGACGCCGCCCTCGTCGAGCTGAACCGGGAACGCAACGTCCATCTCGTGCCCGAATCCAATCAGAAGGTACTCAGGACGGAGGAGCGGGCCGCAGCCGTGAGCATCGGCAACCAGGACAAGCACCTCATCGCTATCTCGTCATGATCACCGACGAAGAGCGCCGGGCCCTAGCGGCGCTCAGGTTCAACTGGGCTCCGACACCGGACGACGTGTGGAAGGCGGCCCCGTTCCACGTCGATGGCCTGCATCACGACGTAGTCAAGACGGTGCTGGACAGCTTCCTGGAGGCGGACGGCAGCGTCGACTCCAGCCCGGTAGGCGTCGCCATCCTGGGCCAGCGGGGCACCGGCAAGACGCACCTGCTCGGCACGGTCCGCGAGGAGGTGCAACGGCGCGGCGGATTCTTCTTCCTGGTCGCTCTGCTGGAGGCTCGCGCGTTCTGGCACAGCACCGCCATGTCGATGCTGGCGGACTTCGTCCGGCCGATGCCGGATGGAACAACGCAGCTTCGGACGTTCCTGCGTCGGCTGGCCGACCTGGTCGGCGCACCGCGGGCGGTGCGCCGGGCCGTCGCCGGCGAGACCGAACTGAGCCGATCCGCTCTCGACGCCTTCGTCGACCTGATCCGCAAGGCGAACCGTCAGATCGGCACGGAGTGTCAGGACACGGCGCGAGCGCTCGTGCTCTACGCCGCCGAGCCGCCGGCAACGCAGGACGTGGGCTACTACTTCCTCTGTTCGATGGAGGAGGAGGAGCCGGGCACCCGGGCCGGGTGGGGGCTGCGGCGTAACCGGCGGGCCCCGCAGGAGGTCGTCCGGGACGCGTCGCGACTCTTGGCCATGGTCGCACCGACGGTGATCGCGATCGACCAGATCGACCTGATGGTCGCCCAGTCCGTCAAGGCGACCAACCAGGACGTCCGGGGCGAGTCGGACTGGCAGACGTCGTTGCTGCTGGAGCAGGTGGCCAGCGGCCTTATGGCGTTGCGGGAGACAACCCGGCGTTCACTCTCGGTGGTGTCGTGCCTGCCTCAGACCTGGCGGAACATCAAGGAACAAGCCACCGACACGGTCCAGGACCGGTTCAGGGAGGCTGCCTTCCTCAAGGAGGTCCCCTCTACCGAGGTCGGGCGGGAGTTGGTGGAGAAGCGGTTCGCGGTGATCTTCGGCGAACTCGGCTTCCGGCCGCCCTACCCGACCTGGCCCGTCCACCGATCCGCACTGGATGAGGTCGTCGGCTTCACGCCGCGCGAACTGCTCCGCCGTATCGACACGCACGTCCGGGCTTGCCTGGCCGCCGACGAGGTGACGGAACTACGCCATCTGCTGCACGCGACCGACGCTGACGCCGCTGTCGTGGCCGAGTCGAACGCGGTGATCCGTGCTCCGGCAGCCACCGACAGGGCGAACGAGTTCGCCAAAATCGACGCCAGATACGCAGAGCTGATCGCCGAGGCCGATCCCAAGTCCGCCGCACTCCAGCAGTACGAGGACGCCCGGGTTCCGCCGTTGCTCCGCGCGGGGCTCACCGCGTGGATCGCCGAACAGGGATCTGCCGTTGAGACATTCAGCCTTGACCCGCTCCCCGTCGGTGGAAAGCCAGCCCTGCACGCACGGCTACGGCACAGCCTCGACGAGGAGACCGAGGACGAGGAGCACTGGTCGTTCCGGGCAGTTTCCGCTCCCCACCACATCGCCGCACTCAACCGAATCCGCAACGCCGTCACCACCGCCGGGCTCACCGAGGGAATCACCAAGCGGCGCCTGTTCCTGCTGCGCAGCGCCCAGTGGTCGTCCGGCGCCCGTACCCGGGAGGTGCTGAACGCGTTCGAACGGGCCGGCGGCCGGACGCTCGTTTTCCGGGCGGACGACATCCGCCGAATGACCGCCCTGGAACAACTCGTTCAGTACTACGGGCTGGAGACGTTACGGCCGTGGTTCGCTGATCGGCGGCCAGCCTCCGACATCGCCTGCCTGCGGGAGGCTCTGGGCAGCGTCCGCCGCGCGCCGGTGCCACCACCGCGAACTTCAGCCGTGGTCGACCCCGACCCCCCGTCGAAGCGAGCAGTCGATGCGTCGCAACCGACGCACATTGTCGGACGGGTAACGGTCCCGGCGACACAGGGACCCGCCGACCCGGCGGCCCGGCCGACAGCGCCGGCAGCGGCAACCGCGGCGCAGGGTGTCGACGCCCAGCCGGTCGCCGGGACCGACCCTCTCTCCCTGACCCTTGGCGCGGTCGCCGGCCGTCCGGATCCGGTGCGGATCGACCTCGAGTCCCTGCGGCGGCACACCGTCATATTCGCGGGTTCCGGCTCCGGCAAGACCGTCCTGATCCGCCGCCTGATCGAGGAGTGCGCGCTGCGTGGCGTCTCGGCGATCGTCCTCGATCCCAACAATGACCTGGCCCGGCTCGGTGAGGCGTGGCCGGCACCGCCGGGCGGGTGGGGGCCGGGCGATGCCCGCCGGGCCGAGGCGTACCTCTCCGGCACCGAGGTTGTGATCTGGACGCCGGGGCGACAGAGCGGCCGACCGCTCACTTTCCAGCCGCTTCCGAAGTTCGCCGACGTCCTCGATGATCCCGACGGATTCACCGCCGCCGTGAACGCCGCCGTTGCCACGCTCGCTCCGCATGCACGCGTGGACGGCGGCACGGACAAGGCCCGGCTCGGCCGGGCCGTGCTGCGCGAGGCACTGATCAGCTACGCCCGCACCGGCGCGAACGATCTGCGCGAGTTCACCGAGGTGCTCAACGACCTACCGGACGGGGTGAGTCAACTCGATGGCGCACCCAAGCTGGGGGCTGGAATGGCGCAGCTACTCAAGGCCGCGCTTATCAACGATCCGCTGTTCGGCGGCGTCGGCACCCCCGTCGATCCCGGTGAGCTGCTTACCCCGAGGCCCGGCCGACGAGCCCGGGTGTCGGTGATCAGTTTCATCGGGTTGCCCGAGGACCACCAACGCCAGAGCTTCGTCAATCAGCTACAGCTTGCCCTCTTCACCTGGATCAAGCGCCATCCCGCCGGTGACAGGCCACTGGGCGGGCTCTTCGTCATGGACGAGGCCCAGACGCTGGCTCCATCCGGCACCATCACTGCCTGCACGGAGAGCACCCTGGCGCTGACCTCGCAGGCCCGTAAGTACGGGCTGGGCCTGGTCTTCGCCACACAGGCTCCGAAGGCGTTACACAACCAAATACCCGGCAACGCCGCTAGCCAATTCTTCGGCCTCCTGACCGCACCGATCCAGATAGAGGCGGCCCGCGATGTGGCGAGGGCAAAGGGCACCGATGTGCCAGATATTGGCAAGATGCGGGCCGGTCAGTTCTACGCCGGCGTAGAAGGTGCACGCTTTGTCAAGATGCAGGCTCCGATGTGCTTGAGTCACCATCCACGCAGCCCCTTGACGACCGAAGAAGTTGTGCGGCGTGCGGTCATGCCGACACTCATCCGCCCTTGACAGGCGCTGCTCCGTCACCGCGAGGGTCAGTGTCAATGGGTCCGTGACGTCGTCCATCTGCCCAAACCTGGCCCCGGCGTTTCGCTGATGGTTTGGCCGGGGGACCTCGTTCTGGTAACCGGTCGGGTACTCTTCGCTCCGGGCGTCCGTCCCTAATGGGCGGTGGCGATGCGGCCGTGCCGCCCGAGGTGGAATCGGCGCTGGTCAAGCCGGTCGCGCAACTCGCCAGGACCCCCCGGGTTCGCCGGGTGTACCACGTCGGCGACGAGCAACGGCCCAAGCACCGAGACACCGACCGCAATCTGGCCATGGGCAGCGCGAGCCGTGCCCCCACCAACGGTTAGACCGCACTGGACCGGTCGGTGCAGATCAAGGAGACCAACGAGCGTCGCCGTATCGGCGTCGATCACCAGACGGGTGAGATCGTGATTCTCGACCGGCACCGCCGCATCGAGCCGTCCAACCCTGGCGACGACGTCGTCGAGATCTACCACGGCCATGTCCGCGACTGGGAGGACCACAGCAAAGACGGCCCGAACGACGACATGCGCAACGCCCTCAAGCGTGCCGGACTGGTAGACAAGAAGGGCAGGCCGACCGCGCCGCCGAAGGACGAGACATGAGCACACAGCGCAGCTACTACGAACCAGCTCCGGCGACCCACGACACGGCCACAGCCGCACTCGCAGCGGGCGATATCGACACCCTCACCGACTCGATGGTCGGGCTCGCCTTGCACGATGCGGACTGGCGCTGGTGCCAGGACTTCTACCTACGCCTGCTGGATCACCCGGAGGAGGACGTCCGGGCCACAGCAGCGATCTGCCTCGGCCACCTTGCCCGCATCCATCACCAACTCGACACCGACAAAGTCCTGCCCGCCCTGCGCGCCCGGCTGCGCGACCCGGAGGTCGGCGGCACGGTGGAGGACGCCATCGCCGACATCGAGCAGTTCCTCGCTCTCCCGCCCGGTGCCACGCGAAGATAGACACCCAATCGAAGTTCGCAGCCGCCCACCACACACCACCTCTGAGCGGCGGTAACTCAGATAGGTCAGGGCTGACATGGCGCCGGAAGGGCTACAGGCAGTCGCGGCCTGCCTCACTGCGGGACCAACTGGTACGCCGAGCGCTCGGCACCGCCCTCATGCCCCAGACGTTAACTCAGGGTCACCCGTTCGCCATCGAACTCGGCAACAAACTCGGCCTTGCCGCCAAGGGCAGCGATGTACCGGGCAACCGTGCCGACCTCAGTCTTCGGGAGTTCGCCGCTCTCGATGGCGACGACGCGCGGCTGTGAAACGTTCATGCGGTCGGCAACCTGCTGCTGAGTCAGGCCGCGCTTCTCGCGCATCTCACGCAGCCGCGTCGCGCGTACCTCGCCATGCATGCGCTCCTTGTGCTGCTCAACCTTGGCCTCGTCGAGGTTCATGCGGGAGCGGACATCCCGCCAGCTTCGCGCCATCAGTGCTGTCCCTTCAGCTCTCGCAGATGATCGGCGAACTTCCTGTCGGCTTCGAGAATGCTGGTTTCGTACCAGCCCTTCCAGCTGCCGCTCTTGTCACCCGCCAGCAGCAGGATGGCTTCCCGCTGAGGATCGAAGGCGAACAGGATGCGGATCTCGGTTCCCCCTGCCGAGCCTGGCCGCAACTCCTTCATGTTCTTGTAGTTCGAGCCCTTGACTCGATCAACCAAGGGTCGACCGAGCGCCGGACCCTCAGCGGCGAGCAGATCAATGGCCGCAGCGACCTGGTCAGCGGAGTCGGGGTCAGACTTCGCCAGGTCAAGCAGCCAGTCCTCGACGTCCTCGGTAAGGCCGACCTCCCACCCGCTCACACACCCACTATAGCCCAGAAATAATGCCTGCGTTATCGGAAGTGAGAGCGCGGGCAGAGGGTAGAAGTCGACGTCAGGGACGAGACCTCCCGCTGCCGCCGGTCATCGGTGCCGAGTTCAGCCCCGAGCGCATGGATGGGCACGACCGGCTCGGACCTCCTTGCTGGGCGGTCGCCATAGCCCTCCACCGCCCGAAGGCAAGGAGAAGTGGCCGGCAAGCGGGCAGCACCCGGGACCGGGGGTGCTCCACGGGCGCTCGGATGCTCCGGTACCGGACGGACTCACATCGCGATGGTCGGATTCGCGCCTCCGCCGGTCACTCATCGTGGCGTCACTCCCCATAGACGTGGCGCGGACCAGCCCAGACGCAGCCGGACAACACGGCCGGGATCCGGGCGGCGGAAAACTCCGATGCCCCGAAGTGGTTTTGTCTGCTCCTGCGCACTTTTAATCCTTAGGTTCTGGGTTCGAGTCCCAGGCGGCCCACCAACGGCATGTGAGCTGGGGAAACGCAGGCTTTCCGGTGGCCCGACGTGCTCATGCCGGGCCAGCCTCGACGGTGGATCGGCGAGGGGCCCAGCCGCCCACATGCGGCTCGGACCCCTTCCGCAGTCGGGCCAACGGCTGCTGTTGCCTCGGCTCGATATCGTCAGAGCGCCAGCGGTTGGCTGATCACAGGAACTCGCTGCGGTAGGTCGAGGCCAGCTCGGTAGCGCGGCGGCGGCGTTCGGCGAGTTCGTCCGGGGAGAGCTGCGGCGGCGGTGAGTCCTTGGCCGCGACGACGTCGCCGATGCGGGTGAAGTACTCGTCCTGCCCGGCAGGGGTGCACATGCAGAGCATGTGGGCCTGCGCCCCGGAGATGTTGCGGAAGTTGTGCGGCGCGTTGGCCGGGATGTTGATCGTGGAGCCGGCCCGCACGACGTGCTTCTCGCCGCGGAAGGTGAACTCGATCTCGCCCTCCAGGATCGTGAACATCTCCTCGAAGTCGTGCCGGTGCGGTGGCGGGCCGCCGCCGTCGGGGACGCGCATGTCGATCAGGCAGTACGCGCCGTTGGTCTGCTCGCCGGTGATCAACATGCCGTAGTTGTCCCCCGCCAGGGAGATGTGGGTCGTGTCGGGATCGTCGGGGTCCGCCACGGTCAGCGAGCGGGTGGGATCGTCGTCGGGGATCATCGTCATCGTCTCCTGGACTGTGCGGTGAGTTGGTTCGATCGGCCGGGCGGCGGTGCGCCGATCGGAGGCAGCTCGACAGGGCTGCTCGTTTGATGCTGATGGAAAGCACCGCCACGTCGCGTGCTTTCCGGTGGCTGGCCGGGTCTGCTACAGCTGCGGCTCCTGCGCCTCGATCGCCTGCACGCACCGGTCCAGGGCAGCCGCCATGTAACGGCGCCACAGGGGGGCGAAGGGGCCGGCGAGGATGAGACGCCGGCCGGGGCGCGGCTTGAACTCGTAGGTCCAGCGGATGAGGGTGCCGTCCCCGTCGGGGTTGAAGTTGAACTCGCCCCGCACTCCGGCCGCGAGGCGAGAGAGGACGTTCGTGAACCCGGTCAGCTGGTACGCGAAGATCGAACCCTCCGTGTACTCGGTCAACTGCTCGTCGGCCTGTGACCCGTCCTCGAACTGCGGGTTACGGGTGGGGCCGACGTGATCCCAGGCCTCCGTCTGGTTGGCCACGCCCGTGACACCGGGGAACGGCCCGACCCGGTGGAAGACGCTCGGCAGGTCGATCGGCGCGATCACCCGAAACGCGGTGGCGGGCGCCACCAGGGTGCGTTGCTGGACCGTGATCGAAACCGTGCGGTCGGTCGGGCTGATGAGCAGCGGTATGGCCGGAGTGCCTGACGGGTTCGTGCGGCTGTCGGTCATCGGAGCCGTCCTTGTGCTGGTTGGCAGGCGGGTCAGGCCGTGGGCGCGAGGATGACGGTCTTGCCCGGCAGGTCGCCCGCGCCGGCCCGGGCGTGGAGCGCGGGCAGGTCGGCCAGCGCCACCCGCTGGGTGACCTCGACGCGCAACTCGCCGGTGCTGATCCGAGCGGCCAGGTCGGCGAGTTGGTCGGCGTCGCTGCGGACGAACAGGTCGATGCCCCGCACACCGCGCGCCTCGTCGGAGGGAGCCGGCATCCAGACTGTGGTGTTGACCAGGGTGCCTCCGTCGCGGATCAGCGTGACCAGCGCGGCCAGCTGTTCCGGGGTGACGGGCGCGAGATTGAGTACGAGGTCGACGGGCTCGGTCACCGCCGCGGTCACGTCGGTGGTGGTGTGGTCGATCACCTCGTCGGCGCCGGCAGCCTTGACCCGCTCGGCGCTGCGTGGGCTGGCCGTGGCGATCACGTGGGCGCGAACCTCCTTGGCCAGCTGCACCGCGTACCCGCCGACCGCTCCGCCGGCGCCGTTGATCAGCACCCGCTGACCGGCGGTCAGCTTGCCGTGGTCGAACAGCGCCTGCCACGCGGTCAGACCCACCAGCGGGAATGCCGCCGCGTCGGCCAACGGGATGTTCCTGGGTGCCCCCGTCAGGATCTCCGCCGGCGCGATCACATACTCTGCGGCCGCCCCGGTCCCCGTCATCGGCAGGAAGCCGACGACCCGGTCGCCGACCGCGATGTCGTCCACGCCGTCACCGAGCGCGTCGACGGTGCCGGCGACATCGAGACCGGGAGTGTGCGGCAGCTCCACCGGGATCGGGCCCTGCATGTAGCCCGCGCGGATGTTGCCGTCGACGCCGTTGAACGACGTCGCGGCGACGCGGATCCGGACCTGCCCGGCTCCGGGGGTGGGCTGCTCGACGTCCTCGTAGCGGAGGACCCCAGGACCGCCGAACTCGTGGAAACGCACTGCCTTCATCGCTGAACCTGCCTCTGTGAGTGCCGTCGATGGACTTCGCACTCGAAGCGACTGCGACGCGGAGATGCTCCCTGCGGTCTCTTCGAGTTGCGAAGGCATCCAGCCCCGCCTCACCGGAGCCGCCCGGAGGCAGCCACTGGATCGGCGCTTGCTGGAGACGTCACTTACCTTCGCCGAATCCGGCGCGGTTAGCCTGGGCCGGGTTGGCCCACCTTGATGATGGTCGGGCCCCCGGAGACGCCGACGATCTCGCCGAGACGGGCCGCATCGGCCGAGCCGGGCGCCGCGGTGAGCAGCAGAGCCGCCAGATCGTCGCCGGGGATGGCGAGCAGGCTGCCGACGAGCGTGACGGCGCCGCCGTCCGGATGGATGAACGCGGCACTGCTCTCGTACGCCGCCACCGGTCGTGGCGCACGCCACAGGGTGTCGAACAGGCGGCTTCGGCTCCGCATCTCGTCCACCAGCGTGGCGAGCGACGCGTCGGCGGGGTAGCGCAACAGTGCGCTCTTCAGGCGGGCGGCGAGGATCGACTCATGATCGGTCGCGTCATCCGGGGACTGCTTGAAGCCATTGAACGGATCGCAGAACGTGCGCCACGCGATGTTCCACTCCCAGGGCTGCCCGGTGAGCTCCCAGTGCCCGAGAGCCAGGAACGCGCTGTTCACGGCGACGAGGTTCATCGCCGCGTCGGAGACGAACATCGGAGTGTCAGCGAACCGCTCCAGCAGCCGCATCGCGCCCGGGCCGATCTCGTTCGGCACCTGCCCGTCCGCAGCGGCGTACCCGGCCAGCGCGCAGAGCCGCTCGTACTCCGCCCGCCCGATCCGTAACGCACGGGCGATGGCGTTCACCACCCCGGCGGATGGATGGCTGCGCCCCTGCTCCAACCGGCGTACGTAGTCCGCGGACATCCCCGCCAGCTCGCCGAGCTCCTCCCGCCGCAGCCCCTGCACCCGCCGACGACCGATCGGCAGCCCGACAGCGGCAGGCGGCGTACTCTCCCGCAACTGGCGCACCGCGGCACCGAACTCGTGACGTTCCACAGCCCAATTGTGCCTGGACAGGCCGGACGTGCCCGAGCGGTGTCTACGGGTCGTGCCCTCTCCCATGATCGACTCGGGATTCTGAAAGTCGGACTGTCCCGGCCGCTTGGATGCCCCGACTCTCAGAAAGCCGAGTGGATCAAGCGGCGCTGGCCGCGCCGCGCTGGCCGCGCCGCGCTGGCCGCGCCGCGCTGGCCGCGCCGCGCTGGCCGCGCCGCGCTGGCCGCGCCGCGCTGGCCGCGCGAGCTGCGGGCCGCGCGAGCTGCGGGCCGCGCTGGCCGCGCGAGCTGCGGGCCGCGCTGGCCGTGCGGTGTGGGTGGTTGAGCGGCGGCTGGGCGGGTACGGGGTCGAGCATGCGGATCGTGGTGGTGGGGGCGAGCGGCAATGTCGGTACGGCGGTGCTGCGGCGGCTCCGTCAGGAGCGGGACGTGGAGCTGGCCGGGGTGGTCCGGCGGTTGCCCGCACCGGATGCCGGTGAGCCGTACGACCAGGTTCAGTGGCACTCCTGCGACATCGGGGCGCCGGGCGCGGCGGGGCAGCTCGCCGAGGTGTTCGCGGGTGCGGACGCGGTGGTGCACCTGGCCTGGCAGATCCAGCCCAGCCACGACCAGCGGGTGCTGCGTCGGACAAACGTCGAGGGCAGCCGGGCCGTGTTCGACGCGGTGATTCGGGCCGGTGTGCCGGCGGTGGTGTACGCCTCGTCGGTCGGCACCTACGCCCCCGGTCCGAAGGACCACCCGATCAGCGAGCGGTGGCCGACCACGGGCGTGCCCGGCTCGTCGTACAGCGAGCACAAGGCGGAGGTCGAGGCACTGCTGGACGGGATCGAGCGTGATCACCCGACGCTGCGGGTGGTGCGGATGCGACCCGGGTTGATCTTCCAGCGGGCCGCGGGTGCGGAGATCACCCGCTACTTCCTAGGCCCACTGGCGCCGGTGCGGCTGCTGCGCTTCGGCCGGATCCCGCTGGTGCCGACGAACCGTCGGTTGCGGATGCAGGCGGTGCACGCCGACGACGTGGCCGATGCGTACGCCAGGGCGGTTCTGGGTGATGTGCGTGGTGCTTTCAACGTCGCCGCGGACCCGGTGCTCACCCCGGAGCTGGTGGCTCGGCACTTCCACGGTTGGACGGTGCCGGTCGCCGCGCCGGTGCTGCGGGCGGCGGCGGCGCTGACCTGGCGGGCGCGGCTACAGCCGGTCGACGCGGGCTGGGTGGAGTTGGGCCTGAACGCCCCGCTGATGTCCAGCGAGCGGGCGGAGACCGAGCTGGGTTGGCATCCCAAGATCAGCGCGCTCACCGCGCTCAGGGAACTCTTCGCCGGGATGGCCGACGGCGACCACACGGCAAGCCCACCGATGTCCGGCGCACGGGACCTGCCGGGCCGCCCCGCCGCCCTCCTGCACGCCCGCCCGCCCGGCGAGGGAAACCCCTACTGACTCCCTCCGGTCAGGAGAGCTTGGAGTTGGTCACCGTCGGGTTCTGGGCGCCCAGGAAGAAGATGCCGGGGAAACCTCGGGTCTCGAACTTGCCGCTGGGGTTGCGGCGCAGTGTCGAGCCTTCGATCTTCATCGTGCCGGTGCGGTTGTTGCTGACGAAGAAGACAGCTCCGCCGCCCTCGTTCGCCCCGTTGTTCTCGATGATCGTGCCGGCGATCCGCACGGTGAACTCGTTGCCGTCGCAGTAGATCGCGCCGCCGCTGCCGCCGCCGGGCGTGCCGGACTTGGCCGGGTTGGCACCGCTGCCGATCGCCTCGTTGTGGCTGAGCACGCTGTTCAGCACCACCCAGGAGACGCCGATGCTGCTCAGCGCACCCCCGTTGGAGCAGGAGCCACCCTGGCCGGCCGCCCCGCCGAAGGTGCTGCTCACCACGTACACCGGCTTGTTCTCATACTGGCTGAGCACCCGGATGGCCGCGCCGCCCAGGTCGGGGCCGGTGCTGTCGCAGCGGTTGCGGACGAAGCGCGAGTTGACCACCTTGAGCCGCCCGCCGCGTACGAAGATCGCCCCACCGCCACCACCCTCGGCCCTCTCACCTGTGGAGTTGCCGTCGGCGAAGGTCAGGTTCTGCACGGTGAGCTGCGGGTGGTCCTGGTTCTGGCAGTGCGAGGTGGTGAAGCCCTGCGCCTCGTCGCAGGTGTTCAGGTAGAGGATGCGGCGCTGCCCCTGGCCGCTCAGGGTGACCCGGCCGCCGCCGTCCAGCACGATCTTCGGCCCGTTGGCGTTGCGGACCTTCGCGGTGGCGGTCATCTTGATCGTCACCGGGGCGGGCCCGCAGTTGAACGTGATGACACCGCCGGCCGCGACGGCCTGCACGACCGCCGCGGAGGTGCAGCTCGCCGGGGTGCCGGTGCCGATGGTCCGGGTCGGCTTCGAGGTGTCCACCGCCCGTGCCTCGGCCGGCACGGTGGCCGTGCCGTTCGGGTTGCCGGCCGCGAGCACCTTTCCGGCGGGCTTCGGGCTCGCGCTGGCCCCCGGGCCGCCGAGGCCGTCGCGGGTCTGCGGCGCTTCGGCCTGGGCAGTCGGCGGCGGGGCCACCGGCGAGGCGGACGCGCCGGGCTGGAAGGCCGGTGCCGGGTCGTCGGCCGCGCAGGCGGGCAGGGTCACCGTGGCGACACCGAGGACGAGGAGGGCGGCAACCGACGTCATGCGCACCCCGTGATGCTAGTGGGCGTTCCGGAGGTGCGGGCCAGCCTGCGGCGGAGCCGGGCGGGCGCTCAGGCGTGGGAGAGGGCGAAGGCGGTCAGGAAGCCGGCGACAGTGATGAGACCGACGAGCAGATGGGCGTTCTCGAACGCCTCCGGGACCATGGTGTCGGTGATCATGGCGAGGATCGCCCCGGCGGCCAGCGCCGTGATTCCGGCCAGCACCTCCGGCGGCGCCCCACCCAGCACCGTGTTGCCGAGCAGCGCGGACGCCCCACTGACCAGTGTGATCCCGATCCAGAGCAGGAAGACGTACCGCCGGGACCGGCCGGCCTGACGCATGCCGGCCGCACTGGACAGGCCCTCCGGAACGTTGCTGAGGAAGACCGCCGCCACCGTGACCAGGCTGACCGTGCCGCCGCCGAGCAGGCTCACGCCGATCACCACGGATTCCGGTACGCCGTCCAGCAGCGCACCCACCGCGATCGCCGACCCCGAGCCGGGCTGCTCACCCTCGGAGGGCTGCTGGTCGCCGGAGCGCTTCCGATGCCGCGCGCCGCGTCGGGCGAGGGCCACGTTGGCCAGGGTGTAGACGACCGCACCGCCGCCCGCGCCGAGCACCGTGGGCAGCAGCCCGCCCAGCGCGTGCGCCTCGGCGATCAACTCGAACGACACGGCGGAGAGCAGCACGCCCGCCCCGAACGCCATGATCGACGCGATGACGCGTTGCGGCACCCGGGCGAACCAACCGACCGCCGCCCCGACCAGCAGGGCCGACCCGGCCAGCAGCCCCCACCCACCCGCCTGTAACCACTCCGGCATTCGCGGGACCCTACCCACGGCCGCCGGGACGACAAACCCGGTCGTGAGGAAGGCTCAGAAGTCGGAGAAGACGTACGGCACCCGGCGGGGAAAGATGTCCCGTAACTGCGCGGCGGCGTCCACCGGCACCTCGCCCAACCCCCGCAGGGGCAGCTCGGCCGGATCCAGCACCCCGTACGCCAGGGCGGAGAGCCCGGCCGCGGTGAGGGTGGCGGTCGGCGCGCGGCCGGCGGTGTCGGTGACCAACTCCAGCGCGCCGGTCGTGCCGTCCAGCAGGTGGGTGCCGGCCAGCCAGCGGTCCCCGGTCAGCTCGATGCGCACCCGACCCGGGCCGGCTGGCAGCCCGCGCAACGCGTCAAGCGACAACAGCCGGGCCATCGGGGCGGACGTACCCGGCACGGCGATGCGTGCCTCGACGTGCACGTCCAGGTCGGTCAGCCACAGCTCCGGCAGCTCGTCCGGCGGGACCTGGACGGTGATCCGGTCGACCTGGTCGACGTGCCGGGCGAAGAACTGCAACAGCAACGCCCGCGCGAGCGGATCGGCGACCAGCAACTCGTTGCCGTGCAGCGTGCCGCCGTGCTCGTCGATCCGGTAGGTCACCGCGCCGGTAACCTCGCCGTCGACGCGGGCGGTGAGCAGCCAGTACTCGTCCCGCTCCCGCATCCCGTCCGCCCGGTAGTCCGGAAAGAGCGCGAAGCCGTGCCGCTGCGTCAGGCAGCGCTCGGTGAACGCGCGCCACGCCGGATAGCCGGTGCCGATGCGCTCCCAGCCGACCTCGCCGGGCAGCTCCGTGCGCAGCAGCGAGCTTAGGTGGGCCGGTGCGAAGGTGACCCGGCGCGGCCTGGGCAGCCCGGCGTAGCCGAACCGGGCGTAGAAGCTGGGCCGGAACGGGTAGAGCGCGCTGACCGGGTGCCCCTCGTCGCGTACCTCGTCGAGGAGTTGGTGCAGCAGCGTCCGGACGTGCCCCTGCCGGCGGGCCAGCGGGTGGGTGGCGACGCCTGCGACACCCGCCATCGGCAGCACCGTCCCGCGCAGGTTCTGCCGCATCGGAATGGACGAGGCGGCGGCCAGCGTGACGCCGTCCTCCTCGGCGATCAGCGTCCGGTTGCCCTCCTGGTAGGGCAGGTAGTCGCGGAACTCGTCGATCCGTGCGGCACCGAGTGGCGAGGACTCGAAGGCGTACGCGGCCAGCGGGAAGCTGGTGGTGAGACGCTCGTCGGCGGTCACCCGGCGGATGGTCATCCGCCCATCTCAACCCGCCGTGCTGGCCGGAGCAACCGGATTGGCGGTATCCGCGCCGGTCATCCCACCGGCAGGTGTCGCAGGTGCCGGCGGCGGCGCAGGCGGACGCTGACCACGGCGGCCACACCCACGACCAGCAAAGCGGTGACGGCGAGCCCGTGCAGCACGCCACGGGAGAGGTAGCCCTGGTCGGTGTGGTCCACCGCCCAGGTGGCGATCTCCCGGGTCGACCAGAATGGCGTCAACTTCGCCCCGGACCCGGCCGGGTCGATCAACATCTGCACCGTCACCACGGTGAGCAGCAGCAGCGTTCCCTCCATCTCGCGGGGCAGCAGCGCGCCGATCAGCATCCCGAACGGCGCCGCCACCGCGACCGAGCAGAGCAGCGCGGCGGCCAGACCGCCGTACCGCAGGTCCGCACCGTCGATCATGGGGAGCAGGAAGAACGGCACGGCGATGACCAGCCCCACCGTCCACAGGCCCAGCACCCGGCCGAGGTAGAGGTGATGGGGCCGGTAGCCGGCCAGCCGCAGCCTCGGCTCCAGCTCCCGGGCCGCGGTGGTGGCGAACAGCGCGGCGGTGCTCACCGCCCAACCCACACCCAGCAGCAGCGACCGGACCGACTGCCCGAGGTAGGCGTCCCGCCGGATCAGGTAGAAGGTCAACGGCATCGACAACAACAGCAGGAGTACGCCCCGACGCCGCAGCAACTCCCGCACTGTCATCTCGGCGACGACGACGAGCCGGTTCACCGATGGCCTCCCTGGGCCCCTGGCGCGTGCCACCCGGTCACAGGTGCCGGGGTCAGATCGAGCACGATGTCCACCCGGTCGAGTTGGGTGAGCAGATGGGTCACCACGACGACGGCCGTGCCGGCGTCCCGCAACCGACCGAGCTGGTCCCAGAAGTTGACGTACGTGCCCTGGTCGAAGCCCTGGTACGGCTCGTCGAGCAGCAGCACGTCCGGGGCGCTGAGTGTGGACATGGTCAGGTTGAGCTTCTGCCGGGTGCCGCCGGACAGGTGTCGGGCCTGCACGTCCCCGTCCGCCTCCCAACCGAGCTGACGAGCCGCCGCCCGACCGGCCCGGCGCGCCGGCCCTCGGGCCACGCCCTGGCCGGCGCCGACGAGCACGAAATGCTCGTCGGCGAGCAGGAAGTCGGCGGTGCCGCCGGACTGTGGGCAGTAGCCGAGCCGCCCGGAGACGGTCACCGCACCGGCGTCGGGTGACATCAGCCCGGCGCAGATCCGCAGGAAGGTGCTCTTGCCGCAGCCGTTCGCGCCGACGACGGCGGCGATCTGTCCGGCCCGGACGGTGAGCGTGGCGTCGCGCAGCACCGTCCGCCGCCCGTACCGCTTGGTGATGCCCGCCGCGTGCAACCGGACCGGCCCGGGACGCGGTCCCGGCGCGGTGCCGATGCTCTCCACCACCGCGACCGCGTACTGCTGGGGTGGGCCGAAGACGACCCAGGGGTCGCCGCCCCCCTCGCGCAGGTGGGTGGCGGCCTCGGCGACCACGTGCCGGGCGGCGTCCGCCCCGACCCGGCGCTGGTGCAGCTCGGCGGTGAGCGTTCGCAGCCAATCGTCGGCGTTCACCGGGTGACCCCCTTCGTGACGATGTCGTTCACCGGCCGGACGAAGGCGAGCCAGGCGTTGCCGCCCGCGCGGAGTGCCGCGTACCCGTCGTCGGTGAGCCGGTAGTACTTGCGGGCCGGCCCGGCGCTGCCCTCCCGCCACTGCGCGGTCACCAGGCCGGTCTTCTGTAGGCGCAGCAGGACGGGATAGAGCGTGCCGCCCTGGATGGGCCCCACGCCCGTCGCGTCGAGTGCCTGGGCGATCTGGTAGCCGTAGGACTCGCGCTCGGCCAGCAGGGCCAGGACACAGATGTCGAGCACCCCGCGCAGCCACTGTCCGCGCCGGTCGGAATCCACGCGTCGGACAGTAGCGGCGTAAGCTAGATGGCACAACTATCTAGTGGGCGGCCGAGCCCGGAACGACCGGTCCCGACGAACCGCCGAGCGGGATCCGGCGAGGTCAGCGGGCGACGACGTCGGAGACGACGACTGTGACGTTGTCCGGTGCGCCGGCGTGGTGGGCGAGCTTCACCAACTGCTCGCCGCACTGCTGGCGATCGGCGTACATGCCGAGCGCCGCCGCGATGGCGTCGTCCTCGACGTAGTCGGAGAGCCCGTCGCTGCACAGCAGCAGCCGGTCGCCGGGGACCACGGTGAGCACACCGACCGCCGGTGGGGTGTCCGCGCCCTGCACCGCCCGGGTCACCAGGGACCGCTGCGGATGGTGGCGGGCCTGCTCCGGGGAGAGGGTGCCCTGGTCGACAAGTGCCTGGACGAACGTGTCATCCCGGGTGAGCTGGGTCAGCTCCCCGTCGCGCAACAGATAGCAGCGGGAGTCGCCGACCTGGGCCAGGACCAGCGTCTCGCCGGCCAACAGCGCCGCGGTGAGCGTGGTGCCCATCCCGTCGCGGCTCGGGTCGACAGTGATGGCGGCGTGGATGCGCTGGTTGGCGGTGCTGACCACGGCACGCAGGGCGTCCGCGGCGCCGTCGGGCTCGGTGGGCGGGGCCAACTCGTCCAGGATCCGGATCACGATCTCGCTCGCCACCTCGCCCGCGGGCAGCCCGCCCATGCCGTCGGCGACGGCGATCAGGCGGTCACCGGCGAGGGCGGAGTCCTCGTTGTTGGTGCGGACCAGGCCGATGTCGTTGAGGATGACCGAGCGGAGGATCAGCGTCATGGGGTCAAGCTTGCCAAGAACACCCCGCCTTCGTCTCTACGCCTCCTGCGTGCGTCGAGAAATGATTGCGATTTTCGTCGACGGACCCCACGGTGCGTGACCGATCGGCCGGACCTCAGCGGCGCGGGTAGCGCAGTAACAGGCTGGCGGCGACCTCCTCGTCACCCACCGCCGCGTAGCTGTGCGGCACGTCGGACACCCAGCGGAGGTGACCGCCGGCCGGCGCGGTCAGCGGTGCGTCGGCCGGGCCGGCGCGCAGCACCCCGGCGAAGACGGTGATGTGCTCGGTGACGCCCGGCTGGTGGGCGGGGGAGAGCTGTACCGGGCCGGGCGCGACCCGCATCCGGTACAGCTCGTAGGTCGCGTCGGTGTCGGTGAACACCTCCAGCAGGGTGGCGGTGACCGCGGTGCCGTGCGCGGTGGGCCCGGCGGTCGGCTCGGCCAGCAGGGCGGTGAACGGTACGCCGAGTTGCGCGGTGACCGCCCAGAGCGTCTCCAGGGTCGGGTTGCGGGTGCCGTGCTCCAGCCCGGAGAGGGTGGCCTTTCCGACGCCGGCGAGCCGGGCCAGTGTGGACAGCGACATCCCCCGCTCCTCACGCAGGGCACGGACTCGACGGCCGACGACGGTGGGATCCACGTCGAGGCCGGGGCGGCGGGCTGGTGGTGACTGCGGCACCCGGCTATCGTGCTACACACTGTCGTTCCGTAAACGGAACGCTTGGGGAGGGTGGTATGGCCGGACGCGTCCAACCGGTGTTGGCCGGCGTGGTGACCGCCCTGGTGGGCTTCGCCAGCTCGTTCACCGTCGTGCTGGCGGGGCTCCGGGCGGCCGGTGCGTCGGACGCGCAGGCCGCCTCCGGCCTGCTCGCCCTCTGCGTGGCGTGCGGCCTCGCCGCCGCCTGGCTGGGCTGGCGGCACCGGATACCGATGAGCGTGGCCTGGTCCACGCCGGGCGCGGCGCTGTTGGTGGCCACCGGAGCGCCGCCGGGCGGTTGGCCGGTCGCGGTGGGCGCCTTCCTCGTCTCCGGTGTGCTGATCGTGGCGGCCGGACTGTTTCCGCCACTCGGGCGTGCGGTGGCCGCCATCCCCAAGCCGGTGGCCGGCGCGATGCTCGCCGGGGTGCTGCTCCCGCTCTGCACCGCCCCGGTCCGCGCGCTCGTGGAGCTGCCCGCCGTGGCCGGGCCGGTGGTGGCCGGCTGGCTGCTGCTGCACCGCTTCGCCCGCCGCTGGGCGGTGCCCGGCGCGTTGCTGGTGGCGGTGGTCGCGATCGCGCTGACCGCGCCGCCGACCGGCCTGACCGGTGCCACGCTGGCCCCGTCGATCGTCCTCACCGCGCCGGCCTGGGAAGCATCCGCCCTGGTCGGCCTCGCCCTCCCGCTGTTCCTGGTCACCATGGCCGCACAGAACGTGCCAGGCATGGCGGTGCTGGCCGGCTACGGCTACCGGCCGCCGTTCGGCGCCGCGCTGCGGGCCACCGGCCTGGCCAGCCTGCTCGCCGCCCCGGCCGGCGGGCACGCGGTGAACCTCGCGGCGATCACCGCCGCGTTGGCCGCCGGCCCGGACGCCCATCCGGACCCGGACCGCCGCTGGGTCGCCTCGGTCACGGCCGGTGCCGGGCTGGCCCTGCTCGGCCTGGGTGCCGGCGTGGCCACCGCACTCGTCGCGGTCGCCCCGCCGATCCTCATCGAGGCGGTCGCCGGGCTGGCCCTACTGGGCGCCCTCGCCACCGCGCTCGCTGCGGCGGTGACCGACCCGGCCACCCGGGAGGCCGCCGTTGTCACCTTCGTGGTGACCGCCTCCGGGGTGACCCTGGTCGGCGTGGGCGGGGCGTTCTGGGGCCTGATCGCGGGCTGCCTGATGCTGCTGCTCTTCCACCGACGCCCGGCCGCCGCACCTGCCGCGTCCGGCGACGCGCCGACCGCCGCACCGGCCGCACCGACCGCCGCACCGGCCGCGCCGACCGCCGCACCGGCCGCACCGACCGCCGCACCGGCCGACGGGCCAAGATCCACTCGGGTTTAAGGAAATCGGGGCTTCCGGTGCCTTGGGATAGCCCGACTTTCCTGAAGTCGAGTGGATCTCGGGGCTGGGGCTACTCCTCGGGTGGCAGGTCCGCCACGCCAACGGCGAGGAGGACGCGGCCGTCGGCCACCGACCCGATCCGGTCGGCCGGCACGTACACCGCGCCCGTGCGGGTCAGCTCGGTCGAGACCTTCAGGTAGCCGCTGTGCAGCAGCCGCGCCGCCAGGTCGGCCGGAACGTCCGGCTCCTCGACCGCGGTCGCCTCGATCAACTCGTTCAGGCTGCTGCCCGGATCGGCGGTCGGTGCCTGGACGGTCACCGCGTTCGGATCGGCCCGCTGGACCAGGTCCACCGTGCCGACCTCGGTGCCGGTCGAGTCGATCACCGGCATCCCGGTGGTGATCCGTGAGATGGTCGTCTGCTGCTCGCCCTGCTGGTCCATCCCAGAGCGGTTCCCGGGGCCGCGCGCAGCTAAACGCCGCCGGCGGTCCGGCAGTCCGGTGGCGGCAGGTCCAGGAGACGATGGAGCCCGAGAAGGTGATGACTCTGAGGCATATTGATGCCACTGCGTCATCACCGACGAGAGCGCCACCCTCTCCGGGGCCGGAGTGACGGTGGACGGCGGTGACCGTTCAGCTGTTCGGGAGGGTCCAGCTGCCCGGCGGTCGGGGGGACAGCTCCCGCCAGGTGTCCGGGCCGTCGAGGAGCGCCCGGACAGTGTCCTCGGCCTCGTCCGCACTGCCGTACTCGTAGAACCGGGAGATGCCCTCGGCCCCGCCGGCCCGCTGCTCGACGTGCCACCGGTCGGCGTCCACCCGCAGGAAGACGTCCCGTCGGGCCAGTCGCCCCCACTTCCCGTTCCACCAGTGCTTCCGCTGCTCCATGGCGGGACTCTATCGAACAAACGTACGAGAAGATGCGACCCCTGCGGGAATCCCGCAGGGGCCGATGTGCATCCGTTCGGTCAGCGCTGCGTCGGCGGCTCGGGACGGCGGCCCAGCACGTCGTCAAGTGCCCCGCGCTGCTGGCCGGGGGTGGCGTGGCCGGCGGAGACCAGGGCGTCCCGGATCTCGGTGAGCAGCTTGACCTCCTCGCTCGGCGCCGAGGGCGGCGGCTCCTCGCCGCGCTTGCGCCGCTCGGCCAGCCGGTTCATCGGGTAGACGACCAGGAAGTAGAGCGCCGCCGCGGTCAGCAGGAAGGTGATCACCGCGTTGACGAAGGCGATCCAGTCGAATGGGATGCCGCGGAACTCTGGTGCCGTGCCGGCCAGGCCCTTGTCGCTGCCGGTGATGAGCAGCACGATGACCCGGATCAGTGGTTCGAGGAACGACTTGGTGAGCTGGGTGACCACGCCCGTGAACGCGGCGCCGATGACGACACCGACCGCCAGGTCGACGACGTTGCCGCGCATGATGAAGTCTTTGAAGCCCTTGAGCATCCGTACTCCCGAGGTGTCCGCTTTTCTGTCCGGCACAACCTATGCCCCGCCGGTGGGCTCCAGAAAAGCGCCGGCTTCGCTCGCCGCCCGGCCCGGATCGCCGGCCCGGATCGCCTCGACCAGCCGGGTGTGGTCGACGTAGCGCTCGGGCGTGAGCGCGCCCCCCATCGCCTGGGCGACAGTGCTGCGCAGGGCGGTGCCGACCGAGGCGTACAGCTCGGCGAGCATGGCGTTGTGCGCGGCGGCGACCACCGCGACGTGCAGCGCCGCGTCGGCCTCGACGAACGCGTCGACCCGGCTGCCGTGCCAGGCGGCCTCGCGTTCGGCGAGCAGGCCGTCGAGCGCCGCCAGGTCCTCCGGTGTACGCCGCAGCGCGGCGAGCCGGGCGGCCTCCACCTCGAAGGCACGCCGCACCTCGATGACCTCGGTCATCCGGTCGTCGCCGAGTCGGCGGGCGACCACCGGCGCCAGCTCGTCGGTGGACACCACGTAGGTGCCGGAGCCCTGCCGGCACTCCAGCACCCCGGCGTGCACCAGGGCGCGGACCGCCTCGCGGACCGTGTTGCGCCCCACGCCCAGCGCGGCGACCAGCTGTGGCTCGGTGGGGATGCGCCCGCCGACGGGCCACTCGCCGCCGAGGATGCGGGCGCGGAGCTGCTCGATGGTCTGCCGGACCCGGTGGCCGCGGGGCGGCACGGCGGGCTGGCCGCGGGGCGGCGTCTGCGGTGCGGAGGGGGAATTGCCAGATCGTGGCACTGGTTACAACACCGGCCCATAATTCATCCCATGATTGTAGGTTAGCGGTCATGACCCCGCCACCCACCGCCGCGCCGGCGCCGCCCGCTCCCGTCCTCGTCGATCCACCCTCGACGCGCGACCCGGGCACGGGCCGACGGACGCACCCGGCCACCGGTGGCGCGCTCGTGCTGGTCGGGATGCTGCTGGTCGCGCTCAACCTGCGGGCCGTGGTGACCAGCCTGGGCGCCCTGCTCGACGAGATCCGCGACGGGCTGGGGCTCTCCGGCACCATGGCCGGTCTGGTCACCACGCTGCCGACCATCGCGTTCGCCGGCCTCGGCGCGCTCACCCCGTGGCTGGTCCGTCGGGTGGCACCCGCCCGGGTGCTGGTGGTCGCCATGCTCGCCCTCGCCGTCGGCCAGGTGCTCCGGGCCGCCACCGACTCGGCCTGGGTCTTCGTGCTCACCAGCGCCCTGGCGCTGGCCGGGATCGCGGTCGCCAACATCCTGTTGCCGATGCTTGTCAAGCAGCACTTCCCGCACCGGACCGGGCTGGTCACCGGGGCGTACACGATGGCCCTGACCCTGGGCACGACGGTGGCCGCGGCCTCCGCGGTGCCGATCGCGCACGCCTTCGGCTCCTGGCGGGCGGGGCTGGGCGTCTGGGCCGCGATGGCCGCGGTGGCCGTACTCCCGTGGGTGCCGCTGGCGCTGCGGACCCGGGCGGGCGCGCGGCGCTCGACCCCGACGGCGGCCGGCACCGCGCCGGTGCGGGTCCGGCCGGCGCGGACCCGGCTCGGCTGGGCGATGGCGGTCTACTTCGGGGCGCAGTCACTGAGTGGGTACGCGATCATGGGCTGGCTGGCCCAGTTGTTCCGGGATGCCGGCTACCAGCCGGAGTCGGCCGGACTGCTGCTGGCCGGAGTGACAGCGCTCGGCGTGCCGATCGCACTGGTGATGCCGACAGTGGCCGGCCGGATGACCAGCCTGCGGCCGCTGGTGCTCGGGATGACCACCGCGTCGACGCTCGCCTACCTGGGGCTGGCGCTCGCCCCGCACGGGGCCGCGCTGCTCTGGGTCATCCTGCTGGCGATCGGCCAGGGCGCGTTCCCGATGATCCTGACCGCCATCGGCCTACGGGCCCGCACTGCCGAAGGGACCGTCGCGCTCTCCGCGTTCGCGCAGAGCACCGGGTACGTGATCGCGGCCCTCGGCCCACTGCTGGTCGGCATCCTCTACGAGGTCACCGGCGGCTGGACCGCGCCGATCGGGTTCCTGCTGGGCGCGCTCGCCGTGCAGACGGTGGCGGGTATGGCGATCTCCCGCCCCCGCTACGTCGAGGACGAGTGACTAACGACAGCGGTCAGGAGGCCGACGTCGGTTCGCCGGCGACTGCCTCGTCCACCGTCGGATAGGTGTGCAGCACCTCGACCAGCCCGCTCACCTCGAGGATGCGCAACACACCCCGCTGCGGGGCGGCCAGCCGCACCACGCCGCCGGCCTCGTCGCAGCTGTTCTTGGCGCGGACGAAGACCGACAGACCCGTCGAGTCGCAGAACGAGACGTCCGCCAGGTCGAACACCAGCCGGTTGCGGCCCTTGTCGAGCAGGTCGGTGATCTGGTCCTGAAGCTGCGGTGCGGTGGCCATGTCGAGCTCGCCCGCGACCGACACGACGACCACGTCGCCGCGCTGTTCCGTGTGCACCGTCAAGGACATTTGCCAGACCTCCTGTTATCGGGGGAACGGTATCCCACGACCGGGGGCGTACGCAGAACGGGGAGCCGGGATCCGGTGGCCGTCGTCATTCCGTTGCTACGGGGCAAGTAGTTGGTCAGGCCCCGGTGATAGAGTCCGCCCGGTCCAGGTCAAGGGGGTTCCAAATGGCGTTGAGCACCGAAGAGAGTGGTCGGCTCGCCGCGCTGCTCAGCGGGCAGGCCGAACGGGTCACGTCTCGGTGGACCGAGATCGTCACCAGTTCGTTGCGGGGCCGGCTGAGCCAGGCCGAGCTGCGCCGGCAGGTCCAGGACCTGCATCGCGTCATCGTCGCCGCCGGTGAGCAGGGCGAGCTCGACCTGTCCAGCGAGAACGCCGCCGAGTTGCGCGCCGCGCTCACCGAGTTGTCCCGTGGCCGGGCCCGGCAGGGCTTCTCCGCCACCGAGACCACGGTCAGCATCTTCGCGCTCAAGGACGTGCTGGCCGAGCTGGTGCAGGAGGCCGGCGGCGTCAACGCGCTGCACGACTACGTCGCCTTCTCGAAGCTCGTCGACGAGATGGGCCTGTTCACCTTCGAGAGCTTCGTCCGCACCCGGGAGAGCCTGATCGCCGACCAGGCCGAGCAGTTGCTCGAGCTCTCCACACCGGTGGTCAAGCTCTGGGAGGGTGTGGTGGCCGTCCCGCTGGTCGGCACCCTGGACTCGGCGCGGGCCCAGGTGGTGATGGAGCGGCTGTTGCAGACGCTCGTCGACACCGGCTCCCCGTACGCGATCATCGACATCACCGGCGTCCCGGCGGTGGACACCCAGGTCGCCCAGCACATCCTGAAGACCGTGGTGGCCGCCCGGCTGATGGGCGCCGACTGCATCATCTCCGGCATCCGCCCGCAGATCGCGCAGACGATCGTCGCGCTCGGCATCGAGTTCGGCGACATCGCCACCAAGGCGAGCCTCGCCGACGCGCTGCGCCACGTGCTGCGGCTCACCGGGGTGGAGACCGCCCGCCGCCAGCCGCGCCGGGGCGTCTGATGGAACGGGTGCCGATCCTCAAGATCGGCGACATCCTGCTCGTCTCCATCCAGTTGGACATGTCCGACCAGACCGCGGTCCAGCTCCAGGAGGATCTCGCCGAGCGGATCGTGGACACCGGCTGCCACGGCGTCATCATCGACATCACCGCGCTGGACATCGTCGACTCCTTCGTCGGGCGGATGCTCTCCACCATCGCGTCTATCTCCAAGGTGCTCGACGCGGAGACGGTGGTGGTCGGCATGCGCCCCGCCGTCGCCATCACCCTCGTCGAACTGGGGCTGTCGCTGAACGGCATCCGTACCGCGCTGAACGTCGAGCGTGGCATGGAGCTGATCGCGGCGGCCCACGCCGACGAACTGCTCGATTATCAGCTCGACGACGATCCGGACGCCGAGACGGCCACGACGTGACCGCGGGCATCGACCTGGGTCAGCCGCAGACGCAGGTGGTCCAGAGCGACGAGGACGTGGTGCGCGTCCGGCAGTTGGTCCGCGCCGTGGCGGTGGCCGTCAAGCTGTCTCTCGTCGACCAGACCAAGGTGGTCACCGCGGCGAGCGAGCTGGCTCGCAACACCCTGGTGTACGGCGGCGGCGGCTCGGCCGAGGTGACAACAGTGGACAACGGCCGGCGCAAGGGCGTCCGGATCGTCTTCGCCGACTCCGGGCCGGGTATCCCGGACCTGGACCTGGCCCTGACCGACGGCTACACCACAGGCGGCGGCATGGGCCTCGGGCTCAGCGGGTCCCGCCGACTCGTCGACGAGTTCGAGATCGAGACGTCTCCGCAGACCGGCACGCGGATCACGGTCACCAAGTGGTCCCGGTGAACGCCGATCCGGTCACCGACAGTGGCATCTGGTTCCGGGTGGAGGCCAGCAGCGCGGCGAGCGCCGTGCGGCGCGCCGCCGAACGCCTCGGCGCGCAGGTGGAGTTGAGTGCGCTACGCATCGCCGACCTGGCGATCGTCGCCGCCGAGCTGACCAGCAACCTGGTCAAGCACGCCGACGACGGTGTCCTGCTGCTGCGGCCGGTACGCCGCGCCGGGGAGGCCGGTGTGGAGCTGATCGCCATCGACTCCGGCCCCGGCATGGCCGACCTGACCGTCTCGTCGCAGGACGGGCACTCCACCACCGGCACGCTCGGCATCGGTCTGGGCGCCATCGTCCGGCAGGCCAGTTGGTTCGACGGCTACTCGCTGCCCGGCCGGGGCACAGTCCTCGCCGTGCAGGTCTGGCCGGCGGAGCCGGCGCCGCCGTCCTGGGCCGGTGCCCTCACCCGACCGCTGACCGGCGAGACGGTCAGCGGTGACGGGTACGCCGTCCGGGTCGCCGACGGGCGGCACCAGGTGCTGGTCAGCGACGGGCTGGGGCACGGCCCGCTGGCCGCCGCCGCCACCGACGCGGCGCTCGCCGCGTTCCGGAACGCCCCCGCCGGGCCACCGGCCGCGGTCGTCGGTCACCTGCACCGGAGCATGTCGCACACCCGGGGCGCCGCGCTCGCGGTCGCCGAGCTGGAGCCGGCAGCCGGCATGCTGCGCTACGCCGGCCTGGGTAACATCTCCGGCGTGGTCGTCGAGGGTGACGGTCAGCGCCGCGGGCTGGTGTCGCTGCCCGGCATCGCCGGCCACCAGCGGCCGACGATCCGGGAGTACGACTACCCGCTCGCTCCGGGCGCCCGACTGGTGATGCACAGCGACGGTGTGGTCGACCGCTGGCGGTTGACCGACTACCCGGGCCTGGCGGAACGATCCCCGCTGGTGATGGCCGCGACCCTGCTGCGCGACGCGGGTGTGCGACGTGATGACGCCTGCGTACTTGTCGCGAGGTCCTGGGCATGACCGCCGAGCCGGTGCTGCAGATGGCGCTGCGGGTCGAGCAGGACATCTTCGTGATCCGTCAACGGGGCCGTGAGGTGGCCGCCGTTGTCGGCCTCGAACGCCAGGACCAGGTGCGGATCGCCACCGCGCTCAGCGAGGTGGCCCGCGACCTGCTGCGTACGACCGGCGGCGCGGACGTCTCCTTCCACGTCGACGAGGGCGCGGACGGCCGGTTCCACCTGCGCGCCGACCTGGCCCCGGTGACCGCGCTCCCGGACGGCGGTTACCAGCCGCAGTCCGGCGCGGTGTCCCGACTGGTCGACACTCTGAGCGTGTCGACCGTCGAGGGGGTTACGGTCGTACGGATGTCCCGACGAGTTCCGGCCAGCGCGCCGACGCCGACCCCGGAGCGGCTCGCCGAGTTCCGTACGGAACTCGGCCGTACCGCGCCGGCCAGCGCTCTGGACGAGCTGACAGTGCAGAACGGGCAACTCATCGCCGCACTCGACGAGGTGCGCAGTCAGCGCGACGAGTTGGCAGTGCTGAACGAGGAGCTGGCCGAGACCAACCGGGGGGTGCTGGCGCTCTACAACCAGCTCACCGAGGAGTTGGAGGAGACCAATCGGGGTGTCGTCGCCCTCTACGCCGAGCTGGACGAGAAGTCGGCGCAACTGCGCGCGGCGAGCGAGTCGAAGAGCCGCTTCCTGGCCAACGTCAGCCACGAGCTGCGCGCCCCGGTCACCGCGATCATCGGGTTGGGGCGGCTGCTCACCGACTCCGCCTCCGACCCGCTCACCGAGGAGCAGGGCCGCCAGGTCGATCTGATCCGCTCGTCGGCGGCAGACCTGCTCAACCTGGTCAACGAACTGCTGGACCTCGCCAAGGCGGAGTCCGGCCGAATCGAGCCGGACTGGGCGGACGTCGACCTGCGACCCGTGTTCGGCCAACTGCGCGGCACACTGCGTGCCCTGGCCACCCGCCCGGCGGTGGAGCTGGTGGTGGAGGAGCCGACCGCGCCGGCCACGCTGCGCACCGACGAGGTGCTGCTCGGCCAGGTGCTGCGCAACCTGCTGCACAACGGGTTGAAGTTCACCGAGCACGGCGAGGTGCGACTGCGGGCCCGCCAGCACGGCGACCGGTGGAACTTCGAGGTCAGTGACACCGGCCCCGGCATCGCCACCGAGCTGCACGACCGGATCTTCGAGGAGTTCTACCAGGTGCCGGGCGCCACCCGGGTCGGCGGCACCGGCCTCGGCCTGCCGTACGCCCGGCGGTTGGTGACACTGCTCGGCGGGACACTGGAGCTGACAAGCGTGCCGGGCCGGGGCAGCACATTCACCGTCTCCCTGCCCATCGGCGGGGCGTGACAGCATGGACGGCATGCCGGCAACCATCCTGGTCGTCGACGACAGTCGTACCAAGCGCTACCTGCTGGTCAGCTGGCTGACCCGGGCCGGGTTCACGGTGCTCGAAGCCGAGAACGGCGCCGAGGCGTTGGCCCGGGTCGAGGTGGACCGGATCGACCTTGTCGTCCTCGACGTGCGGCTGCCCGACCTGAGCGGGTACGAGGTCTGCGAACAGATCAAGGCCCGGCACCCGGCGATGCCGGTGATCCACGTGTCGGCGCACGCCGTCGACGTGGCCGACCGGGCCCAGGGGCTGACCCGGGGCGCGGACGCGTACCTGACCGAGCCGATCGAGCCGGAAGAGCTGATCGCCACCACGCGGGCCGTGCTGCGCTACTACCAGGCCCGGCAGCGCGCCGAACTGCTCGCCGAACGCCTGCTCGGGCTGGCCGACACGACAGTGGCGGTGCACGCCGCGCCGACCTTCGCACGCCTGCTGGAGGCCGCCGCCGAGGGCGCCGCGCAGATCTTCAAGAGCCCGGCGGCGGTGATCGCCGAAACCTTCGACGGTGACTGTCTCGCGGGGATCTGCGCCGGTCCCGGCGCGGCCGCCGCCGTGGTGCCCTGGGTCGTCGACGACACCGGAGTGCCGACCGGCGCCACCGTCCGGGTGCAGACCCCGGCGAGTTGGGCGCTCGTCGACTGGCCGGCGGACGACACGGTGACCGTCGCCGCCGCCCGGCTGCGCGAGGACCGGGCCCCGCTGTACGTGGTGGTCCCGACCGCCACCCAGACCGCTCGGACCCCGGTGCTCAAGCAACTGGCGCAGGCGGTGGCGGCGGCCGTGGAGGGGCAACGCTCGTTCGACGAGGAGCACCGGATCGCCGTCACCCTCCAACGCAGCCTGCTCCCGCGCGGGCTGCCCACCGTCGCCGGCCTGGACCTCGCCGTGCGCTACGAGCCGGCCAGCGCACAGACCGAGGTGGGCGGCGACTTCTACGAGCTGGTGATGCTCGACGGGCACCTGCTGTTGGCCATCGGCGACGTGGCAGGCCACTCGCTGCACGCGGCGACGGTGATGGCCGAGCTGCGGCACGCGGTGCGGGCGTACGCGGTCGAGGGGCACCAGCCCGGCGAGATCCTGCACCGGGTCAACGAGTTGATGCGGACGCTGCTGCCCAACGAGATCGCCACACTCTGCGTACTCCTGCTGCACCCGCCGACCGGGCGGGTCCGGCTGGCCAGTGCCGGGCATCTTCCGCCGGCGCTCAACCTGGGCGGCGCTGTCGAGTTCGTGCAGCACTCCGCGCCGCTGCTCGGCGTCCGCGCGCCTCGCCCGGCCGACCTGGAGTTCGTGCTGCCGGTCGGGGCCACGCTGGTGTTCTACACCGACGGGCTGATCGAGCGGCGGGACGCGACAATCGACGAGGGGCTGGCCGCGCTCGCCGCGGTCTGCGCCACTGTCGACGACGACCTGGACCGGTTCTGCGCCCGGCTGCTGGTGGAGCTGGCCCCACCGGAGATCCAGGACGACGTCGCCGTGGTCGTCCTGCGCCGCCGCTGAGCCGACGGCTCTCGCGGGTTGCCTGTGGTGCCCGCTTCAGTGCACCGAGCGGGCGTACGCGGCGGGTGACACCCCGGCCACGGCGGTGAAGTCGCGGACCAGATGGGCCTGATCGCTGTAGCCCAGTTCGGCGGCGAGATCCGCCCAGCTCAGCGGGCCGCCGGCGGCCTGTTCGACGGCCTCCTGGAGCCGGTAGCGGCGGATCACCCACTTCGGCCCGACCCCCACGTACTCGATGAAGAGCCGCTGCAACCGGCGAACCGGAACGTCGTGCCGCGCCGCGAAGTCGTCGACCCGCAGCACCGTCCGGTCGGTGCGGATCGCCTCGGCCAACCGGATGGCCTCCTCGGCCAGCGGATCCGGCTGCGGATCCCAGGCGGTGAGCAGGGCGTCCAACGCGCGGCACCGTTCGTCGTCGGTGGCCCCGCACACCACTTCCTGGGGTACGGCCAGCCGGCCAGCGGGCAGCGGCACCCGGCGGCCGGTCAGCTCGGTGACCGGACGCCGCCAGAACGAGTGGAACCCACCGGGACGGAACTGCACACCGCACACCCGGCCGGTGCCGATGAGCGTGATTCGAAACAGGTCGCGGCCCACCCCGGCCACCTCGCCGGACTCCGGCCCGTCACCGTCGCGCCGGAACACCACGTTCACCGCCGGGTGCGGCACGACACGTTGCTCGAACGGTGTGCCCAACGACCAGTCGATCAGCCAGTAGTGCTCCACCCAGGGGCGTAGCGACTCCACCGGCAGGTGCCGACGGAAGCGCACCTCGCGCAGCAGGCGTCCGGGGTCGAGGATGCCCCGGCTGTCGCCCCGCGGTCGATGTCGCATTTATTCAAGACCACCCTCATACGCTGGCCCTATGACCACTCAGACTAGCGACCTGCTGGCGGCCGCCGCGCCGCGAACCGTCGACGTGGTGCGCGGCATCACCGACGACCAACTCGACCTGGCCACACCGTGCCGGGACTATGTGGTGCGCGATCTGCTCAACCACCTGTTCGAGGTGGTGGTCAACTTCCAGGATCTGGCCCAGAAGCGGCAGGTGGAGTGGGCCGAGAAGCCCGACCACCTGGCCGACGGCTGGCGGGACCGGTTCAAGACGGAGACCGACAGGTTGATCGCCGCCTGGTCGGATCCATCCACCCTGGAGGGTGTGTCGCCGGGCATGGGCATGCCGCAGACCGTCATCGGTGGGATGGCTCTGCTGGACCTGACAGTGCACGGCTGGGACCTCGCCGTCGCCACCGGCCAGCCGTACCAGCCGGCCCCGGAGGCGGTGGCCGAGCTGCACGGGCTGGTCGAGCAGTTGGGCCCGACGGCCCGCAAGATGGGCGTCTTCGCCGACCCGGTGCCCACCACCGCGCCCCCAACCTCACCCCCCGACCTGGCCCACCTCCTAACCCAAACCGGCCGCACCCCCACCTGGCCCCCCACCCCGTAACCCCACCCCCACTCCCACCCCTCCCCGTCCCCCACCCCCTCTGCCCCCGTTGATCATGGAGTTGTTGCGCGGCTCTGCGGCGTGTCGTGGCAATAACCTCATGATCAACGGGGGCAGAGGGGGTGGGGGGGTGGGGGGGTGGGTGGGGTGTTGACTTGTCTATTCGCTCGGTGAATAGTTCGGTGGGTGTCTACGTCGCATGTTCTGCTCGGGTTGTTGGCTGGTGGCAGCCGGCACGGCTATGAGCTCAAGCGTGCACACGACGAGCGGCTGCCCCGGGCTCGGCCGCTGGCCTTCGGGCAGGTCTACGCCACTCTTGGCCGCCTGCACCGTGACGGCCTGGTGGCCGCCGCCGGGCAGGACCGCGCCTCCGGCCCGGATCGCACGGCGTACGCGCTGACCGAGCAGGGACGGGCCACGCTGGACCAGTGGTTGTCCACAGTGGAGCCACCCATGCCGTACGTGGCCAGCACACTGTTCGTCAAGGTCGTGGTGGCGCTGCTGGCCGCCGACGTCGACCGGGCCCGGTCCTACCTGATGTCTCAGCGTGCCGCACACACCGCACGGCTGCGTGAGCTGACCGCGGTCAAGGGAGACCCGACCGCCACCCTCAGCGACGTGGTCGCGGCCGACTTCGCGATCGCCCACCTCGACGCGGACCTGCGGTGGCTGCACGCCACACTGGCCCGGGTCGCCGACTGGCACCGGGAGGTGCATCCGTGACGCAACTCCAGGCTCGCGGCGTGGTTCGGGCGTACGGCCCGACACCCGCGCTGCGCGGCGTGACGCTCGACGTGGCCGAGGGCGAGATCGTCGCCGTCACCGGGCCGAGCGGCTGCGGCAAGTCGACTCTGCTGCACTGCCTGGCCGGGATCCTTCGACCGGACGCCGGCGAGGTCACCTGGCGCGGGCACCGCATCGACACCTGGTCGGAGGGGGCCCGGTCCCGACTGCGGCGCACCGAGTTCGGGGTGCTGTTCCAGTTTGGCCAACTGGTCGCCGAGTTGACCGCCGCGGAGAACGTCGCCCTGCCCCTGCTCCTCGCCGGCACGGGGCGGCGAGAGGCACGGACGGCGGCGCTCACCTGGCTGGCACGGTTCGGCGTGGAGGAGTTGGCCGACGTGCGGCCGGGTGAGATGTCCGGCGGCCAGCAGCAACGCTGCGCCACCGCACGGGCGTTGGTGACCGAGCCTCGGGTGCTCTTCGCCGACGAGCCGACCGGTGCGTTGGACACGCTCACCGGCGAGCAGGTGCTCACCCATCTGGTCCGGCTGGCCCGTGAGCAGCGTACCGCCGTCGTGCTGGTCACCCACGAGCCGCGGATCGCCGCGTACGCCGATCGGGAGATCGTGCTGCGCGACGGCCTGGTGGACCACACCGGCCTGGGGCTCGACGTGCCGCTGGCCGGCGGCGCCCGGTGAGACCGGCGACGCTGGTCCGCCTCGCGCTCGCCGGCACCCGCACCGACACCGCGCGGGTGGTGCTCACCGCACTCAGCGCCCTGCTGGCGACCCTGACCGGGCTCGCGGCGCTCACCGTGCTGGCCATCCCCACGCCCGCCGCCACTGATGCGAACCCGAACAGGTGGTCGGAGCACTACCACAACGCTCTGCTCGTGGAGCCCGGGTTGCGGGGCGGGACGGCGTTCGCGTTGCTGATGCTGATGATCCCGGTGTTGGCGCTGGCCGGGCAGTGCGCCCGGCTCGGCGCGCCGGCACGGGACCGTCGGTTGGCCGCGCTCCGGCTGGCCGGTGCCACCCCCGGCCAGGTCACCCGGCTGGTGGTGCTGGAGACCGGCGTGGCGGCCCTGCTCGGCACGCTCGTCGGCCTGGGCGTCTACCTGCTTGGCCGCGATCTGCTGCACCGACCGGACGCGCGAGGTCGACTGGCCCTACCCACCGACGTGCTGCCGTCGACAGGCGTACTGGCCGGGGTGGTGCTCGGTCTGCCGGCCGTCGCGGCGCTCGCCACCGCACTGATGCTGCGGACGGTCACCACCAGCCCGCTCGGGGTGACCCGCAAGGCCGGCCGCGAGCGCGGTCCAGGCCCGTGGGCAGGGCTCCTGATCGGGTTCGGCGTGGTCTCGATCGCGTTGATCCGCCCGGCGGTCCGCCGGTTCGCCGACGACGAGGAGGTGGTGGCCTGGCTGGTGCCGCTGCTGGTGGCGGCGGGTGCGTTCGCGGCGATGATCGGCGTGGTGATCGGCACCGGCTGGATCTCGTACCACTGCGGGCGGTTGTTGCGTCGGTACGCCCGCCGCGCGCCGGCGCTGCTCGCCGCGGGCCGGTTGATGGCCGACCCGTGGGCGGGCAGTCGCACCTTCGCGGCGCTGCTCGCCGCCGTGATCTTCGGTGCCGGTGCGGCCGCGTTGCGCGCCTACTTCGCCACCCAGGACCAGCTCGACCGCGAACAGAGTCGACTCGTCGGGGCCGAAGCGACCTCCGGCTCGTTCTATCTCTCCACAATGGACCTGGTGGACGCCGCCGTCGCGGTGGCCGTCCTGATCGCGGCCGGCGGGCTGATCGTCGCGCTGGTCGAGGGGATCGTCGCCCGCCGACGCGCGTACGCCGCACTTGTCGCCGTCGGGGTGCCCCGCGCGGTGCTGAGCCGATCGGTGGCCTGGCAGGCGTTGGCGCCGGCGGTGCCGGCGATCCTGCTCGCGCTCACCGTGGGCACGTTCCTCGGTCGTGGGCTCTTCCCGAAGGCGTCGAGGGGGGAATCCTGGATGGAGACCTGCGACGCCACTGCCGCGCTCTGTGCCGATCCGGCCACCCGTGGGCAGTACACCCAGGTCGTCGCAACTCCCGGGCTCGAGCGGGTTCCCGCCGTACCCCTGGAGCAGTTGGCCTGGCTCGGCGCCGGCGCCCTGGCCGCGGTGCTGGTGACGGTCGGTGTCGGCATGCTCTTCCTGCGTGCCAGCACGGCCCTGGACGAGCTTCGCACGACGTGAGTCGAGCGGTCCGCCGGTCCCGCTGTGGTCGGCTCGGCGAGCTGTGGTCCGTTCGCTGTGATCGACTCGGCTTTATGAAGGTCGGGGCATCGGGGTCGCCTGGATGGCCCGACTTTCAGCAAACCGAGTCGATCAAGCAAGTCGCGGTCGATCAAGCCAGTCGAGCGCGGTCTGCCGCGATCGGTCGGTTCAGGTGGTGAGCAGACCGGAGGAGAGCGCCACCAACGCGCCGATCGCCGCCGAGCAGCAGCAGACCAGGAGGCTGGCGACCACCGCGAGGATCAGCCAGACCCGACGATTCCGTGCCAACGCCGCCAGGCTCGGCCGACGGACGTCCTCGGCGGCCCCGCCGTCACCATCCATAGCCCCGGTCACCCCGGAAGTCTAGGCCCCGACATCCGCGCCACCCCGGAAACACCAAGCCCGAGCGCCCCGCGCCCGCGCCCGCCCCCGCCCCCGCCCCGCGCCGCCCCCGCGCCGCGCCGCCCCCGCGCCGCGCCAGCCCGCGGCCGTTCCGGCCGGCCGGTCCATGCTCGCGCCCGATCGGGGAGCGGGTCGGGCCCGGCTTGGCGATCATGGAGTTGTGGTGCCGACTTTGGGGGTTTTACGGGCGTTCTGTCACCCACCACAACTCCATGATCGGCGAGGCAGTGCTGGTCGACGAACAGCCGTTTCACCTAACGCAACGGCGTTGTCATGGCAGCGGTGGTCTCGCCGAACTGCCGAGGCAACTACTTCCACGATCGAGCGCGATCGCGCCGGACGCCACTCGCCCCGATCAGGCGCGGCCGATGCGGTCCAGGATCCAGGCGTTGATGAACGCCTCCTCACGCCAGGAGTCGTAGCGACCGCTCGGCCCACCGTGCCCGGCACCCATCTCGGTCTTGAGGAGGTAGTCGCCGCCCGGGGCGACCGCCCGCAGCCGGGCGATCCACTTCGCCGGCTCCGAGTAGAGCACCCGGGTGTCGTTGAGGCTGGTCACCGCGAGGATCGCCGGGTAGTCCACGGCGGCCACGTTCTCGTACGGCGTGTAGGATTTCATGTACGCGTACACCTCGGGGTCTTCCAGTGGGTTGCCCCACTCCTCCCACTCGGTGACGGTCAGCGGCAGCGACGGGTCGAGGATCGACGTGAGCGCGTCCACGAACGGCACCTGCGCGACGATGCCGGTGAACGCGTCAGGTGCCAGGTTGGCCACCGCGCCCATCAACAGGCCACCGGCCGAGGCCCCGCGGGCGACCAGCCGGTCGCTGGCCGTCCAGCCGGCCTTGACCAGGTGTCGGGCGCAGGCGACGAAGTCGGTGAAGGTGTTCTTCTTGGCCAGCAGCTTGCCCTGGTCGTACCAACGTCGACCCAGTTCGCCGCCGCCCCGGGTGTGTGCCACAGCGAAGACCACGCCCCGGTCCAGCAGCGACAGTCGGGCCACCGAGAACCACGGGTCCATGCTTGCCTCGTACGAGCCGTAGCCGTACAGCTCGCAGGGTGCCGAGCCGTCCCGGGGGGTGCCGGCCCGGCAGACCAGTGAGATCGGCACCCGGGTGCCGTCGTCGGCGAGCGCCCAGTCCCGGTGCTGCTCGTACTCGGCCGGGTCGTACGGTCGGCCGTCCGGCCCGGGCAGCACCGGCTTCTGCTTGCGCAGCACCATCTGCCGGGTGACCAGGTCGTAGTCGTACACCGAGTCGGGGGTGACAAGCGACGAGTAGCGCAGGCGGACCTGCCCGGTGCGGTACTCCGGGTTGGCGTCCAGACCGACGCTGTACAGCGGCTCGGGGAAGTCGATGTCGTGGGCGTCGTCGCTGCCCACCGGCAGCACCCGCAGCCCGGTCAGCCCGTCGGTACGCAGCGACACCACGAGGTGGTTGGCGAAGGCGTCCACGGCCTCCAGTCGGGTGCCGGGGGAGTGCTCGATCAGCGGCACCCAGTCGCCCGGCGTGTCCGCCGAGGTGAAGGCCAGCGCGAAGTCCTCCGCACCGTCGTTGTGCAGGATCAGGAAACGGTGGCCGTGGTGCTCCACCGCGTACTCGACGCCCTGCCGGCGGGGGGCGATCACGGCCGGCGTGCCGGTGGGGTTGCCGGCGGGGATCACCAGCACCTCGCTCGTCACCTTGCTGTGGATGTCGATCAGGATGAACTTCTCCGACCGGGTCAGCTCGACGCCCACCCAGAACCGTTCGTCGTCCTCCTGGTGGATCACCACGTCGTCGCTGGCGGCCGAACCGACTGTGTGCCGCCAGACCCGGTTCGGTCGCCACGCGTCGTCCACAGTCACGTAGAACAGCACCGATGCGTCGGCCGACCAGGCCGTGCCGTAGGACGTGTCAGGGACCTCGTCCGGCAGCAACTCGCCGGTGGTCAGGTCCTTCACGCGCAGGGTGAACCGCTCGTCGCCGGAGAAGTCGGTGGAGTACGCCAGCCAGCGACCGTCCGGGCTGACGTCGAACGTGCCGAGCGAGAAGAAGTCGTGCCCCTCGGCCAGCAGGTTGCCGTCGAGCAGCACCTCCTCCCCGTCGAGAGGGGCGCCGTCCGCGCTGATCGGCGGGTCGGTCTCACCGTCGCGCACGGCACGCCGGCACTGCACCCCGTACTGCTGCCCCTCGACCGTCCGGGTGTAATACCAGTGCCCGCCCTTGCGGGTCGGCACGGACAGGTCGGTCTCCCTGGTGCGTTGGCGGGTCTCCTCGAACAGGTCCGCACGGAGTGCGGCCAGGTGCGCCGTGCGCGCGTCGGTGTACTCGTTCTCGGCGGTCAGGTAGGCGATCGTCTCGGGGTCGTCCTTGGCGGCGAGCCAGGCGTACTCGTCGACGACGGTGTCGCCGTGGTGGCTGCGCTCGCTGGGCACCCGCTTCGCCGCGGGCGGGGCAGTCTCGGTGGTCACGGCGCCACGTTACCGGCCAGCACCTGCTGTACGCCGTACCAGTGATATCCCGGTCCGCGTCGATGCCGCTTTCGAACACATGTACGATAGCCGGCATGGCGGCAGCAGCGAGTTCCCTCGGCCGGTCCGGCGCCCTCGAGATCACCCGGCGGCTGGCGGCGATCTGCGGTCCGCCGTTCTCCCGCCTCGGCGGCGCGGCCGACGAGGTGGCGGGGCGGCGGGCGCGCTGGGTGGCGGTGCCGGGCGGCCCGCATGCCGCCGCCGAGGTGCTACGCCTGGCCGCCGCACACGACCTGACGGTGGTTCCCCGAGGTGCCGGCACGAAGATCGACTGGGGTGCCACGCCCGTGCAGGTCGACATCATGCTCGACACCGGCCGACTGGCCGGCATCGGTCACGAGCCCGCCGGCGCGTCGGTGGCCGAGGTGGGTGCCGGCACCCCGCTTCGAGCGGTGCAGGCCACGCTGGAGCGCACCGGGCAGCGGCTGGCGATGGATGCCCCGTCGCCCGGCGCGACACTGGGCGGGGTGCTCGCCGCCGGCGAGGCCGGTCCGCTGCGCCACCGCCACGGCAGCCCCTGCGACCAGCTGCTCGGTGTCCGTTACCTCGCCGCCGACGGCGAGCTGGTCAGCGCCGGGGGTGGTGCGCCCGGTCTCGACCTGGCCCGGCTGCTGTGTGGCTCCCAGGGGGCGCTCGGTGTGTTGGTCTCGGCGAGTCTGCGGGTGCAGCCGCTGCCGGCGAGCCGGCTCTGGGTGTCCCGCCCGGTGTGGACGCCGCTGGAGGTGCACGAGCTGATCCGGATGATCCTCGCCGCTCGACTGGAGCCGGCGGCCATCGAGCTGGACCTGCCGGGTGGCGCCCTCCGGCCACGTTCGCCGTACCCGCCCGGCCACCCGTCCGCGACGGCCCGGGAACGCCACCCGTCGATGTCCGGCCGGGCCGGTGTTCCGTCCCGGGCGGGCAGCCTCGTGGTGCTGCTGGAGGGCGGTCCCGCCGACGTCACCGAACGCGCCGAGCGACTGGTCGGCCTGCTGGACGGCGAGGCGACGATCGCCCACTCCGCGCCGACGTGGTGGCGTCGCTACCCGTTCGCTCCGGGCGACACGGCGCTGCGTCTGGAGGTGCCGATCGGCGATCTGCACGCCGCCGTCTACGCGCTACGCGACGCCACCGGCACGCCGGTGCCGGTGCGCGGGTCCGCCGGGCTGGGCGTGGTGCACGCGGCACTGCCCGGAGCGTTGGCTCCCAGCCGGGTGGCGTCCATCCTGGCCGCCGTCCGAGGGGTGTTGCTGGCCCGGCAGGGCCGCTGCGTGGTGGTCTCCGCCCCGGCGGCCGTCCGCCAGGCCGTCGACCTCTGGGGCGACCTGGCCGGCCTGGCCCAACTGCGCGAGGCCAAGGAGCACCTCGACCCGGAGCACCGGCTCGCCCCCGGGCGCCTCCCGGGCGGCCTCTAGGCAGCTCGCCGCAGATCGCCCCGGTCAGATCAGGTCGCGTCGTTGCGGAGCACCAGGATGGCGATGTCGTCCCGGGGCGGCTCCACCGAAAAGTTGATCGCGACGGAACGCAGCCTGGCGGCCACCACGTCGGCCGAATAGCCGGCCAAGGGAGCGGCGGCGTCCCGCAGTCGGTCCGTGCCGAACAGCTCCCGGCCGCGCCGTCGTTCGGTGACACCATCGGTGTAGAAGATCAGCGAGTCGCCCGGCGCAAGCGTGATCTTCGCCGTTGGCGAGGTGATCGTGTCCAGCAGGCCGAGCGCGGTGCCGCCGGTGCCGACGAACCCCGCGCCGCCCGCACCGGCCAGCAGCACCGGCTGGTCGTGCCCGGCCAGATGCAGCGACACGTCCAACGTGTCGCCCTGGCCCGGCCCGACCGCCGCCAGCGCCAACGTGCAGTATCGTCCGCCGCCCCGCTCGACGAGCGTCTCGTTGAGCCGCGCCAATGCCTCCGGCAACGGTTTGCCGTCGCCGACCAGCACCCGGATCACGTCCCGGACCAGCCCGGTCACCGCGGCGGCCTGGACACCCTTGCCCGAGACGTCACCGATCACCACCAGCCAACGCCCGTCGGGCAGCGGCACCACGTCGTAGAAGTCGCCCCCTACCTCCGCGTCGTCACCGGTCGGGACGTACTCGGCGGCGAAGCCGATCCCGTCCACGAGCGGCAGCACCGGCGGCAACAGGGACTGCTGAAGCGTCTGCGCCACGCGACGGCGTTCGGCGTGGATGCGGGCGTTCTCGATGGCCAGCGCGGCCCGCCGGGCCACGTCCTCCAACACGGCCACCTCGTCCGGGTCGTGCCGGTGCCGCTGGTGCCGCCCCACCGCAAGGGTGCCGAGCCGCTGCCCCCGCGCGATCAGCGGGACCGCGAAACCCTCCATGGGCCCGCCCAGGGGGATCTGCGCCGCGCTGCGGGACGCCTCACGCAGGCGAGCCTGGATCGAGTCCGGACCGGTCTCGGCCAGCACCTTGTGCAACTGCGGCAGCATCGACTCGTCGGCGTGGCTGGCCGCCGCCAGCCGGAGCCGGCCCCACTCGTCGGCGGTGTGCACCGCACACCACTGGCCGAGCCGGGGCACCACCAACTGCGGCACCAGGGCCATCGTCAGGTCGACGTCCAACGACTGGGCGAGCAACTCGCTCGCCTCGGCCAGGAACGTCAACCACACCTGCCGGCGGACGTCGGCCCGGCGCAGCCGGTCGTTCTCCAGGTGCAGCGACAGCCGCTCGGCGGTGAGCACCGCCAACGGCTGGGCGTACGCCGACGGCGCGGCGTCCAACTCCAGCTCCCCGGCGTACGGGCGGTGCACCGTCAGCGGCACCCGGAGCAGCTCACTGCCGGCGCGGGGCGGTCGGCCGAAGCGGGCCAGCACCTGGCGGCCCTGCCCGTCGCCCCGGTCCAGGCGGATCGTGCCGCCGGCCGCTCCCACCATCTCGGCGACCCGGCTGAGCAGGCTTGTGGCGAAGTCGGGCAGCGGATCGTCCGCGTACAGGTCGGGGGCGGTTTGCATGAGTTCGCTCATCGCGTTGGCGCTCGGCGCGGACGTTTCGGTGCCCACCCGGGCGTCACCGGTGGTGCCCCCGGTCGGCGGGTCGGCGCCGGGGCGGTCCAGCCGAAACCAGACGCCCTTGCCGGTGGGCAGGTACGTGGTGCCCCAGCGGCTGGCGAAGTGGTCGACGAGCAGCAGACCGCGACCCCGTTCGGAGACCTCGTCGATCTCGGTGGAGTCGTTGCGGGCGCCGACGGTCAGCTCGTCGCCCGAGCCGGGCGCGAAGTCGGAGACGGTGACGGTCAGCCCGATGTCGTCGGCGACGACCTCGATGTCCAACTCGGTGCGGGCGTGCTCGACGGCGTTGGTGGTCAACTCGGTGGTGAGCAGCAGGGCCTCGTTGGCCAGCTCGTCCAGGTGTGACTCGGTCAACACCGAACGGACCACGGCGCGCGCGGCGGCCGGCGTACGGCGGTCGGCTGGCAGGCGGACGCGCCGGGTCGCCCCGTCCCGGGCCCCGGCCGTCGCGGGCCCCGCCTCGGCTGACACCCTCGTATCCTCCACCGTTCCCCCACCGGGTGCCAAGCCGATCATCATCCGCGCGTCCCCTCGTCCCCAACCGGGAGGAAGGGTCCCCTGTCGGCGCTAACCGAACACGCCGCGTCGCGTTGCCTCCACCGGGGGGTTGGCGAAGTCTGCGAGGTGTGTGACCCCGGGGGCCAGCCTCGGGTCGATCGGGCGGATCGGTTGGCGCCCGGGGCCACCTGGCGGGTCGCGCACCCTGGCACTACGGCGAGCGCGGGCACAATATGGGGTGCCGGTGTGTCCGCACGGACCGGCAGCCCCCGAGTGGAGCGAGGAATGATGACCACGGCGAAGCAGTCGGTGGCGGATCCGTCCGTGCCCGACCACGAGGCGCTCCTCGGTGAGTTGACCGAGGCACTGCGACGGATCGGTCACGGCGACCTGAAGGTCCGCCTTCCCCGCCGCGCCGGTGCGGCCGGCGAGGTGGCGGATGCCTTCAACGAGGTGGTCTCGCTCCAGGAGCGGCAGTACCTGGACCTGCGGCGGATCAGCCGGATCGTCGGCCGCGACGGCCGGCTCACCGAGCGGCTCGACGACGAGGGGCTGGACGGCTCCTGGGCGGAGGGGCAGCGGGCGATCAACTCGCTGATCGACGACCTGGGCCGACCGACCACCGAGATCGCCCGGGTCATCGTGGCGGTCGCGGACGGCGACCTCTCCCAGCACATGGCGTTGGAGATCGACGGCCGGCCGTTGCGCGGTGAGTACCTGCGCATCGGGCGCACCGTGAACACGATGGTCGACCAGTTGTCGTCGTTCGCCGACGAGGTGACGCGGGTGGCCCGTGAGGTGGGCACCGAGGGCAAGCTGGGCGGCCAGGCCGACGTCCGGGGTGTGGCTGGCACCTGGAAGGACCTCACCGACTCGGTGAACACCATGGCGTCGAACCTGACCGGCCAGGTGCGGTCGATCTCGCAGGTGGCGACGGCGGTGGCCAAGGGCGACCTGTCGCAGAAGATCACAGTTGGGGCGCGCGGTGAGGTCGCCGAGTTGGCCGCCACGATGAACTACCTCACCGACACGCTGCGACTCTTCGCCGAGCAGGTGACCCGGGTGGCCCGCGAGGTGGGCACCGAGGGCAAGCTGGGCGGCCAGGCCGAGGTGCCGAATGTGGCCGGCACCTGGAAGGACCTGACCGACAGCGTCAACTCGATGGCGTCGAACCTGACCTCCCAGGTCCGCAACATCGCACAGGTCTCCACGGCGGTGGCCCGCGGTGACCTGTCGCAGAAGATCACGGTGGCGGCGCAGGGCGAGATCCTGGAGCTGAAGGACACCGTCAACACGATGGTGGACCAGTTGTCGTCGTTCGCCGACGAGGTGACCCGGGTGGCCCGTGAGGTGGGCATCGAGGGCAAGCTCGGCGGTCAGGCGCAGGTCCGCGGCGTCTCCGGCACCTGGCGGGACCTCACCGAGAACGTCAACCAGCTCGCTGGCAACCTGACCAGCCAGGTCCGCAACATCTCCCAGGTCTCCACCGCCGTGGCGAAGGGTGACCTGTCGCAGAAGATCACTGTGGACGCCCAGGGCGAGATCCTGGAGCTGAAGAACACCGTCAACACGATGGTGGATCAGCTCTCGTCGTTCGCCGACGAGGTGACCCGGGTCGCCCGCGAGGTGGGCACCGAGGGCAATCTGGGCGGCCAGGCCCAGGTCAAGGGCGTCAGCGGTACGTGGCGGGATCTCACCGACAACGTCAACTCGATGGCGTCGAACCTGACCAGCCAGGTGCGGAACATCGCCTCGGTGACCACGGCGGTGGCGAAGGGTGACCTGTCGCAGAAGATCACTGTGGACGCGCGGGGCGAGATTCTGGAGCTGAAGTCGACTGTCAACACGATGGTGGACCAGTTGTCGTCGTTCGCCGACGAGGTGACGCGGGTGGCCCGTGAGGTGGGCACCGAGGGCAAGCTCGGCGGCCAGGCGCAGGTCCGCGGGGTCGCCGGCACCTGGCGGGACCTGACCGACAACGTCAACTCGATGGCGTCGAACCTCACCGCCCAGGTGCGCAACATCGCGCAGGTCTCCACGGCGGTGGCGAAGGGTGACCTGTCGCAGAAGATCACTGTGGACGCGCGGGGCGAGATTCTGGAGCTGAAGTCGACTGTCAACACGATGGTGGACCAGTTGTCGTCGTTCGCCGACGAGGTCACGCGGGTGGCCCGTGAGGTGGGCACCGAGGGCAAGCTGGGTGGTCAGGCGCAGGTGCGCGGTGTGGCCGGCACCTGGCGGGATCTGACCGACGACGTCAACTCGATGGCGTCGAACCTGACCAGCCAGGTCCGCAACATCGCCTCGGTGACCACCGCCGTCGCGAAGGGCGACCTCTCCCAGAAGATCACCGTCGACGCCCAGGGCGAGATCCTGGAGCTGAAGTCGACTGTCAACACGATGGTGGACCAGTTGTCGTCGTTCGCCGACGAGGTGACGCGGGTGGCCCGCGAGGTCGGCATCGAGGGCAAGCTCGGCGGTCAGGCGCAGGTGAAGGGCGTGTCCGGCACCTGGCGCGACCTCACCGAGAACGTCAACCAGCTCGCCTCGACGCTGACCACGCAGCTGCGGGCCATCGCCCAGGTGTCCACCTCGGTGACCCGGGGCGACCTGACCCAGCGGATCGCGGTCGAGGCCCAGGGTGAGGTCGCCGAGCTGAAGGACAACATCAACCAGATGGTCGTCACCCTTCGGGAGACGACCAAGAAGAACGCCGAGCAGGGCTGGCTGGACTCCAACCTGGCCCGCATCGGCGGCCTCTTGCAGGGCCAGCGCGACCTCGGCGAGGTCTGCCGCATGATCATGACGGAGGTGACCCCGCTCGTCGACGCCCAGCTCGGTGCCTTCTTCCTGGCCGACGACACCGACGGCAGCATGCGACTGCGGCTGACCTCTTCCTACGGGTACGTGGCGCGGGGCCACGACGTCACCTTCGGGCCGGGTGAGGGGTTGGTCGGGCAGACCGCGCTCTCCCGCCGCACGATCCGGGTCAGCGCCTCTCCGAACAGCCGGCTCACGCTGCGGTCCGGTCTGGCCGAGACACCTCCGTCCGACCTGGTGGTGCTCCCCGTGCTCTTCGAGGGCGAACTGCTCGGGGTGATCGAGTTCGCAAGCGTGTCGGCCTTCTCCGATCTGCACCTCGCGTTCCTGGAGCGGTTGGTGCTCACCATCGGCATCGCTGTCAACACCATCCAGGCCAACCGGCGTACGGAGGAGTTGCTGGCCCAGTCGCAGCGGCTGGCGCACGAGATGCAGGAGCAGTCGGCGGAGTTGCAGCGCACCAACGCCGAGTTGGAGGAGAAGGCCACCCTGCTCTCCGAGCAGAAGGGCAACATCGAGACGAAGAACCGCGAGATCGAGCTGGCCCGGTTGGGCCTGGAGGAGAAGGCGCAGCAGCTGACCAGGGCCTCGGCCTACAAGTCCGAGTTCCTGGCCAACATGAGTCACGAGCTGCGTACGCCGCTGAACTCGTTGCTGTTGCTGGCCCGCCTGCTGGCGGAGAACTCGGAGCAGAACCTCAGCCCGAAGCAGATCGAGTTCGCCAGGACCATCCACGGTTCCGGCTCCGACCTGCTGCGGCTGATCGACGACATCCTCGATCTGTCCAAGATCGAGGCAGGCCGGATGGACGTGGAGCCGACCGAGATCCGGTTCGCCGAGCTGCGCAGCTACGTCGAGCAGGCGTTCGCGCCGCAGGCCGAGGAGAAGAACCTGGACTTCCAGGTACGGGTGAGCAAGGAGCTGCCGCCGGCGTTGGTGACCGACGCGCAGCGGTTGCAGCAGATCCTGCGCAACCTGCTCTCCAACGCGGTGAAGTTCACCGACAACGGTGCGGTGACGCTGCGGATCGCCCCGGCGGCGGACAACGCGGTCTTCGACGTGCCGGCGTTGGCCAATGCCCAGCAGGTGATCGCGTTCACTGTGATCGACACCGGGATCGGCATCTCCGACGACAAGTTGTCGATCATCTTCGAGGCGTTCCAGCAGGCGGACGGCACGACCAGTCGCCGCTACGGCGGCACCGGCCTGGGCCTGTCGATCAGCCGCGATCTGGCCCGACTGATCGGCGGCACGATCACCGTGTCGTCAGCTCCCGGTCAGGGCTCGACCTTCACGCTGTTCGTGCCGCAGGTGCTGGCCCCGGATGCCGTGGTCGCGCCCCAGCTCCCGTCGCCGCAGCGCGCCGGCCTGCCGTCGTCGCTGCTGATGCCGCCGCTGGAGTTGCTGCCGGAGCGGCCGGAGGCACCGGCCACCCGTCAACTGGATGGCGCCACGGTGCTGATCGTGGACGACGACGTCCGCAATGTCTTCGCCTTGACCAGCGCGTTGGAGCTGCACGGGATGACCGTGCTGTACTCGGACAACGGGGCGGACGGTGTCCGCCTGCTGGCCGAGCATCCGGAGGTGGACATCGTGCTGATGGACGCCATGATGCCGGACCAGGACGGTTACGAGACCACCCGCCAGATCCGCCGCAACCATCGGTTCGCCGATCTGCCGGTGGTCTTCTTGACCGCGAAGGCCATGCCGGGCGATCGCGAGTCGGCGCTCGCGGCCGGCGGCAGCGACTACATCACCAAGCCGGTCGACCTGGACGACCTGATCGAGTTGATGTCGTCCTGGATCAACGGCAGCCGGACCGAGGAGACTACGTGACCCAGATCGCCAAGGCGCTGCTCGTGGACGACCGGCGGCAGAATCTGACGGCCCTGGAGGCGATCCTCCAGGGCCTGCCGGTCCAGTCCGTGGCGGTGGAGAGCGGTGAGGCGGCGCTCAAGCAGCTCCTCGTGGACGACTTCGCGGTGATCCTGTTGGACGCGCAGATGCCGGACATGGACGGCTTCGAGACGGCGAGCCACATCAAGCGCCGGGAGCGGACGCGGCACGTGCCGATCATCTTCCTCACCGCCGCCGACCGGGACGCCCAACTCGCCCTGCGGGGCTACCAGGTGGGCGCGGTGGACTACCTGACCAAGCCGTTCGACCCGTGGGTGTTGCGGGCCAAGGTGTCGGTCTTCGTCGAGCTGTGGGTGAAGACCCGGCAGTTGGCCACCCAGTCGGACCTGGTGCGCGAGCGCGACACGCAGTGGCGGCGGCTCACCGACGCTGTCGACGAGGCGACCACGCTGCTCCGTTCCGGCAACGTGGAGGCCCACGACCGGGCGGTCCGCATGCTGGAGCAGGCGCGCTGGGGCAACACGGCCTGACGCTCAGGCCTCGCCGGGTCGGGTGTGGCCGGTGGCGGCCCGCCGGGCCCGCCAGCGCTCGCCCAACGATTCGATCTCCTCCTGGACGAAGATGAAGAAGTCGCGCATCTCGGCCACTCGCTCGCCGGCCGGCGTCTCCGGGCCGTTCAGGGCGAGCACGCCGCCCTCGGCCACGTCGATGAAGGTCTTGTAGATCCCGGTCTTGGTGATGGTGCCCTCGTACCAGGGGTTGTCCGGCATTCGGTAGCGGTCCCGGCGGGACCGGGGGACCGGCTCGCGGATCAGCATGCCGAACTGGGTGAGGTAGCGGACCGCGCCGCTGACCGCCGCCGCGCTCACCCCGAGCCGGTCGCCGATCTCGGCGGCGGTCAGCGGGTCGTCCGCGCTCATCACAGTGAACAACACCCGGGCGGCCATGCGCGGGAAACCGACCTCGGCGAAGGTCAGGGCCATCCGCTCGACGAAGAGGTGCACCGGGTCGTGGTTGTCGCCGGCTGCCATTGTGGTTCCCTCCCGCGTCCTGGTGTGACAGTCGATGCTGCCCAGATCTCACAGTCTTCACAACTTTGTGAAACGAGTGTAGCTTCCGAGATATGGAAACTCCCATTGCGGTGTCCGGGCTGGTCAAGACCTTCGGCCGGACCCGGGCGCTCGACGGTCTGGACCTGACCGTCCGCACCGGCGAGGTGCACGGCTTCCTCGGCCCGAACGGCGCCGGCAAGTCGACAGCCATCCGGGCACTACTCGGCCTGCTGCGGGCGGACGCGGGGGTCGTCCGCCTGCTCGACGGTGACCCGTGGCGCGACGCGGTGGCCCTGCACCGCCGACTGGCGTACGTGCCGGGCGACGTGACGCTCTGGCCCAACCTCTCCGGCGGCGAGGTCATCGACCTGCTCGGCCGGATGCGCGGCGGCCTGGACCCGGCCCGCCGAGCCGAACTGCTGGACACCTTCGAGCTGGACCCACGCAAGAAGGGGCGGGCCTACTCCAAGGGCAACCGACAGAAGGTCGGCCTGGTGGCGGCCCTCGCCTCCGACGCCGAACTGCTCATTCTGGACGAGCCGACCTCCGGGTTGGACCCGCTGATGGAGGAGGTGTTCCAACACTGGGTCCGCCGGGCGAAGGCCGACGGTCGCACAGTGCTGCTCTCCAGCCACATCCTGGCCGAGGTCGAGGCGCTCTGCGACCGGGTGACGATCATCCGCAACGGGCGGGACGTGGAGACCGGCACCCTGACCGAGCTGCGCCACCTGCGCCGTACCTCGATCGACGCGGAGCTGACCGGCCCGGCGGACGGGCTGGACCAGCTCGCCGGCGTCCACGCACTGCGGGTGGACGGGCACCGGGTGCGCTTCGACGTGGAGAGTGCCGCGCTGGACTCCGCGCTGCGAAGGCTCACCGAGATCGGCGTACGGAGCCTGGTCAGCCAGCCGCCGACACTGGAGGAGCTGTTCCTGCGGCACTACCAGGCCGAGCAGGTGCGGTCATGACCGCGTTCACCGGGACCCGGCACCTGGTCCGCCTCATCCTGCGCCGGGACCGGGTGTTGCTGCCGATCTGGGTTCTGTTGCTGGCGGTGCTGCCGGCCAGCTACGCCAGCGTGTACGAGGGGCTGTACCCCACCGCCGCCGAGCGGGCCGAGTACCTCGCCGGGACGGCGAGCAACCCGTCGATCGTCGCCCTGCTCGGCCCGGTGTACGGCGACAGCGTCGGTGCGCTCACCGTCCAACGCGCCGGTCTGCTGGCGTTGATCGCCGCGCTGGTCAGCGTGCTCACCGTCGTGCGGCACACCCGCACCGAGGAGGAGGCCGGTCGGCGGGAGCTGCTCGGCGCCACAGTGCTGGGCCGGTACGCCGGACTGACCGCCGCGCTGCTTGTGACGTACGCCGCGAACGTGCTGCTCGGCCTGCTCATTGCCGGCGGCCTGGTCGCGGCCGGCCTGCCCGGCGCGGGTTCGGTGCTCTTCGGTGCTGGCGTGGCGCTCACCGGCGTTGCCTTCGCCACTGTCGGCGGGCTGGCCGCGCAGCTCACCGAGAGCGCCGGTGGGGCCCGTGGGATCGGCCTGGGCACACTCGGGCTGGCCTTCGTGCTGCGGTTGGCCGGCGACGCCGGTGGTTCCGGCGGCACCGGCGGGAGCGCCGAGTGGCTGAGTTGGCTGTCGCCGCTGGGCTGGGCGGCACGCAGCCGCGCCTACGCCGACGAGCGCGTGTGGGTGCTGCTGCTGCCGGTGCTGTTCAGCGCGGCGGTCGTGCTCGTCGCGTACCCCGTCTCGGTCCGTCGTGACCTCGGCGCCGGGGTGTTTCCGGCCCGGCTCGGCCCGGCCACCGCCGGAGCGGGCCTGGCTGGCCCGTTCGGCCTGGCCTGGCGGTTGCACCGGGGCCCGCTGTTCGGCTGGACCGTCGGTTTCGGGTCGCTCGGCCTGGTGCTCGGCGGGGCGGCGGACGCGGCAGGCGATGCGGTGCGGGGCAACCAGCAGGTTTCCGAGATCGTGTCCCGGCTGGGCGGCAGCTCGGCGCTGGCCGAGGCGTACCTCGGTGCGACGTTGAGCCTGACCGCGCTGGCCGCCGCCGGGTACGGCATCCAGGCCGCGCTGCGGGCGCGGGCGGAGGAGACCGCAGGCCGGGCCGAACCGTTGCTCGCGACGGCGGTGAGCCGGACCCGCTGGCTGGCCTCGCATCTGGTCTTCGCGCTGCTCGGCCCCGCGGTGGTGCTGACCGTCGCCGGGCTGGCCGTCGGGCTGGCCTACGGGCTCAGCGTCTCCGACGTCCGCGGCGAGTTGCCGCGACTGCTCGGTGCCGGGCTGGCCCAGGTGCCGGCGGCCTGGGTGCTGGCCGGGCTGGCGGCGCTGCTGGTGGGCTGGCTGCCCCGACTCTCCGGGGCTGCCTGGGCGGTGCTCGCCGGCTGCCTGCTGCTAGGTCAGCTCGGCGCGGTGCTGAAGCTGAACCAGTGGGCGCTGGACATCTCCCCGTTCACCCACACCCCCCAGATCCTCAGCCAAGGCTGGCAAATAACCCCGCTGGCAACCCTGACGGCAACAGCAGCAGCCCTCCTAACAGCAGCGCTCCTCACCTCCCGCAAAAGAAACATCCCCACCCCCTAACCCACCCCACCCCACCCGTGACCTAGTTGATCATGGGGTTATAGCTCCGACACGCCAGGGCGGACGGCAATAACCCCATGATCAACGGGGGTCACGGGGGGAGGGGGCAGCCGGGAGGGGGTTAGCCGGTGGGTTGGTCGTTGCGGATCATCAGGGCGCTGCGGAGGCCGGTGATGTCCAGGACGCGGATCAGGAAGTCGCCCACGTGGGTCAGCATCAGCAGGCTCTGCGCGTGGCTGGCCTTGCGGCTGAGCACCACGAGCGTGCCCAGGCCCTGCGAGTCGCAGAAGGTGACACCGCCCAGGTCGAGCACGATCCGCGGGGGTGGGTCGGCCAGCACCTCGTTGACGACGGTGGAGAGCTGGGCGGCCGTGAGCATGTCGATCTCACCGGCCAGGCGCAGCACTGCTTCGTCGCCCGTCCGGTGTAGCGTGATGGACAGTTCGGCACGATCCACCGGGTCAGCCTAGCGCGATCTGCCCGACCCGGCCTGTTGAGGCCGCGAGCCGCCGCCCACCGAGGTCACGAGCCCCGCGCTGCCGCCGCCGACCCGACGCCGGCCCGGGGTGAGCCCGGTAACCCCACTGCGGGGTGGCTGCTGGTTGGCCGTGTGGCGCTGACACAATGGCGGCATCGTGACCGACATCTTTCCCGCCGGTTCCGGCCGTTACCCGGCCGACGCACCGGCCTCCGAGGCCCTGTTCGACCGCGCCCGCGCCATCGTGCCGGGCGGGGTGAACTCCCCCGTGCGTGCCTTCCAGGCCGTCGGCGGCACCCCGCGTTTCATGGTCCGTGGCGAGGGCCCGTGGCTGTACGACGCCGACGGTCGCCGCTACGTCGACCTGGTCTGCTCGTGGGGTCCGTTGATCCTCGGGCACGCGCATCCCGAGGTGGTGGCCGCCGTGCAGGCAGCCGCCGCCAGGGGCACCAGCTTCGGCACCCCCACCCCGGGTGAGGTGGAGCTGGCCGCCGAGCTCGTCGACCGGACCCCGATGGAGCAGGTCCGGCTCGTCAACTCCGGCACCGAAGCCACCATGTCGGCGATCCGCCTGGCCCGTGGCTTCACCGGCCGCTCCAAGATCGTCAAGTTCGCGGGCTGCTACCACGGCCACGTCGACGCGCTGCTCGCCTCCGCCGGGTCCGGCGTGGCCACCCTGGGCCTGCCCGACTCGCCAGGTGTCACCGGCGCGGCGGCCAGCGAGACGATCGTCCTCCCGTACAACGACATCCGGGCCGTCGAGGAGGCGTTCGCCGCCGAGGGCCCGCACATCGCCGCGGTGATCACCGAGGCCGCCGCCGGCAACATGGGCGTGGTCGCCCCCCGCGACGGCTTCAACCAGCAGCTCGCCCGGATCGCGCACGCGCACGGCGCCCTGCTCGTGGTGGACGAGGTGATGACCGGGTTCCGGGTCTCCCGCGCCGGCTGGCACGGCCTCGACGCCTCCGACGCCGACCTGTGGACGTACGGCAAGGTCATGGGTGGTGGTCTGCCCGCCGCGGCCTTCGGCGGGCGCGCGGACATCATGGCGCGGCTGGCCCCGGCCGGCCCGGTCTACCAGGCCGGCACCCTCTCCGGTAACCCGCTGGCCTGCGCCGCCGGCCTGGCCACCCTGCGGCTCGCCGACGACGCGCTCTACCGCAGGCTCGACGACACGGCCGCCGTCGTGGGCAAGCTGGCGTCCGACGCGCTGGCCACCGCCGGGGTCCCGCACCGACTGTCGTACGCGGGCAGCATGTTCTCGATCTTCTTCACCGACGCCGACGTCGTCGACTACGACAGTGCCCGCACCCAGCAGGTGCCGGCGTTCAAGGCGTTCTTCCACGCGATGCTCGCCGCCGGCGTCTACCTGCCGCCGAGCGCGTTCGAGTCGTGGTTCGTGTCGGCGGCGATCGACGACGCCGCTCTGGAGCACATCGCCGCAGCGCTGCCCACGGCGGCCAACGCGGCGGCAGCGGCTGGTCACGGGGGGTAACAGACGGTGAGCAAGACGGTGGTCCACGTGCTCCGGCACGGTGAGGTGCACAACCCCGACCAGATCCTCTACGGCCGGCTGCCCGGTTTCCGCCTGTCCGAGCTGGGCGTGCAGATGGCCAAGGCCGCCGCGGAGGGTCTCGCCGAGCGGGAGATCGTGCACGTGGTGGCCAGCCCACTGGAGCGCGCCCAGCAGACCGCCGAGCCGATCGCCGCCCAGTTCGGGCTGCCGGTCGGGGTGGACGAGCGGCTGATCGAGAGCGCCAACTGGTTCGAGGGCAAGAAGGTGTCCCCGGGTGACGGTTCGTTCCGCGACCCGCGTAACTGGTGGGTGCTGCGCGACCCGGTGACCCCGTCCTGGGGCGAGGCGTACCGGGTGATCGCCGAGCGGATGTTCGCGGCCGTGCACGCCGCGCGGGTCGCCGCCGAGGGGCGCGAGGCGGTGCTGGTGTCGCACCAGCTCCCGATCTGGACGCTGCGCCGCCACGTCGAGCGAAAGAGGCTCTGGCACGACCCGCGTAAGCGGCAGTGCGGGCTGGCGAGCCTCACCTCGTTCCACTTCGACGGCGCGAAGGTGGTGGGCATCGGCTACAGCGAGCCGGCCGCGCACCTGATCGCTCTCTCCGCGACAGCCCGGACGGCCAAGGGGGCCTGATGAACGCCCGGAGGTGGACCGCCGGCCTGCTCGCCACCGTCGCCGCGGTGGCGTTGGTCGGCTGCACCTCCGGGGGCAGTGGGGAGAAGCGCTGCACCAGCGACGGCCTCACTGTCACCTGTGCGGCGGACCAGCGGTCGAAGACCCCGACGGTGATCGGTGAACTGCTCACCGGCGGTCAGTACGACGTCTCCCAGGCACGCGGCCAGGTCGTGGTCGTCAACTTCTGGGGTTCCTGGTGTGCGCCCTGTCGTGCGGAGGCCGACGACCTGGAGGCCACCTACCAGGCCACCAAGGCGTCCGGGGTGACCTTCCTGGGGGTCAACGTGCAGGACAGCAAGGACAAGGCAATCGCCTTCGAGCAGGGGCGAGTCACCTACCCGAGCATCTTCGACCCGTCCAGCCGTCAGGCGCTGAACTTCGACATCCCGCCCAACAGCACACCGGCGACAGTGGTCCTCGACCGCGACGGCCGGATCGCCGTGGTGATTCGTCGGGCCGTGACGAAGGACGAACTCAGGCCGATCGTCGAGCAGATCGCGGCCGAGAAGCCGGCGTCGAACTGATGGGTGAGACCTTCGAGCAACTGGCTCTGAGCGGGCCGCTGCTGCTCGCCATCGGCGCGGCGGCGCTCGCCGGCCTGGTCAGCTTCCTGTCGCCGTGCGTGCTCCCGCTCGTCCCCGGTTACCTGTCGTACGTCACCGGGCTGGCCGGCGCGGACCTGGAGAGTCGCCGACCGGCGGCCGATTCCCCACCGCCCACCGGCGGTGTCGCGGTCAGGGAGCGGGTCGCGCGGGTCGGCGCGGTCAAGGGCCGGGTGCTCGCCGGCACGCTGCTCTTCATCGGCGGCTTCACCGTCGTCTTCGTGGCCACCGCGATCCTCTTCGCCAGCATCGGCCGGGTCTTCTTCGACTACAAGCGCGAGTTGCAGATCGGCGTCGGCGTGCTGATCATCGTGGCCGGGTTGAGCTACCTCGGGATGATCCCCGCGTTGCAACGCGAGTTCCGGATCTCCCGACTGCCGTCGGCCGGTTTGCTCGGCGCTCCGGTCTTCGGCGCGGTCTTCGCCCTCAGCTGGGTGCCCTGCACCGGCCCGACGCTCGGGGCGGTGATGGGGATGGCCACCGCCAGCGGGCAGAGCGACCGCGCCGTGGTGCTCGCCGTGGCGTACTGCCTCGGGTTGGGGATACCGTTCATCGTCTTCGGGCTGGGCTTCGAACGCCTGCTCGGGGTCTTCCGCGCCGTCCGGCGCAACAGCCGCTGGGTCACCCGGGTCGGCGGCGCCCTGCTCATCCTGATCGGCCTGGCGCTTGTCACCGGTGGATGGCAGAGCTTCGTGATCTGGTTGCAGACCACCGTCGGGGTGGGCGAGGTGAGCATCTGATGACTGTCGTCGACGACCGACCGGAGACAGTGGCCCCGGCGCCCCGGCGCCGGCCCAACCGGCTGTTGGCCCTGCTGCGCAACTCGTGGCGGCAGCTCACCAGCATGCGTACGGCGCTGATCCTGCTCTTCCTGCTCGCGGTCGCCGCGATCCCCGGCTCGGTGCTGCCGCAGCGGGGGATCAGCCCGGAGAAGGTCAACCAGTACTTCGTCGACCACCCGGACTGGGCCCCCCGACTGGACCGGATCGGCGCGTTCGAGGTCTTCGGCTCGGTCTGGTTCTCCGCGATCTACGTGCTGCTGTTCACCTCCCTGATCGGCTGCATCACGCCCCGCCTGCGCGACCACGTCCGGGCGTTGCGGGCCCGGCCGCCGGCGGCGCCGAAGCGGATGGCCCGGCTGCCGCAGCACACGGTGCTGCCCGCGCCGCCGGGTGGCACGGCGGCGATCGCCGAGGTGCTGCGCAAGCGCCGCTGGCGCGTCGAGGTACGCGGCGACGAGGTCTCGGCCGAGAAGGGCTACCTCAAGGAGACCGGCAACCTGCTGTTCCACATCTCGCTGATCGCGGTGCTGATCGGCGTCGGGCTCGGCTCCTGGTACGGCTGGAGCGGCAACCGGCTGCTGGTGGCGGGCCAGGACAACACGTTCTGCAACACCCGCCAGCAGTACGCCGAGGCGAAGCTCGGCCCCCGGGTGGACAGCGCCGACCTGCCCCGCTTCTGCCTGCGGTTGGACGACTTCCAGGCCCGGTTCCTGCCGTCCGGCCAGCCGGAGTCCTTCAACGCCACGGTCACCGTCGACGGCCCGGACGAGCCGACCCGCCGCGCGGACTTCTCGGTCAACTCGCCGCTGCGGTTGAAGGACGCGAGCGTCTACCTGCTCGGCCACGGGTACGCCCCGGTGATCCGCTACACCGACCGGTTCGGCAACAGCCAGCTCAGTGACGACCCGTTCCTCACCACCGGCGACATGGGTCTGACCAGCGAGGGGCTGGCGGCCTTCGCGGACGCGAACGTCGACCCGGCCACCGGTCAGCGCGCGCCCGACCAGCAGATGGCGTTCACCGGCATCTACCTGCCCACGGCACCCGAGCAGGCACCGTTCGTGCGCTCGCAGTATCCGGCCGAGCGCAACCCGGTGCTGAACCTTGTCGCCTACCGGGGCAACCTCGGCCGGGACGCCGGTATCCCCGGCTCGATCTACCAACTCGACCAGCGGCAGGTGCGGACCGGCAAGGTCAAGGAGGTCGGCACCAAACTGCTCCGCAAGGGTGAGACCTGGACGTTGGACGACGGCTCAACCGTCGAGTTCGTGGGCACCGAGCGGTACGTCACCCTCTCCATCCGGCACGACCCCGGTGCGACCCCGCTGCTGTTCAGCTGCGCTGCCCTGCTTGTCGGGTTGATGGGCTCGCTGTTCGGTCGACGTCGCCGGGTCTTCTTCCGGGTGGTGCCGGGCGACCCCGCGAACGGATCTCCGACGGACGGTAGTAGCTTGGTGGAGGCCGGTGGGTTGCCGCGCACCGACTATCCAGGGTTCGCCGACGAGTTCGCCCAGCTCGTCACCGCTGTCAGCGGTGCGGAGCGGGCTGCCGAGCGGCCTGGCACCGACGCTGACTCCAGCGACCGGGCCGGTGTGCGAGAAGGGACCGAGTGATGTCCGCGCTCTCCGACAATCTGGTGACCTTCGCGATCCTGACGTACCTGATCGCGATGATCAGCCACGCCGTCGAGTACGCGCTGGGCAACGCGCGTACCCGGATCGCCGTGGCGTCGCCCGCCCGCGAGCTGGTGGGTGCGGGAGTCGGCGGTGGTGGCGGCATCAGCCCGAAGGCGCCCGCACCGGTCCCGGCGCCGGCCGACGCTTCGGCGCGTCGGGCACGTATCGCCGGCCTGGTCGCGGTGGGGGCCACCGCGCTCGCCGCCGTGCTACACCTCGCGGCGCTTGTCACCCGCGGTCTCGCGGCGGACCGGATGCCCTGGGGCAACATGTACGAGTTCGTGCTCACGGTGACGTTCATCGGGGTCGCGGCCTGGCTCGTGGTGCTCTGGAAGCGGCCGTCGCTGCGCAAGCTCGGGCTGTTCCTCACCCTGGTGATGGTGCTGCTGGTGGCCACCGCCGAGTTGGTCCTGTACGTGCCGATCGTGCCGCTGGTGCCGGCCCTGAACTCGTACTGGTTCGTCATCCACGTCTCGACAATCGTCTTCGCGTCCGGCATCTTCCTGCTCGGCGCGGTGCCGGCGGTCGGCTTCCTGATGCGCAACGGGTACGAGCAGGGCAAGCGGCGCTTCCCGTACACCCTCGCGAAGCGGCTGCCCGGCGCCGTCGGCCTGGAGCGGCTGACCTTCGCGCTGCACGCGTTCGCGTTCCCGGTCTTCACGTTCGCGGTGATCGCCGGCGCGATCTGGGCCGAGGCGGCCTGGGGTCGCCCGTGGGGCTGGGACCCGAAGGAGACCTGGGCGTTCATCTCCTGGGTGGTCTACGCCGGCTACCTGCACGCCCGAGCCACGCCCAGCGTCAAGCGCAACGTGGCCACCTGGCTCGCGGTGCTCGGCTTCCTCACCATGCTGATGAACCTGTTCGGCGTGAACATCTTCTTCACCGGCCTGCACTCGTACGGCGGCCTGGACTGATCCGCCAGGTGGGTCCGCAAGCCGGCGGACTCGGTGGGCGGTGTGCGAGTTGGCGGCTTCAGTGGGCGGTGCGCGAGTTTGCGGCCCGACTCGCACTCGTGTTGCCGGCCGTGGCTCGTACGCGCCTACCGGGTGGGTCGCCAGGCGCGCAGGGCCCGCTCGACCTGGATGGTGACCTGGTACGACACCTCCGGTAGGTCGGCCAGCTCGATCCGTTCGCCGCGCAGCGCCAGTTGGGCGTGCAACTCCCGGGCGATGGCGTCGCGAATCTCGACAAGCAGCGGAGACAACCCGTCCGGGTCACCGACGACGTAGGCGTCCGACATGAATCCACCCTGCCTCCGCGTCCCGCCGTTGCGCCACGATCAGTGAGATGTCCCCGCCGGGCTTGACCCCGGCCCCGGGTCGGCGATGCGGGGTGTCGGTGTCCCGCGTCCGGTCGGTTGGTTGGCCCGGGTCCGGTCGCCGGTTGATCCACTCGGGTTGGTGCGCTCGGGTTTCAGGAAGTCGGGGCATCGTGGGGTCCGGTCGGCGGTTGATCCACTCGGGTTTCAGGAAGTGGGGGCATCACCGCAAGTTGGAGGCACCGACTTCATGAAACCCGAGTTGACCTTGGCGTGGCGCCGCCGAACCTGGCGGTGGGGCCGGACCGTAGCCCGCGTGGCGGGCCTTCGTCGAGTTGGCCCGCACCCGCTGACCCGCCACTGAGCTGGGCACCCGCAGGCGTCACCGCACCCGACCTGCACCGCCCGGCAACCGCCCATCGGTAAGTCATGGCGATCAGGCTCACGGCGCGTCCAGGCGTGAGTCGCCCGACGCGGTGCACGCGCCTTTGTCATCCAGCGCCACTTGTCGTCCGGTGCGGGGTTGTCGTCTGATGGCCTGGCCGTCCGGCGCGGCTTTGCCATCCGTGCGGCCTTGCCATCCCAGTGCGAGCTTGCCATCCAGCACGCCTTGCCATCCAGCGCGGCGAGGTCGCCGTGTCAACGGTTCAGCCGCCGAACCAGCCGGGCACGTCGAGGCGGAACCAGTTCGCTGAGGCCATCGTCAGCAGGTCGTCCTCCATGGCGTCGACCCGGTCCGGGCCGAGGGTCTCGGTCCACCGTTCGCGGAGCCGATCGAAGATCTCAGCCGAGCGGCGTAGCCCGTCGGCACCGCGCGGTGTTACCCGGACCAGCCGGCGTCGGGCGTCGGAGGGATCGTCGGCCCGCTCCAGATAGCCGACGGCCACCAGTCGGTCGACCGTCTTGCCGGCGGCCTGTTTGGAGATGCCCAGCCGTTGGCCCAGTTCGGTGGCGGTGGTGCCGTCCGCGCCGACGGCCTGGAGCACGAACCCGTGCAGTGGTCGTAGCTCCGGATGCCCCTCCCGGGCCAGCTCGGCGTGCAGGTCGTCGATAAGCGTCCGGAAGCCGGCCAGCAGCAACAGCGGCAGCGCGAAGCCAGGACGCGCGGGATCAGCGGTTGCCATATTCGACAACCACGTTTACTATTTGGTCAACCACGTTTACTATCGTAGCGTCCCCCGATCCAGGCTCTGGAAAGCAGGTAACCCATGTCCGTTTTCACCGTCCACACCGCCGAGACCGCACCCGCCGCCGCCCGTCGGTCCATCGAGGGAGTGCGCGGCCGGTTCGGCTGGCTGCCCACCGGGGTGGCGCTGATAGCCAACTCGCCACAGTTGCTCACCGGCTTCCTCGCCGCCAGCGCGGGCTTCGAGCAGACCGACCTCGCGCCGCTGGAGCGGGAAGTGGTCATCCTGACGGTCTCCACCACCCACGAGTGCCACTTCTGCGTCGCCCTGCACACCGGCAAGCTCGTCCAACTCGGCGCGACCCCCGAGCTGATCACCGCGCTGCGTGCCGGCTCGGTGTTGCCCGACCCGCGCCTGGAGGCGCTGCGCCGCTTCACGCTGGCCGTGCTCGACCACCGGGGCGGCGTGCCCGACGACGAGTTGGACGACTTCCTGACCGCCGGCTACCAGCCCCGGCACGCGTTGGACGTGGTGCTCGGCGTCGGCGCCTACACCATGTCCACGTTTGCCAACCGGCTCACCCGGGCACCGCTCGACCCGCCACTGGTTCCCCACGCCTGGACGCCCGCGACCTGACCGAGGACACCTGCGGACCCTGCTCAGGCGGTCTGAAGGAAGTCGCGCAGCAGGGCGAGCATCTCGTCCCGTCGCTCCTCGTACAGCCAGTGCCCGCAGTCCTCGATCACCTCGCCGCGGACAGTGTCGGCGTACCGGCGAACCTGCTCGGCGACCTGCCCGCCGAGGCTGGCCGCCGCCCCGACGGCCAGCACCGGCATGGTCAGCTTCGTGCCCCGGTACGCCGCATTGTCCGTGATGTCCTGCTCGAACGCCCGGAAGTAGGCGAAGCTGGCCCGCAGGTGCGCGGGGTCGCGCAGGTGGCTGGCGAACTCCTCGATGTCAGGCGCGGCGATGCTGCCCTTGTTCACCATCAGGGCGTCGGTGAATTTGTCCACCCAGAGCGACTCCCGCCCGCTGACCAGGTCCTCCGGCAGCCCGTTGCCGAGGGAGAAGTAGCCGAAGTTCCACACGCCGGGTCCGGCCGAGGTGAGCGCGGGGAACGTGTAGATGCTCTCGTCGGGGATCGGCGCCTCGCTGAGCACCAGCCGACTCACCCGCTGCGGATGGGCGGCAGCGTACGCGTACGCCACCATGGTCCCCAGGTCGTGCCCGACCAGCCGGAGGTCACCGGTCAGGCCGAGTTGGTCGAGCAGGCCGTGCAGGTCGGCGGCGACGGTCTTCTTGTCGTAGCCGCCGGCCGGGGCGTCGCTGCCCCCGAAGCCGCGCAGGTCGGGTGCGACCACGTCGAAGGAACGCCCCAACTCGGGCAGCAGGTGCCGCCACATGTACCAGCATTGGGGGTACCCGTGCAGGAGCACCAGTGGCGGGCCACTGCCGCCCCGGACGTAGTTCATGGCGATCTGGCCGACCCGCGCCCGCTGCTCGCTGAACCCCGCCGGAACCCGCTCACCGCTCACTGCCGCCCCCGTCCGCCGTCCGCCGTCCGCTGGCTGCCCGGCTCCGGCTGCCCGGCTACCCGTTCGACCGCCTGCCATGTCTGCGAGTTCTGGGCCCTAGCCGTTGATCCACTCCGCTTTCCGGAAGTCGGGCCATCCCAGGCCATTGGACACCGCGACTTTCTGAAACCCGAGTGGATCTTGCAGGCGCAGGCGCAGGCGCAGGTGCAAGCGCGGGTGCGGGGTGCGGGGGGTGCGGACGGTGTGGCCTGTCCGGGTGCACCGGCTGGTCGCTGGGCCCGGGTCATCAGGAGCGTCACAGCACCCGGCTTGGGCCGCTCGGGAGTCGGTGCGGGAGACTGGGCGGTATGGCGGCTCGTGGCTTCCCGTACACCGATCTCAAGGACTTCCTCGCGGCGCTGGAGCGCGCGGGGGAGCTGCGGCGGGTCGACGTCCCCGTCGACCCCACCCTGGAGATCAGCGAGGTGGTCACCCGTACGGTGCGGGCCGGCGGCCCGGCGTTGCTCTTCGAGCGCCCGACCCGGGGCGAGATGCCGGTGGCGATCAACCTGTTCGGCACGGAGAAGCGGATGGCGATGGCCCTCGGTGTCGACTCGCTTGACGAGATCGGTGCCCGGATCGGCGCGCTGATCAAGCCCGAGCTGCCGGTCGGCTGGTCGGGCATCCGCGAGGGTCTTGGCAAGGTCATGCAGCTCAAGTCGGTGCCGCCCCGCAAGGTGAAGACCGCGCCCTGCCAGGAGGTCGTCTACCGGGGCGACGACGTCGACCTGAACCGGCTGCCGGGGTTGCAGGTCTGGCCCGACGACGGCGGGATCTTCCACAACTACGGGTTGACCCACACGAAGCACCCGGAGACCGGTAAGCGCAACCTGGGCCTGTACCGCCTCCAGCAGCACGGCCGCAACACCCTGGGCATGCACTGGCAGATCCACAAGGACTCGACGGCCCACCACGCGGTCGCCGAGCGGCTCGGGCAGCGCCTGCCGGTCGCTGTCGCGATCGGTTGCGATCCGGTCGTCTCGTACGCGGCCAGCGCGCCACTGCCCGGCGACATCGACGAGTACCTGTTCGCCGGGTTTCTGCGCGGCGAGCGGGTGGAGATGGTCGACTGCCTCACCGTGCCGTTGCAGGTGCCGGCGCACGCGCAGATCGTGTTGGAGGGCTACCTGGAGCCCGGTGAGCGGCTGCCCGAGGGGCCGTTCGGCGACCACACCGGGTTCTACACCCCGGTCGAGCCGTTCCCGGTGCTGCACATCGAGGCGATGACCATGCAGCGCAAGCCGGTCTACCACTCGATCGTCACCTCGAAGCCGCCGCAGGAGGACCACGGCCTCGGCAAGGCAACCGAGCGGATCTTCCAGCCGCTGCTCAAGCTGATGATCCCGGACATCGTCGACTACGACCTGCCGGCCGCCGGTGTCTTCCACAACTGTGCGATCGTCTCGATCCGCAAGCGCTACCCGAAGCACGCGCAGAAGGTCATGAACGCGATCTGGGGCGCCCACCTGATGTCGTTGACCAAGCTGATCGTGATCGTCGACGAGGACTGCGACGTGCACGACTACAACGAGGTCGCCTTCCGGGCCTTCGGCAACGTCGACTACGCCCGCGACCTGCTGCTCACCGAGGGTCCGGTGGACCACCTCGACCACTCGTCGTACCAGCAGTTCTGGGGCGGTAAGGCGGGCGTCGACGCGACCCGCAAGCTGCCCACCGAGGGCTACACCCGCGGTTGGCCGGAGGAGATGAGCATGGCCCCCGAGGTCACGGCCCTGGTCGACAAGCGCTGGAAGGAGTACGGGATCTGATGCCCGCCGCCGACAACTCCCGCGATCTTGCACTTTCGGTCCCTGATTCGCCCCCTTCCGCCCCTTCCGTCCCGACAGAAAGTGCAAGATCGCGGGAGCGGGAGCGGGAGCGGGAGCGGGAGCGGGATCCGGAGCGGGAGCGGGAGCGGGATCCGGAGCAGGGGCGGGATCCGGAGCGGGGGCGGGTTCGGGCTTTTCTGGAGCTGGTCAAGATCGAGCACTCGGTGTTCGCGCTGCCGTTCGCGTTCCTCTCCGCCCTGACCGCTATGCAGGTCAACGGCGGGCACGTGCGCTGGTGGGACCTGCTGTTGATCACTGTGGCGATGGTCGGGGCGCGGACGTTCGCGATGGCCGCCAACCGGATCCTCGACCGCAGGATCGACGCGCGGAACCCTCGTACCGCCAACCGGGAACTTGTGACCGGCGCGGTGAGCGTGCGGACGGCCTGGACCGGCGCGGCCGTCGCGGTGGTGGTCTTCCTCGCCGCAGCCGCCCTGCTCAACCCGCTCTGCCTGGTGCTCGCGCCGCTCGCCGTGGTGCCGTTGGTCGTCTACCCCTACGCGAAGCGGTTCACCAACTGGCCGCACGCCATCCTCGGGATCGCCCAGGCGGTCGGCCCGGTCGGCGCGTGGTTGGCGGTCACCGGCACCCTGGACGGCTCCTGGCCGGCGTGGCTGCTCGGCGCCGCGGTCGGGTTGTGGATCGGCGGCTTCGACCTGATCTACGCCTGCCAGGATTCCGAGGTTGACCGGGAGATCGGCGTGCACAGCGTGCCCGCGCGCTACGGTCGCCGCTTCGCGCTGCACGCCTCCACTGTCGCGCACGTGGTGACTTTCGCGCTGTTCAGCTGGTTCGGCGGGTTGGTCGGCCTGGGCTGGCTCTGGTGGATCGGGCTCGCACTGACCGCCGTGTCGTTCGGCTACCAGCACCTGGTGGTCACCCCGACCGATCTCAGCAAGGTCAACCGGGCGTTCTTCACCGCCAACGGGTTCGTCGGCATCGCGCTGTTCGTCTTCGCCCTGCTCGACCTGGTGATCCGGCTCGACCTGCGGCCCTGAGGCGGTCCGGACGGAGGATCCCGGGGGTGCGCACCAGCGGACCAGCCGGACCAGGCAGGCTGGGGGCATGCGGGAACCATGGGTGGTCGGGGTCTCCGGGGCCTCCGGCACGCCATACGCGGCGGCCGTCATCGGGGGCCTGCTCGACGCGGGCGAGCCGGTGGACCTGATCGTGTCCCGGGCGGCACGACTCACAGTGCTCGACGAGACCGGCCGACCGTTTCGCGACGGGCACTGGGCCGAGGACCTCGCCGGCTGGCTCGACCGGGACCTGACCGGAGCGGACGTGCGGCACTGGCCGGCCGGCGACCTGGCCGCCGGGCCGAGCAGCGGCTCCTACCGGGTACGCGGGATGGCAGTGGTTCCGGCCAGTACGGCAGCCTGCGCGGGCATCGCGATCGGGCTCTCCAAGGACCTGTTGCAGCGCGCCGCCGAGGTCAACCTCAAGGAACGGCGGCCCGTGGTGGTGGTCCCCCGGGAGACACCGGTGACCCGCAGCCACCTGGAGCACCTGATCGCGCTGCACGACGCCGGCGCGGTGGTGCTACCGGCCAGCCCCGGCTTCTACGGGGCGGGCGCGGCGGCCACCGCCCAGCAGCTTGTCGACTTCGTGGCCGGCAAGGTGCTGGACGCGCTCGGCGTCCCCCACACCCTGTTCCGAAGGTGGGCCGGCCAGCTCGGCGCGGCCCGGAGCTGAGCTGTCGCGCTCGACGCGCGTCAGGCCACCCCCGGCCGACCGAAGTGGGACGCGGACCGGACTGATGTCCGGTCCGCGTGGCGTTGTCCGCACCAGTTCAGTACATGCCGGCGTTGGCCGGACCCGGCCCGGTGGATGCGGCCGGCCCCACATTGCGTGGCTTCCCGACCTCGTCCACCTCGTCCAGCATGCCCTCCCCCTCAAGCAGGGCTCGCACCTCGGATTCCCGAAACCGGCGATGCCCGCCTGGAGTCCGGATGCTTCCTATCCGGCCGGCCGCCGCCCATCTCGTCACAGTCTTCGGGTCCACCCGAAACAGCGCGGCGACCTCACCCGGTGTCAGCAGGCGATCTCCAGTGTCCACAGCCCCCTCCTCGCGTCGACGAAGCCCCTGGCTGAACACACTGCCCCCGGCTGGTGCGAGCCCAGAGCCGTCATGAGGGACGTATGGCAATTACAGCACCAGGAGACTGGCCTGTCCGCCAAACGCGAAAAATGCACTGACTGGGAAGTTAGTAAATGGTACGGGCGGAACCCCTGCCTTGACTGTCGGTTTGTGAACAGTTACCCACTGCTCCGTCCAACGGATGCCGAAGGCGTCGCGTTACGCGTAACCGGTTAAGGTCACTCTCCGTGGACGCCATCGACCTGAGCCTCGTCGACCTGCTGCGCGGCAACGCCCGACTGTCGTACGCCGAGTTGGCCCGACAGGTGGGCCTCTCGGCTCCGGCCGTACACGAGCGGGTCGGCAAGCTGGAGAGCAGCGGCGTGGTCCGGGGCTACCGCGCGGACGTGGCGCCGGAGGCGATCGGGCTGGGCGTCACCGCGCTGATCGGGATCGTCGAAGACTCCGGCGCCGACAGCGACGACATGCTGGAGTCGCTGCGGGTGCTGCCCGAGATCGAGTCCTGCTACTTCATGGCCGGCGTGGAGTCCTTCCTGCTCAAGGCGCGGGTTGGCACGATCGCCGAGTTGGAGCAGCTGATCGTGCGGCTCAACCGGACCCCGGGGGTCGCCTCCACCCGCACCGCCATCGCGCTCTCCACGAAATGGGAGAACCGCCCACAGCCGGTCGGTCCACCGGCGGGCTGACCCCCGCGTACCCCCGGGGTTGCCGGCCGGCGTCGCAGGCGGTCCGGATCGCGCCGCCGGACCGGCGCCGACCCCCACTGCCCTGCTTGCTACGTTTCCGGCGTGACTCATCACGACCGGTGCGACGCGGCCAGCCGGGCCTGGGTGACGGAGGCCATCGCCGCCGTCGAGGCGGACGCGAACCGCTCGGCCGACACCCACCTGCTGCCGTTCCCGCTGCCCCGGCAATGGGGGATCGACCTCTACCTCAAGGACGAGTCCTCCCACCCCACCGGCTCGCTGAAGCACCGGCTGGCCCGCTCGCTGTTCCTCTACGGGCTCTGCAACGGCTGGATCGGGCCACGCACCACGATCGTCGAAGCGTCGTCGGGCTCCACGGCGGTCTCCGAGGCGTACTTCGCCCGGATGCTCGGTCTGCCGTTCATCGCGGTGATGCCCGCCTCCACCTCGCCCGAGAAGATCGCGCAGATCGAGTTTCAGGGTGGCCGGTGTCACCTGGTGGACGACCCCGCGACAGTGGCGGTCGAGGCGCGCTGGCTCGCCGAGGACTCCGGCGGGCACTTCATGGACCAGTTCACCTACGCCGAGCGGGCGACCGACTGGCGGGGCAACAACAACATCGCCGAGTCGATCTACGCGCAGTTGGAGCTGGAGCGGCACCCGATCCCGGCCTGGGTCGTGGTGGGCGCCGGCACCGGGGGCACCAGCGCGACAATCGGCAGGTACGCCAGGTACCGCCGGCTCGCCACCAAGCTCTGCGTCGTCGACCCGGAGAACTCGGCGTTCTATCCGGCGTGGCTGGCCGCCGACTGGTCGGTGCGTACCGGAAAAGGGTCCCGGATCGAGGGCATCGGCCGGCCCACCGTGGAGGCGTCCTTCCTGCCCTCGGTGGTGGACCGGATGGTCCAGGTGCCGGACGCGGCGTCACTGGCCGCGATGCGCGCCGGGTCGGCGGTGCTCGGGCGTCGCGTGGGTGGCTCCACCGGCACCAACCTGTGGGGCGCGTTCGGCCTGATCGCCGGGATGCTCGCCGAGGGCCGGACCGGCTCGGTGGTCACCCTGATCTGCGATCCAGGCGACCGGTACGCCGACACCTACTACTCCGACGACTGGGTGACCGCCCAGGGTCTCGACCTGACGCCACATCTGGCCACCGTCGGGCACTTCCTGACCAGCGGCGCGTGGCCCGCCTGAGCGCCGGTCAGCGCGGGTCGATCCGTTCGGCCAGCCCCGGATAGCGCACCACGTAGCCGCTGTCGTCCAGCTCGATGTCGGCGGTGAAGGTGCCGCTGGCGAACCGCACCCGACCCGGCCCGAGCCCGGTGTAGATCTGCTCGGCCGGCACCACCTCCAGGCCGGGCAGCAGCACCCAGGCGACGGTGATCCGGTGCGCCACGTCGGCCGGCTCGGCCGCCATCCGGAGCCGGTGGACCGGCAGGGTGTTGAACAGCGGCGAGCCGCTCAGGTCGACGTCGAGTGCGTCGGCCAGCCGGTCCGGGTCATCGGTGCCCGGCAGGCCGGCCCGGGGGTGACCGGCCGCGACCAGCGCGGCGTCGAGGTCGCCCTGCTCGGCGGTCGTCACCCGCCACCGGCCCGAGGCCCGCTCCAGCGTCACCCGGCGCAGCCAGCCGAGCCCTTCGGCCTCGACCTCGACCCGGGCTGTGGCCCAGTCCGGTGTGGTGGTCAGCCGGTAGCGGGCGGTCCAGGGGATCGGGTCCACGGCGAGCAGTGTGCCCCGGGCCGCCAACCCCCGGCCGTCGTCGAGCAGGACCTGCTCGCTGCCGGCGGTGTCCGTCCGGGACCAGAAGATCGACTTCGGCATGGTCGGCATGAGCCGGACGTTACGCGATCGGGCCGACATCGGCAGGGCATGCGCGAACGCCGTCGCGAAGCATGGGCTTCGCGACGGCGTTCGGTGGATCAATCAGTGGGTACGCGCCGCCGGCCGTCCGCCGAAACCGCGCCGGTCGTCACGCGGGCGCTCGTCACGCGGCCGGTCGTCCCGACCACGACTCTCCGGGCGGAAACCACCGCGCGTGTCCCGGTCACCGAAGCGCCGCTCACCGGTCGGCCGGTCACCCCGGCCGTCCCGGTCACCGAACTGCGGCCGGTCACCGAACCGGCGCTCGCCCTGCGGCCGGTCACCGTAGCCCCGGGTGTCCCGGTCGGCGAAGCGACGCTCACCGGTCGGCCGGTCGCCGTAGCGCCGTTCGCCCTGCGGCTGGTCGCCGTACTGGCGGTCGCCCTGGGGACGGTCGCCGTAGCCCCGGGTGTCCCGGTCGGCGTAGCGGCGCTCGCCGGTCGGGCGGTCGCCATAGCCCCGGTCACTGGTCGGCCGGTCGCTGCGGCCCCGGTCGCCGGTCGGTCGGTCGGCGTAGCGACGGTCGCCGGTCGGTCGGTCGCTGTAGCCCCGCTCGCCCGTCGGTCGGTCGCCGTAGCGCCGCTCGCCCTGCGGCCGGTCGCCGTACTGGCGGTCACCCTGGGGGCGGTCGCCGTAGCGCCGCTCGCCGGTGGGTCGGTCGCCATAGCGGCGCTCGCCGCCCGTGCGGTCGCCAAACCGGCGTGGGCCTCCGGCCCGGTCGTCGAACCGACGCGACCCGCCGGAGCGGTCGCCAAAGCCCCGCGACTCCGCCTCGACGCGAACCGGGACGCCGCTGGGCTCACGGGCGCCGACCAGCTCGGCCAGTGCCGCGTCGCCGACCCGCACCCGGGTCTCGGCCGGCGCGACGCCGGCCTTCTCCATCATCGCCAGGGTGGTGCGGCGCTGCTTGGGCAGCACCAGCGTGGCTACCGCGCCGGACTCGCCCGCCCGGGCCGTGCGCCCCGCGCGGTGCAGGTAGTCCTTGGGGTCCTTCGGCGGGTCGACGTGCAGCACCAGAGTGACCCCGTCGACGTGGATGCCCCGAGCCGCCACGTCCGTGGCGACCAGCACGTTCATCCGGCCCTCACGAAACTCGGCCAACGTCTTGGTACGCATCCGCTGGGTCTTGCCGCCGTGCAGCCCACCGGCGCGGACGCCGACCGCCGCGAGCTGCTCGACCAGCCGGTCCACCCCGAGCTGGGTACGGGCGAAGACCATCGTCCGGCCGTCCCGGGCGGCGATCGAGGCCGCCACCGGGAACTTCTCGTGCGGCGGGATCAACAGCATGTGGTGGTCCATTGTGGAAACCGACGCGGTGGACGGCGCCGTGGAGTGGGTCACCGGATCGGTCATGAACCGCTTGACCAAGGCGTCGACGTCACCGTCCAGAGTGGCCGAGAAGAGGAGCCGCTGTCCGTTCGCGGGAGTCTTCGCCAGCAGGTCGGTCACCTCGGGCAGGAAGCCCATGTCGGCCATCTGGTCGGCCTCGTCGAGCACGGTGACCTCGACGTCGTCGAGCTGGCAGATGCCCCGCTCGATCAGGTCGCCGAGCCGGCCCGGGGTGGCCACGATGATCTCCACACCGCGGCGCAGAGCGTCGATCTGGCGGTCGTACGGAACACCACCGACGGCGGTCTTCAGGAAGATGCCGACGGACTTGCCCAGCGGCACCAGGGCGTCGTTGACCTGCATGGCCAGCTCGCGGGTGGGGACCAGGACCAGGGCGCGCGGACGCATCGGCCGGGCCCGGTTGCGGTTGGCCAGCCGGGCGATCATCGGCAGACCGAAGGCGAGCGTCTTGCCCGAACCGGTCTGCCCGCGGCCCAGCACGTCGCGGCCGGCCAGCGCGTCCGGAACGGTGGCCCGCTGAATCTCGAACGGGCTGGTGATGCCCTGCTGCGCCAGCGCGCGGACCAGCGGCTCGGGCAGGCCGAGGGTCGCGAAGCTGATCGGATCGGCGGTCGCCGTCGGGGCCGGCTCAGCCGCCTGGACGGCGGTGTCGACCGGCGCGGTGCCGGTCGCGCTCGGGGCAGCGTCGAGCTGCTCCCGGGCGGTGTCGGTCGTCGGGGCCTGGTGGGGAACGGACGAAACGGTGCTGGGGTCAGCAGAGGTGGTCAACAAAAGCCTTTCGAGCGGGGCGCATCTTCGCGATGGCCTGCCGCGGCTGTGCCGCCGGATCGCCCGCAAGACCGCCCAGGGGCGCGCACCACGCGCGCCGGGTCAGTGATCTCCACCAGTGTACGGCGAACCGGCGAAGCCGCCAGCCGGTTGCCGGCCGGTAGTGGGCGGACTCACCATCGTTCCCACCCTCCGACTCACCCCTTGAGCACGCTGCCCACCAGACCGTCCAGGGCGTCACCGGCGAGCAGTACGACCATGACGCTGATCGCCACCAGCAGCCCCAGAGCGGCAGCCAGGACGATCATCACCCGGGTGTTCCGGGACCGTTCGGCCGGTGTGTCCGCCCAGCCCTGGGCCAGGATGTGCCCGGTCAACGACCCGGAATTCTCCACCGCGTTGGCGGGCATCGCGATCGTGGTGAAGCCCGGCCCGTCGCCGCTGCCGTAGACGGTGCCGGCCAGGTCGGAGCCGCCGTCGTGCCGCCCTCCGCCGGTGCTGCCCGTGCCCCGTGCGACGAAGCCGCCGTCGTGCCGTCCTCCGTCGGTGCTGCCCGCCCCCCGTCCGGCCGGGCCTTCCGAAGGGCTGCCCGTGGACGCGGTCCCTCGCGAGTTTCCGCTGCCATTACCACCCGACTGGGCAGCGCCGGTGGTGGACGGCGGCCAGGTCGGCAGGGCCGGTGCCGGTACCACCGGGGGCGCGGAGACCGGTGCTCCGGCCCACTGATCGCGGGATGTCGGGTGTGCCGTCGAGGCGGCGGATGGCCACCCGGCCGGCGCTGCGGAAACCGACGTGCTGGCCCGCACGCCGGGCGTGTCGATCATCGCCGGCGGCGGCGGAAACGGCGGTGCCGGCATCGGACCCGGCGGACCCGGTGGCGGGGGCACGGGCGGACCGGGCGGCGGTAGGGGCGGGCTCGGGATCGGCGGTGCCGGCGGGCCCGGGATGGGTGGCACCGGCGGGGGCGGCGGGGTCGGCGGACCCGGAACGGGCGGAACCGGACCGGGTGACGGCGTGGGTCGGGGCCCAGGCGTTGGCATCGGCTCGGGCGGGAACGGGCCCGGGGCTGGCGCGGGCTCCGGTTCGGGAGGCGACGGCTGGGTCGGCCCGGGGCCGGGCGGCGTGGGGCCGGGCGGCGTGGGTGTCGGCTCCGGCTCCGGAGTCGACAGCCGGGCCGGCTCGGGTTCCGGGTCGGATGGTTCGGGACGCACCGGCGCGGCTCGGTATACGCCGGGCGTGCTGCGCGCGTCCGGGGCACCCATGGCACCTGGTGTGGCCCGACTGCTGTCGGGAACCGTGGCGCTGGCCCGACTGCCGCTGGGAACCGTGGCGCTGGCTCGGGCGGGCTTGGTCGAGTCGTTGCGTTGCCCAGGCAACGAGATCCCTGCGGACCCGGCCGCGCCGACGGATCCGGTCGGGCCGGTGGATCCGGTCGGGCCGGTGGATCCGGCGGAACTGGTGGATCCGGCCGAGCCGGTCGGGCCGGCGGCAGCGGCCGTACGGTAGGTGGTTGCGGTGACCGGGGCGCTGGCCGGCAGGTCACTGCGGAGGGCCCCGGCGGTCGCGACGCTGGCCCGGGCCCGGACCGGCGCGGCAGCCTGGTCGGGGCGGTCCTCGGCGGGCGCCGACTGGCCGGCACTCGGGCCGGTGACCGCGGCCGGTCCGGCGCTCAACTTGCTGACTGCCGGCGGTCCGGCGTCCGGCGGTCCGGCGTCCGGCGGTCCGGCATCCGGGTCGGGGACGTCCGCGGCGACGCTGCCGCTGTCGAGAGCAGCGTCGTCGGTGGAGACGTCGCCACCAGCGGCGACGCTGCCGGAGACCGGGCCGGAGTCTGGAGTGGCCGGGCCGGAGTCAGGGTTGGCTGCGGGGGCGTCGGTGCTGGACGCCGGGTCGGCGGTGCCCGGCCCTGACGAGTCGGGTTGGTCGACCACGGGGTCGACAGTCTCCGCCGGATCACTCTGCTCGGCCATCTCCGCCCTCCGTGCCATGCTCGCACCCGGACCCGTGACGTCGAGTCGGATGTGCCCGGTTGTCACCGTGCCACAGATCTTCCCGAGCGGACAGCCGGAGCCGGTCGTGGCGGATCAGCCACTGGTGCTGGGGCTGCCCGGCGAGCTGCCGCTGCCCGTCGCGCTCGTGCTGGCCTTCGGTGTGCTCGTCGGGGTGCTGCTGACCGGTGCGCTGGTGGGTGCCGAGGGCAGGGTCGTGGGCGTGTTGTTGGGAGTGGGAGTCGGCGAGTCGCTCTCAGTCGGCGACGGCGACGGCGACGCACTGCCGGTGGGCGTCGGGGTGGCCGACTCCGTCGGCTTCGTGGTCGGCTTCGTGGTCGGCGTCGGCTTGGTGCTCGGCGTCGGCTTGGGCGTCGGCTTCGTGGTGGGCGGCGTGATCGGCACCGGCGGGGCGGGCACGACCGGTGCCGGCACCGCGCCGATCACCCGGGTCGCGGCATACAGCCGAGACCAGCTGACCACCGAGATCTTGACGACGTCGCCGGTGGTGGGCGCCTGCACCATCTTGCCGTTGCCGATGTACATGGCGACGTGGTGGATTGTCGTCCAACTGCTGCCCGAAGCGAAGAAGAGCAGGTCACCGGGGAGCAGCGCGCCCTGCGGCACGGTCCGGCCGCGGGTGGCGGCGTACTGGTCGCGGGAGACCCGCGGCAGGTCGAAGTAGTCGGCGCCCGGGGACCGGTACGCCGCCCACATCAGACCGGAGCAGTCGAACTCGTCCGGCCCCTCCTCGGACCACTTGTACGGGTCGCCGAGCTGGGCCAGCGCGTAGCGGACCGCGGCCATCGCCCGGGGGTGCGCGGCCATCCCGCTGACGTTCTGGTTGGTGACGTAGCCGGCGCCGTACTGCTGCTCGGTGGCTTCCTGCTGGCGTTCGATCTCGATCAGCTGGGCGGAGTTGTCCCGGCGCAGCTTGAGTAGACCCGCCTCGGCCGTGCGCAGTGCCGTCTCGCCCGTGGTGAACTCCGCCTCGGCGGCGGTGAGCAGCTCTTTGGCCTCGGTGTGTTTCTGGTAGGCGGCCTGCTCGGCGGCACGGGCGCGGGCCAACTCGCCGGCCACCCCGGTGGTGCCGCCGTCGACCTTCTCGCCGCGGGTGATCTGTTGCAGGCGGCTCAGCCCGCGGAGGTCCTGGGCGAAATCGCCGGGCGGCAGTGCGGCGTCCGCCTTGACGGCGTCCGCGGCGGCCGCGTCTGCGGCCTGCTGGGCTTGGAGTAGGGCGTCCTGCGTGGTCGCCAGCGCCTTGCTGGCGGCGTCGAGCTGGGCCTGCGCGTCGGTGCGTTTCTGGCGGCTCTTCAGCAGCGTCTCGCCGAGCGTGCCGACCTGGGTCTGGGCGGCGTAGATCTGGGCGGCCAGCGGGCCGGTGCCGATGGCGCCGACCGGCGGCGACGGGACACCGCCGACGGGCGGGACGCCGGGCAGTTGGGGCGCGCCGATGGCCGGCGGGCGGGCGCCGGTGTCCGGGATCGTCGTGGGTATTGCCGGATCGGCGTACGCGGGGGTGGCCAGCACGGCGGCGGCGATCGCGCCGAGCAGGGCGGCCCAGAGCTTCGGACGCAGCACTGGCGAGATCACCGGGCTCCGTCGTCGCTGCCGTCGCCCGCGCCCGCTGTAGACCATTCCGCTCCCCGTCCGACTGCTCGTCGCCGCGCTCGGTGGGCACGGCCGTCGGGACGGTACCAGTGTGTGTGTTCCGCCCCACCTTGTTACTACCGCACCCCGGCACCGATGTCGATGCGTGGCCGGGTTACGGGAGGCTGAGAGTTCGGTGAAGTGGGTCGCTGTCGCCGACCGTGCCGCCGCGGTGCTCGGCCCTCCGACGTACGCTCGATCCGACCGCAGGTGGAAGGGACGTGCCATGGACGCCGGACTCAAGCGTGAGCTCGAAGCGAAGGTGTACGCCGGTGAGCGGCTGACCCGCGAGGACGGGGTCGCCCTCTACGAGAGCGACGACCTGACCTGGTTGGGGCGGCTCGCCCACCACAAGCGCACCGAGCTCAACGGCGAACGGGTGATGTTCAACGTCAACCGGCACCTCAACCTGACGAACGTCTGTTCGGCGTCCTGTGCGTACTGCTCGTTCCAGCGCAAGCCGGGCGAGAAGGACGCGTACACGATGCGCATCGACGAGGCGGTCCGCAAGGCCAAGGAGATGGAGGACGAGCAGCTCACCGAGCTGCACATCGTCAACGGCCTGCACCCCACGCTGCCCTGGCGTTACTACCCGAAGGTGCTGCGCGAGCTGAAGGCGGCGCTGCCCAACGTCAAGCTCAAGTGCTTCACCGCGACCGAGGTGCAGTGGTTCGAGAAGATCAGCGGTCTGAGCGCCGACGAGATCCTCGACGAGCTGATGGACGCCGGTCTGGAGTCGCTGACCGGCGGTGGCGCGGAGATCTTCGACTGGGAGGTCCGGCAGCACATCGTGGACCACGCCTGCCACTGGGAGGACTGGTCGCGCATCCACGCCCTCGCACACCGCAAGGGCATGAAGACGCCGGCGACGATGCTGTACGGCCACATCGAGGAGCCCCGGCACCGGGTCGACCACGTGCTGCGGCTGCGTGAGTTGCAGGACGAGACCGGCGGCTTCGCGGTCTTCATCCCGCTGCGCTACCAGCACGACTTCGTGGACTCGGCGGACGGCAAGATCCGTAACCGGATCCAGGCGCGTACCACGATGGCCTCGCCGGCCGAGTCGCTGAAGACGTTCGCCGTGTCCCGGCTGCTCTTCGACAACGTGCCGCACGTGAAGAACTTCTGGGTGATGCACGGGCTGTCGGTGGCCCAGCTCTCGCTGAACTTCGGCGTGGACGACCTGGACGGCTCCGTCGTCGAATACAAGATCACGCACGACGCCGACTCGTACGGCACCCCGAACACCATGCACCGCGAGGACCTGCTGCACCTGATCTGGGACGCCGGCTTCCAGCCCGTCGAGCGGGACACCCGTTACAACGTGGTCCGGGAGTACGACAAGGCCCCGGCGCTGGCCGACCGCCGCGCCGAGCCGCAGCAGGTCTGGGCCTGAGTCACCACGTACCCTCGCAGTCGATGAGCGAGAAGACTGGTTCCGCGCAGCAGGGCGGGTTTCCCCGCCGGGACGCCGAGGGGCGTATCCGTACCCTGGGTGATCTGCTCGGGGTGTGCCTGGCTGGCCTGGTCATCGGTGCGCTGGCGCTGGTGTTGTTCGACTGGGGGTTCGCCTCGATCGGCGCCGGCCACTTCGGCCACACCAACGGCTGGCTGGCCGTGATCCTGCCGGCCTGGCTGTTCTGGGACGATTTCCGGGCCTGGGAGTTCGGCGCGGCCCGGGCGGCGACGGCCCTGGTCGCCGCCGCCGTCGGGGTGACCGTCGGGTTGCTGGTCGCGGGTCTGGCCGCCGGCCTGCCGCCGCTGCTGTCCGGGACGTTGGCGGCGCTGGCGTTCACGGTGGTGTACGCGACGGTGTGGTTCCCGGGTGTCCGCTGGCTGACCCGCCGGACCGGCTGACCGCGTCCGCCCGCCCGCTGGGCGGATCGACTTTCCCGCCGGCACCGGCGGGCGACGGAGAGAACGGAGTGGTGCAGGTGAGCGCCGCGCTGAAGTACACGCTGGCCCGGATTGGGCTGTTCGTCGCCGTGCTGGCGGCACTCTGGTTCGTCGACCTGAACGTGTTCCTGAAGCTGATGTTGGCGCTGGCCTTTTCCGCGGCGCTCTCCTTCTTCCTGCTGCGCGGCTGGCGGGACGAGTTGGCGGGCGAGATGGCCACCGCCACCGAGCGCCGCCGCGCCGAAAAGGAACGCCTCCGCTCCGCCCTAGCCGGCGAAGACCAAACCCCCACCGACACCCCTCCCACCCCTCCCACCCCCACCGAAGACCCCGACCCCCGGCGTTGATCATGGAGTTATTGCCACGACACGCCGGGCGGTCGGGCAATATGTTGTCGCAGGTCTGGTCGACCTCGTACGCGGGCTCTTCCCCCTCAAGCGGGGCCGACGGGGTGGCCGACGGGGTGGCCGACGGCGTCA
>NZ_JBEZCZ010000012.1:0-166468 GCF_040647875.1 Micromonospora sp. NPDC049230
GGCCTTCCTACATCACTACAATCACCACCGACCCCACACCGCCACTGGCGGCCTACCACCGATCACCAGGTTGACCAACGTCCCTGGACAGCACATCTAAACCGTGCGCTGCGGCCCCCACCCGTGTCAGCGTCCGATGGACCAAGTGGGGCCACGCGGCCTGCGCGATGGTGCGCGGCACGACGTTGACCGCACGACCTGATCTTGGGGCTAGCGTGTGTGACGTGCGTGGACGTGTGACGAAGCGTCCTGGGGGTCAAGGGGTCGTCGGTTCGAATCCGGCCGTCCCGACGCAGGTCAGAGGCCATTCGGATTTTCCGGGTGGCCATTTCTGATCCTGTACCGCAGCGAAGTACAACAACGGCTCATTGATCGAGGCTTTCGCCGAGCCTCCGCAGGGCTTCGCGGGTCGTCCTCGACGAGACCTGACTGTAGATCTCCATCGTGATCGAGAAGTCCGCGTGCCGCAGGATCGCCATCGCGACCCGGGGGCGCACGTCCAGGTCGACCAGGAGCGAACCGCGGGTGCGTCGGGCCGGCGCGGGATTTGCGGCTGTCGTAGGAGCGGTTGAGGTTGCGTGGTTCGATGGGTGGTCCGCAGCGGGTCGTGAAGATCATGCCGGTGTTGTGCCAGGCGTCGCCGGAACGAACGCCCGCCACTGCTCACCGACGCCACCTCTGGATATGCCACCGCGCCTCCCGCTCCGCTACTTCTCGGGATGCGCCTCTGCCTGATGAGGTGGCGCAGGGCGTTCGGTTCGCAGTCGACACGGCGCCAGGCGCACGCCTTCGAGAACTCTCGTTCGGTCCGTTGCTCCCGAGCTGCGGGCCAGTTTGCCTATAACTATTAGGCAGGAGCCTAATAGGCGTAGGCAGTTGGGAGGACGGTGATGGAGAGAGTAGGGCTGACGCCGGAGCGTCTGACCCGAGCGGGGGCGGAGCTGGCCCATGAGGTCGGCTTCGACGAGGTCACCATCTCGGCGCTCGCCCGGCGGTTCGACGTCAAGGTCCCGAGCTTGTACTCGCACCTGAAGAACTCGCAGGACCTCAGGATTCGCATCGCGCTGTTCGCGCTGGAGGAACTCGCCGATCGCGTCGCCGACGCCGTCGCTGGTCGTGCCGGCCGGGACGCCCTGGCCGCGTTCGCTGACGCCTACCGCGAGTACGCCAGGGAGCACCCGGGCCGGTATGCGGCCGCCCGGCTCCGGCTCGCTCAGGAAACGGCGGCCGCCAGCGCTGGGCGTCCGGCACGCCCAGATGGCCCGGGCGATTCTGCGGGGCTGCGAGTTGGACGAGCCGGACGCGACGCATGCGGTCCGGATGCTGGGTGTCGTGGTAGTCGACGTGCATCGGGGCGGTCATGAGCCCGAAGCTGGGCGAGGGCTTGCTTGGCATGGGTCCGTTCGTCCTTTCGGCGCCGAGCCTGGAAGGTCTGGCTGTGCGGCGCGTCAGCGGCAGGCGGACGCGCGGGCACACGTCCGCCTGCCGTCTGGTCATTGACGTGCCGAGCGGTCAGCGGCGGCGCAGCGCCGGCTCGAGCAGAGCGGGCGGGGTGTCGTTCTTCTCGTGGGCGGCGAGGTCGACGCCGGGGGCCACGATCGCGTCGATGGCGTCCAGCACGTCGGCAGGGAGGACCGTGTCCGCGGCGGCGAGCTGCGAGCGGAGGTGGTCCGTCGTGCGGGGGCCGATGATCGCGCTGGTCACGCCCGGGTGCGCGGTGACGAAGCCGAGCGCGAGTTGGATGATGCTGAGGCCGGCCTCGTCGGCGACTGTGGCGAGTTGCTCGACGGCGTCGAGCTTGGCCCGGTTGGCGGGGATGCTGACGTCGTAGCGCTGCTGCATGAAGCCCGAGCGGTTCGTGCTGATGTCCTGGCCGGCACGGATCGCGCCGGAGAGCCAGCCCGATGCCAGTGGGCTCCAGGCGAGCACGCCCATGCCGTACTCCTGGGTCGTGGGCAGCACGTGGGTTTCGATGCCGCGCTGCAGGATCGAGTAGTTCGGCTGCTCGGTCACGTAACGGCTCAGCCGTCCCTCGCGGGCGGCCCACTGCGCCTGCACGATGCGGTAGGCGGGAAAGGTCGAGGACCCGAAGTAGCGGATCTTGCCCGCGCGCTGTAGGTCCGTCAGCGCCGACAGCGTCTCGTCGTCGCTGGTCGTCGGATCCCACCGGTGCATCTGGTAGAGGTCGACGTGGTCGACGCCGAGGCGGCGCAGGCTGTTCTCCAGCGCGGTGACCAGCCAGCGGCGCGAGCCGCCCCGCTGGTTGCGGTCGTCGCCCATCGGCAGTGTCGCCTTGGTGGCCAGAATGACCTCGTCGCGGCGGCCGGCGATGGCCTTGCCGACCATCTCCTCGGACTGGCCGCCGCTGTAGGCGTCGGCGGTGTCGATGAGATTGATCCCCGCGTCGAGCGCTGCGTCGACGATGGCGGTGGCGTCCTCCTGGGTGGTGTTGCCGATCTTGCCGAAGTTCATCGCGCCGAGTACGAGGGTGCTGACCTGCACGCCTGTGCGACCCAAGGTGCGGTACTGCATGACTGTTTCTCCTTCACGTCCGGCGGTCCACGGCTTGGTGGCAGCCCGCCCGGTCGGTATGCTGGACATGCGGAACAGCGTTCCGATTACCCAATATACGGAACGGTGTTCCGGTTTCCAAGTGACGTGACGGAGGTAACGCGACGTGGCCGACATCGACAACGGCTCGGCGCAGCCGGCCCCGCGCAAGCGAGCCGACGCCCGGCGCAACGAGAGGGCACTGCTCGACGCTGCCACCGCGGCGTTTGTCACCTCCGGCGTCGACGTCCCCGTGCGGGACATCGCCGTCCGAGCAGGGGTCGGCGTGGGCACGATCTACCGCCACTTCCCCAGCCGGGCCGACCTCATCGTCGCCGTCTACCGGCACCAGATCGAGGCCTGCGCCGACGCGGGACCCGCCCTACTGGCCGACAGCGACACACCGCACGCCGCCCTGGCGCGGTGGATTGACCTGTTCGTCGACTTCCTGGTCACCAAGCACGGTCTCGCCGCGGCACTACAGTCCGACGACGCCGCCTTCCAGACCCTGCACGCCTACTTCCTCGATCGGCTCGTCCCGGTCTGCGACCAGCTCCTCGACGCCGCCGTCGCCGCCGGTGAGATCCGCCCCGACATGGCCGCCTACGGGCTGCTGCGCGGCGTCGGCAATCTCTGCATCGGCGCGGGCAACGATCCTCGTTACGACGCACGCCGCCTGGTCGACCTCCTCGTGGCCGGGCTCCGCGTCCGCTAGTGCGGTGTCCACGAACGTTCACCGGGTGTCCGGTGGTCGTCGTGGATCCTCGCCTTGTGGGCGAGCGAATGCCGGGTCCGCTTGCAGCCTCCACGTCACCGCCCGTTCAGTGCGGAAGGGTGTGGGCTCAGCGCCATCTCTCGGCTCGTCGACCTCGGCGGGCTCACACACGTTCGACGCTTCCTCCGGACTTGCGGGGGGAGACCGTCATGATGCCCGTGCACATCTCGTCGCTGGCGCCGTCGCCCCACACCACGTAGCGGGGCGGCAGCTTCGTCAGCTGCGGCAGCTGTCTGCGCGGCCTCGCGTCGCGCGGACCGATTTCCACCGGCGACGGCAACGTCATCAGCCGCTGGTTGTCGAAGTCGAACTGCGGCACGTCGAGCACGACCTTGGCATTCGGCGTGCCGGGGTTGAGTTCGACCTTGATGGCCCGCCCGAGCAGGCGCATGTGGCCGAAACCGGCGAACAGCGTCATCGGCGCCGGCACCTTCTGGTCGCAGGTCTGGGTGTTGCCGGGCTTCGGCACGCCGCCCGGGTTGCATTCCTCCACCTGACGGTCCGCCGACTCGCCGAGATCCGGTCCGAACCGCTTCGTCACGTCCCGCGATCGAGGCCGCCCGGTCACAGAGCGGACCCGACTCGGCGGCGGCGCAGGGCAGGTCGGTCGGCGCGTCGAGCGACCACGTGATCGTCGGGAGGGAGGTGGTACGGCGGTACCACTCCCGGAGCGCCGTTCGACGCCCGCACGAGAGCCGGGCCGCGTTGCTCATCCGCTCCGACGGCTGTGTCGCCTGGGCCTGGCCAACCGGTCTGATCACCGGATTAACGGTCGTCTCAGATTCGCTCGGTACGAAGTTGGCCTCAGACAAGCGATGCAACCCGTCAGGAGGCTATTGATGTCAGTCAACGCAACGCCGCCCAGGGAAGGGCCGCCCGGTCGGTTGGCCGGCCGGTGGGTGCCGTGGCTGGTGATCGGCTTGTGGGTGGCGCTGGCGGCGGTCATGGTGCCGTTGAGCGGAAAGTTGAGCTCGGTCACCACCGACGCCGCCGTGGACACCCTGCCGGCCAGTGCCGAGTCCACCAAGGTGGCCGTGCTGGAGGACAGTCTCCCCGGCGGCGAGGACAACACGTTCGTCTTCGTGTACCACCGCGCCGGCGGCATGACCGACGCCGACCGCGCGACGGTCGAGCGCCACCACAGCACCCTTGCCGAACGGTACCCGCCGAAGGTGGCGGCCGGCGAGGACGACGAGGGCCCGGCGACGAGACTCTCCACCGACGGCAGGGCGATGATGTTCACCCTCGACGTGAGCACGACCTACGGCGCACCGGAGACCATCGTCGGCCCGTTGCGTGACGCCGCGAAGGACCGCCCCACCGGCCTGGAACTCGACGTGACCGGCCCGGCCGCGATCGACGGCGACATGGACGCTGTCTTCGACGGCATCGACCTGCAGGTCTTCCTCACCACCGTCGTCGTCGTCACGCTCCTGCTCATCCTCACCTACCGAAGCCCGGTGTTGTGGTTCATCCCACTCGTGGCCGTGGGCGCGGCCGCACTGACCGCGATGGCGACCGTCTACCTGCTCGTCAAGGGCTTCGGCATAGTGGTCAACGACCAGAACTCGGCGCTGCTGACGATCCTGGTATTCGGCGTCGGCACGGACTACGCGCTGTTGCTCATCGCTCGATATCGGGAGGCACTGCACCACCACGAGAACGTCAGGGTTGCGATGGTCCACGCGCTACGCGGCGCGGCGCCGGCCATCGTCGCGTCCGCGGCCACCGTGGTCGCCGGCCTGCTCTGCCTGCTCGTCGCGGACCTGAACAGCACCAGCGGGTTGGGCCCGATCGGCGCGGCCGGCATCCTGTGCGCGCTGGTGGCCATGCTGACGCTGTTCCCGGCGGTGCTCGTGGTGCTCGGCCGGCGAATCTTCTGGCCGGCCATCCCGCGGTTCAGCACGGCCGTGGAAGAGAAGCCGGGGCTGTGGGGACGGCTCGGCACCGCCATCAGCCGCCGACGGTGGGTCGCGACGCTCGGCTCGCTCGGAGTCCTCGGCGTGCTCGCCATCGGGCTGGCGGGCAACACCGGCGCCCTGCGGGAGCAGGACCAGTTCCTGTCCGCGCCGGAGTCCGTCACCGGCTTCACCGTTCTCCGCCAGCACTTCCCGGAGCTCGGCGGCCAGCCGATGACGATCTATACGCGGCCGGCGTACCAGGAGCGGGTGCTCGACATCGTCAAGCGCACTCCCGGCGTGGCAGAGGCCGTCCCGGGCCAGACCGTCGGAGGCTGGGCCGACATCTCCGTGTTCCCAACCGACGCGCCGGACACCGCCGAGGAGTACGACACGATCAAGCGGGTGCGCACCGCTGTGCACGCGGTGAGCGGGGCGGAGGCGATCGTCGGCGGGCCGAGTGCGGAGAACCTCGACACCGAGGTGACCACCAGCCGCGACGAGAAGCGGGTGATCCCGCTGGTGCTCGCCGTCGTCCTGATCGTCCTCGGGCTGCTGCTGCGCGCGATCGTGGCCCCGCTGGTCCTGATGGCCACCGTGATCGTCTCATTCGCCGCAGCCTTCGGCGGCAGCGTGTTCGTCTTCGACACGATCCTCGGGTTCAAAGGTATCGACTATTCGGTGCCGCTGCTGGCGTTCCTGTTCCTGGTGGCGCTCGGCGTCGACTACAACATCTTCCTGGCCAGCCGGGCCCGGGAGGAAACGGTGCGTCTCGGCACCCGAGAGGGCATGCTCAAAGCCCTCTCCGCCACCGGTGGCGTCATCACCTCGGCAGGCCTGGTCCTGGCGGCCACGTTCGCGGTCCTCGCCACACTTCCGCTGGTGATGCTGGTCGAGGTCGGGTTCCTGGTCGCCTTCGGCGTGCTGCTCGACGCCCTGCTGGTGCGGTCGGTCCTGGTGCCCGCACTCACCCTGCTGATCGGCCGGCGGATCTGGTGGCCGAGCCGGCTGTCCCGTCCAGCGGCAGGGCCGCCGATCGGTCGGCACACGCTCGCCGAGGAGGAGGAGCCCGCGTTGCAACGGTGAGCGCGGCGGCACGGGCGAGATCCGGGACGGGCATCCAGCCCGTCCCGTGTCCTTTCGTGGGCCCGACGGCGCCGCCCTCCGGTCCTGCGCGACGCCCCGGGCCTGGGGTCGGCGCACCGCGGTGTCCGGCCCCGAAGGTGAACGGCGCGGGGTCATGCCCGCAGGCGGCCGTCTCTTGTCCTGCGTCGCACCGCCGGGACGGGGTCAGCGCGCCGCGGTGTCCTCCCCGGCGGTGCGGCGCGCGATCGGGGCGGGCGGGGCCGCGGTCGGAAGGTCGACCCGAAGCAGCGCGCCACCGCGTGTGGAACGGGCGACAGCGGCCCGGCCGCCGTGGGCGTCAACGACCCGCTGCACGATCGACAGCCCCAGACCGGATCCCGGCAACCTCCGGGCGCTGTCGGCACGGTAGAACCGGTCGAACACCCGCGGTACGTCGACTGCGTCGATGCCCGGCCCGGCGTCGTCGACCTCGAGCACCGCCGACGCGCCCTCGGCACGCAGCCGGACCTGGACCGGCTGGTCCGCGGGGGACCACTTGCCGGCGTTGTCGATGAGGTTGAGCACCGCCCGCTGGAGCGCAGCGGGACGCCCGCTCACCCACACGGGGGTCACGTCGAGCGCGACCTCGACGTCAGGCACGCGGGAACGCGCCCGGGTCGCGGCGGCCACCACCACGTCGGCGAGGTCGAGCAGTTCGGTGCTCTCGTCGCTGACGTCACCGCGCGCCACCTCGGTCAGCTCGGCGGCAAGGGTGCTCAACTCGGCCACCTGGGCGCCGAGATCGTTGAGCAACCGGGTCCGGCTCTCGGCCGACAGTGCGCTGTCCAGGGTGCCGCGCCGATCGAGCCGGATCAGCAGCTCGACGTTGAGGCGCAGGCTGGTGAGCGGGGTCTTGAGCTCGTGGGCGGCGTCCTCGGCGAGCAGCCGCTGGGCCCGCCGGGAGTCCCGGAGCGCGGCGAGCATCTCGTTGATCGACTGGATCAGCCTCCGGATCTCCCCGCCGCCCTCATCCGGGATGTCGGCGTCGAGAACCCGGGTGTGCGCGACACGTACCGCCGCGGCAGTCAGCCGGTCGATCGGTGCCAGTCCGGCCCGCGCCACGGTCCGCCCGACAAGGGCGCCGCCAACCACGCAGAGCAGCCCGATCAGCAACATACCGAACCCGAACCGGTTGATCGGGCTGTCGTCGGCGACGCGGGCCACCTGGACCGCGCCGTCGCCCGCCCGCAGCGTGTAAATGCGGTAGCCGTCCTCGTCGCTGTCGTTCGACTCCATCAGGTCGGCCGACGCGCCCTGCGCCACGCGCCCTGCGCGCCCGCTGACCGGAGGCAGCGCGGGTTGGCCGACCGGCGTCCGGGTTGAGCCGTCGGGCAGGATGACCCGTACCAGCCGACCGGACCCGGGATACGGCGGTAGCTGGACCTGCGCCACACCGGCGTGCTCCGCGTCCGTCGCCAGGACGCGGGAGTCGGCGCGCAGTTGATCCTCGGCGGTGCCCTGCAACTCCCAGTCCATCAGCTCGCTGGCCACCTGGAAGGCCACGAACACGCTGACCGCGATGGCCGTCGCCGCGATCACCGTCAGCCTGGTCCGGAGGGACCGCCGGCGCCACCATCGGGTCAGCCGGCGCGGTTCCCGGCCGGCGGGCCTGCTCACGGAGGAGTCTCCCGCAACGTGTATCCCAGGCCGCGCAGCGTGTAGATCAATCGCGGCTCACCCTCGGCCTCCATCTTGCGGCGCAGGTAGCTCACGTACACCTGGAGGTTGTTGGCGGTGGCGCTCATGTCGAACCCCCAGATCGCCTCGAACAGCGCGTCGCGGGTCAAGACCCGGGTCGCGTTGCGCACGAGGACCTCCAGGAGGGAGAACTCGGTCCGGGTCAAGCGCAACGGTCGCCGGCCCCGCCACGCCTCGAACCTGTCGGGATCGACCCGGACGTCGGCGAACGACAGGATCTGCGACTCCCCGTCGGTCGGCGTGCGCCGGCGCAGCAGGGCCCGCACCCGGGCCAGCAACTCCTCGGTGGCGAACGGCTTGGGCAGGTAGTCGTCAGCGCCCGCGTCGAGCCCCGCGACCCGGTCGGAGACCTGATCCCGGGCGGTCAGCATCAGCACCGGCAGGTCCCGACCCGCCGCCCGCAACCGCCGGCAGGTCTCCAATCCACCGAGGCGAGGCATCATCACGTCGAGGATCAGCAGATCGAGTGTGTCACCGCCCGCCCCACCGACGCCGTCGAGCACCGCGAGACCGTTGGCGGCGGTGCTGGTGTCGTAACCCTCGACCTGGAGCACCCGCTCCAGCGACTCACGGATGGCCCCGTCATCATCCGCGATCAGGATCCGCACGCCGGCCCGCCCCCCTTGCAGTCGATGCTTTGCCGCTCATCCTCCCCGATCAACCTGAAGCCAGGATTAGAACAGTCGCCGCTGTGGTGCCCGCCGGCACTGATATTTGCGAGCACGGAGTGCCGGCGCGCCAGGCGTACTACCAGGCCCGCAGGCCGGCGGCGGAATCCGCGCACTGTCATGCCGCGATCCGAGCGGCGGCGTATTTCGGCATTCTGGGCTCGCAACCTACTTCTGGATGTCGGAGAGGATGGTGAGTAGCTGCCTCACCAGCAACCCTCTGACCAGGACTTCTTGCTGGGAAGCCTCTTCGACGGACCCGAAGGCGTCAGCGTTGGCGTCCCCGCGGAGGCGGTAGGGCGGCTTCCGCTCATGCCGATGGCGACGCGCGATCGTGGCTGGCAGCCGCGCGAAGGCAGGTGCGGCGGCTGATCGCGACGCTGCGGATTGCTGCCGGCCAGCCGGTGACCGTCGTGGGTCAGAGGTAGTTGACGCCGGTCAGGTCCGCGGCTGCCGCCCACAGTCGCGTGCCGACGGCCGGGTCGGCGGCCTCCTGGCTGAGCCGGGCCTCGGTGACTTTGCCTCGCGTCTCCCAGAGTCCGGACGGGCCGAAGAACTGTCCACCCCGCACACCGGGCTCGGTCGCCGCGTGCAATTGCGGCAGCGCGCCCTGCGCCACCGGCTGGGTTGCCAGCAGGCCGGCCGACGCGATCAGTCGCCCGAATCGGCCACGGTGTTCCCAGGCACGCGGAGTCAGGTTGGTGCGGGTGAGGCCGGGATGGGCCAGGGCGCTGACGATCGGCGTTCCGGCGGCCCGCAGGCGGCGGTCCAGTTCGATGCCGAAGATCGTGGTGGCGAGCTTGGACCGGCCGTAGGCGGTGGCTGCCCGATAGTCCACTGGAACCCGATGGCGCAGGCGCTGCTCGGCGACCCGGACGCCTACCCTGCCGACCGGCTCAACATGCTCCTATTGCTGTTCGACGACACGCTGACCGGCGAGCGTAGCTGCCCGGACTGGGAGCGGCAGGCCCTGGACTACATCGGCATGATGCGCACCGCCGTCGCCACCGACCCCACGCACCCACGCGCCACCGCGATCGTTGGTGAGCTGAGCATCCGCAGCGCCCAGTTTCGGCGGCTGTGGGCGCAGCACGACGTCCGTGCGTCGGTCAGCGGTACCAAGACCTTCCGGGTTCCCGGAGTAGGCGACATCGTCCTGGACTGGGACACCTACCCCCTACCGGGAAACCCCGGCTCCTTCATGCTCGTCTTCACCGCCGAACCGGGTAGCGCCGACGCGGACCTGCTGCAGCTACTGGCATCGATGCACGCGACCCGCTCAGCGCTCACCAACAAGCACCCCTCCCGGACGGTCTGGGCCGCGAAATAAAAACGCTCAGAATCTGGCATTGAATCTTGGTCTGATCGGCCCGTAGTCTGCCGTCCGTTCGGTGACGGTCGGTGGTGGGATGGTGGGTTCGTGGTGACTCGGGATGTGTTCTCCGAGGACGAGATTGCACGGTTGCGGTTGTTCCCGGAGATCGGCCGGGTGGAGTTGATTAGGCATTTCCCGCTCACGGATGCCGACGAGGCGTTCCTGCGCAAGTTCCGGACGGGCCGCAACGTGATCGCGGCGGCGTTCCAGTGCTGTTGGACTCCTTGACTCGGGCAGGTTGTCCTGGCACTTCTTGATCTTCAGAAGCTCTCCGTCGGGTTGTCCCGGAGCTGGGCGTACATGAAGCCGCCTGTGGCGTTCCTCATCCGTGATCAGATTCGGGGTGCCCAGTTCTTCGTCGTCGCCCCACCGGGCCCGGTTGCTCGGCAGTTTCTCGGTCGTACTGATGGTGGAGCAGAGGCCAAGGAGTCAGCCTTCGAGGTAGGCGAGGACCGCCAGGATGCGGCGGTTGTCGTCCTCGGAGGGTTTGAGACCGAGCTTGGTGAAGATGTTGTTGCTGTGGTTGCTGACCGTTTTCTCGGTGACGAACATCCGGGCGGCGATCGCAGCGTTCGAGCGGCCCTCGGCCATCAGGGTGAGGACCTCATGCTCGCGTGGGCTCAGCTCCAGGAGCTTAGGGTCGGCGGAGCGGTGGGTGAGTAGCGCACTCACCACGTCGGGGTCCATGACGGTGCTGCCGGTAGCGACCTGCCGGACACTGGCGACGAATTGGGCGACGTCCGTAACCCGGTCCTTCAACAGGTAGCCCACCGCGCCCGCGCGATCTGACATCAGCTCCCTGGCGTAGATCTGCTCGACATACTGCGACAGCACCATGATGGGCAGCCCTGGAATCTGGCGGCGGGCCTCGATCGCGGCACGCAGCCCCTCGTCGGTGAAGGTCGGCGGCAACCGTACGTCGACGATGGCGACGTCGGGGCGGTGCGTCGTCAGCGACCGGATCAGCGCGGGACCGTTGTCAACGGCTTCCACGACCTCGAATGAATTGGCCCGCAGGATCCTGATCAGGCCCTCGCGGAGCAGGGCGAGGTCCTCGGCTATCACGATACGCACGGCAGCGACATCCTCACCTCGGTAGGTCCGCCAGGCGGGCTGTCAACGGTCAGCGTGCCGTCGAAGGCCGCCAGGCGACGGACGATGCCACGTAGGCCCGTGCCGGAATCGATCGAAGCACCGCCACGGCCGTCGTCGGACACCAACATCGTCAGTTCCCCGGCAGCGCCGCCCCGGCGGGGCGCGAACTCCACCGTGATCCGGATCTGCTGGGCCTGGGCGTGCTTGATGGCGTTCGACAAGGCCTCGGCGACGGCGAAGTAGGCAGCGGACTCGATCGGGGCCGGCAGCCGTCCGGGTAGGCGGGTCACCACAGTGGTCGGGATCGGATTGGCCAGGGCCAAGGCCTTGAGTGCGCCGTCCAGGCCACGGTCGGCCAGTACCGGCGGATGGATTCCTCGTACCAGGTCGCGCAGCTCGGTGAGGGCGCTGGAGGTCGACTCGCGGGCCTCGGCCAGCAACTGCCGGACGGCCTGCGGATCGTTGGGCAGTAACTGTTCGGCCAAGCCCAGGCTCATACCCAGCGACACCAGCCGGGCCTGCGCGCCGTCGTGCAGGTCGCGTTCGATTCGGCGTAGTTCACCGGCCTGGGTGTCGACGGTCTCAGCTCGCGAGGTCGCCAACTGTTGGACGCGGGCCCGCAGGCGCGCCTGTTCGGTGGGGCCGAGCAGAGCGCGGATCACCCGAGCGTTGAGGTTCGCGAGGCGCACCGCGGTGACGTACCAGAGCAGAAGGAAGACCGGACCGAGCGGCACCAGCCCGAACGACTGCGCGACGCTGTGCAGCCGGAAGCCCTCCCCCAGCGGAGTGCGGAATGCCTGAGAAGGCGTCAGCTGATAGATGAGCGGATAGGTCAGGTATAGGACTCCGAAGAGGAAGAACAGCAGCGACAGTCCGCAACTCAACCAAATGGTGATCGAGTTGACCACCAACCAGATCCAGTCCCGCCACGTCGCCGGGTCGCGCAGGATCGTCCAGAGCCGCACCGGCCACCCGGCGTCCGGCCTCGGCTGATAGGGCCGGGCGGGCACCGGTTCGCCGAGCCGGTCGGCGGCCCACTGGCGATGCAGGTCGGCAAACCAGCGCACCAGTACGGTCGCGAGCAGGGTCAGTGGGATTCCGACGCCAAGCGCGGCGACCGATATCGAGGTGATCCAGAGTGTGGCCAGCACGGCACCTAGGACCGCGCCCGGCAGCAGCACCAGCGACCAGCCCAGCAGGCTCATCCGCTGGGCCAGCGCGGAGCGCGGAGTCGGACCGCTGCGAGCGACGCGACCCGGCCCGGAGCCCTCCCGCGAGGGCGAGGAGCCGCCGGACAGGGCGGGTCCGCTGTTATCGGTCATCTCACTCCATCATTGCGCATCGTGCCGAACCGCCGGGCTGGTGATTCATGGTGGCCGGCGATCCACAATTCCCCACGATCGGTGTCCCCACGTCGCGTGGGACCAGCGGCCATGGTGTCCGTCCGTGGTCCACGGAGGCTCGCATCGCCGATCCACGCCCTCGATCGATCGACACCCGCACACACGCTACCCATCGTGTGAGCAGTTCCGGCCCGCTCCCCGAATCTCGACCACCACCTCGCCGTCATCGGGATGCGGACCGTGTGGCTTGTCGCGCTCGCCTACGGCGCTGCCCCGGTCATCGGCAGCCGCGCCACGACGAATTCCCAATCGGCCGGACACTCCGTGCTCGCTCTACCGACCGCACGCGGTGGGGTCGTCTGCGCGGACTGGTTGACCGAGAACGCCGGGGCAGCGCCGGTCAACCAGTCTCGCCGGTCCGGTCGGCCGTGCCGTTACTTGACGGTGGCGGTCATCTGTTCGATTTCCTTGAGCACCAGAGCGGGCTTGTCCTGGGGGACGTCGTGCGAGCTTCCCTCGGCGATGACGAGTGTGCGGCCGGGCCCCGCCTTGGTGAACGCCGCTGCCGCGTCGCGCCAGGCCTGAGCGTCCTGCGGAGAGCCATCGAAGGGTGTCTTGTCCGACACGATATAGATGACGGGAACGCCGTCGGGCCAGGAGACCTTGTGGTACGCCTGGTGCGTGGGACCGAAGTTGTCGGCCGTGGCGATGAGCTGGCGGTTCGCCTTCGTCGACGGCGCCTTCTTGAGCTCTTCGATCTGCGGCGTGGTCAGCGCGACGAGGCGTTGGGTCTGGGCGTCGGTGAAGAACTGCGGCACGTTGGCATCGATGAGCACCGCCCCGGAGACAACGCCGGGGTTCGCGAGGACGAAGTAGTGGGCCACCTCTCCTGCCTGCGAGTGGCCCGCGAGAACCACGTTCTGGGTGACGCCGAGTTCACGCAGACCGGCCTTCAGGTCGGAGGCGGCGGCCTTGGGGTCCCACGGGCCCTTCACCTCCTCGCTGGCGCCCAGACCGGCCCGGTCGTAGGTGATGATCTGCGATCCGGTGGCCCGCGACAGCTGCGGCACCAGGGCATCCCAGTACGAGGAGTCCTCGCCACCGCCGGCGTCCAGCACGATGGTGGGAGAACCTCCGGGCGTGACGTGGAAGGCAAGCTGATGCCCGTTGTTGGCGATCATGTGCAAGCCCGCTGCGGGGGCCGCGCTTACCGGGCCGGCCGCGCTTGTCGAGGTCGAGGGAACCGCGGCTTCCGAACTGGCCGCGGGCGCGGCCTTCGGCGCCGCCGAGTCATCACACCCGGTGACTGCCGCTGTCACGGCGACGGGAAGGACGAGGGCCAGGGCGGCCCGATGGAATCGGGAGGTCTTCTGCGTGGTCATGGAAATGAGCTTCCACGGTTTGCGAATCTTGCTCGATCCTGCTGCCGCCCAGTCGGTTTGGGAGTTACCCCTACCCCTCGCCAGGGGCATGTGCTGGCGCGATCGCTGCCTGCTCGGTCGCTCGACAGTCTGCTGATCACGTCGGCGAGGGCGGGTGGCAAGTCGATCGGTGTGGGGAGGTGAGCTGGACCTGGTCGTGGCGCGGAGTACTGATGCTGGTAGCGGTATGGGCGTACCGGGTGATGAGCAGACCAGACGATCTGGGTCACCCACTGCCCTCTGTCGGGCCCCGGCTCGGCAACTGGGTCGGTCAGCTGTTTGCCGTCATGGGTGGATACCGGTCGGTGAGGAGGAAGGCGCCGAGTTCCCGCGCCTTGTATGCGACGGGATCGTGCAGGGTGAGCGTGCGGGCGTCGCGCCAGAATCGGTCGAGGCCGGTCGTGCGGGCCGTTGCGCGTGCGCCGGTGAACTCGAAGATTCGGCTTGTCGCCTCTGTCGCGAGTCGGCTGGACACGACCTTCGCGGCGGAGACGGTCAGTGCCGCCCGGCCGCGTTCGGCCGGCGTCAAGGCGAGGCCGCGGGTGTCGGCCTGTGTGAGGGCGCGGGTTGCGTTGTCGGCCAGGAGGCGGGCCGCGTCCAGCGTCGCGACGAGTTCCCCGTAGCCGGCGAGCACGTGTGGGTCGTCGATGGCCTGCTCGAGTCCGCTCGCGGGCCAGGGGCGCGAACTTTCGCGTGTGTACTTGGCGGCCTCGTGGATCGCGCCGTCTGCGATGCCGACGAGGACCTGCGTGAGAACCGCTTGAAAGGCCAGCGCTACGAGGGACAGGCGTAGACGGCGGGGGTTGGACTCCTCGTCGTGAGCCGGAAAGGTGCCCAGGACGTCGTCTCGGCTGACCCGGACGTCGTTGAACGCGATGCTTCCGCTCGCGGTCAGGCGCTGGCCCAGGTTGTCCCAGTCCGGGGGGTGTGAGACTCCGTTGCCGGCACCGCGCGTGACGACGACCAGGCGTGCCGTGTGGTCGTCGCGGATCGCGCTGACGAGCAGGCGGTCCGCGACCGCGCAGCCGGTGGCGAACACGCCGCGGCCGGAGACGGAGAGCGCGTCGCCGGTCGTGGTGGCGGTGATGGTGTCGCGTTGGTTGCTGACGGCGGCCACGAACACCCGCCCGGTGGCGGCCTCCTGACGTAACGAGGTCGCCAGCTCGGTGTTGTCGTAGAGCGAGGCTCGCCAGAGATGAAGGTAGTGATAGCCGAGGAGGTGACCGATCGAGGCGTCGGTGGCCGCCACGATTCGGGTGACGGCGTGTGCGGTGGGGTGGTCGTCGGGGTCGAGGGCGAGCAGGCCGCTGTCGCGGAGCAGCTCGATCTCGGCGTGTGGTGGCCGGTTGGCGTAGTCCCGCTCGACGGCGTCCGCGCGGAGCCTTTCGGCGATGGAGTGGGCGGTGGTGATCGCGTCTGCCGGGTTCATGACACACCTGCCGTTTCGGGTGTGGGGCGGCGGAGCATGCGGTCCGTGAGGAGCACGATCGGCGGCAGCAGCAGGCATTGGGCGGCGATGGTCAGCCAGAATCCGGGGAGGTTCCCGGCGGACTCGAACAGGTGGTAGAGGCCCCCGCCCGCGAGGCCGCTGAGGAACGCGCCGGCGCCTTCGGCGAGTCGCTGCTGGCCGAAGACGACAGTGGGGGATCTGTTCGTGCGGGCGAGCGCTTCGAGGGTGTTCTTGAGGAAGAGGACGGAGTTGCCCGCGCCGATGGCGAGGATTCCGGCGGCGATCGCGATCTCGTTGCCGCCGGTGAAGGCGAGCATGCCGACTGCCAGGCCGCCGAAGCCGATGGCCATCGCGTGCGTGTACGGCATCCGCTCGACTCGTTTGGAGATCAGCGGCTGGATCACGGCCAGGATCAGCGAGTAGGCCATCATGGCCGACCCGTAGAACACCGCCGGTGCCCGGCCCTGTGCGTACGACGACAGGTACTGGTAGAAGTGCATGTGTAGGTAGAGGGTCAGGGCGGTCACGACGAACGGCAGCACCGCCGCGCCGTGCAGCGCCCGACGCAGCGGCTCGACCGCCTCCCGGTCGTCGCGCCGGTCCCTTGGCAGGAGGGCGTGCCCGATCGTCATCGCCACGTGCAGCACGGCGGCGACGGCGAACATCACGGCCGGATCGTGGATGAACAGCGCGCCGGCTACCGGCCCGAGCGCGATGCCGACGTTGCCCGTGGCGTAGCTCGCGGACACCAGACGTGGCCGCTCGTGCGGGGCGGCGCCGAGAACGGTATAGCCTCGGACGCTGGGCGAGTAGACCGCCGAGGCCGCCGATCGCAGAAACAGCGCGGCGATCGTCAGCGCCGGCCAGGCGCCACCGGCGAGGAAGCCCAGCGAGCCGAGCGTCTGCAGCACCATCGCGACCAATAGGCACCGTTGGAGGCCGAGTCGCTCGGCGAGGGCCGCGCCCGGCAGCCCGCCGGCGAACTGCACGAACGTCGCGAGCCCGAGGATGACGCCCACCTGATCCATGCCCAGACCCATCCGGTCGCGGAGCAGGATGGCCAGGTACGGATACACGGAGAAGTTGATCAGGTTGACGAGGAGCCCGCTCCCGAGCAGCGCGAGCTGCACACGGGTGAAGGGGCGAGTGCCTGTCACGCCTTGGTTCCACGGACGATCAGTCGGCTGGCCGCGCCGTCGTACGGCCCGCCGTCGAAGTTGCCGAAGCACTCGACCTTCTCGAACCCGGCCTGTGTGACCATGTCCTTCAGTTCCGCGGCGCTGTAGACCCAGCAGGTGAGCGAGGTGTGCTCGGCCCTGTTCCCGCGGACCAGTGTCCAGTCGGTGCGGTACCGGGTCCAGTCGTCCAGGATCGTGTCGCGCATGACCACCATGCCGCCGGGCACATCGACGATCTTCGGGGGCCCGACCCAGGAGGCGTAGATCTCCTTGCTCAACAGATCGACGATCACCTTGCCGCCGGGTACCAGCGAGCGGTAGGCGTTGCGCAGGACCTGGACGTTGTCGTCGTGCTCGTCGAAGTACCCGAAGGACGTGTACATGTTCAGCACCACGTCGAACGCGTCGGGCGACACGTACTCCCGCACGTCCGCGCGGACGAACGACGCCTCGGACGCGACCTCGGCCGTCTCGGCTGCGGCTCGGTCGAGCAGTTCGCGGTGGATGTCCACGCCGGTCACCCGGTGGCCCTGGCGAGCCAGCGGCGCCGCGAAGAAGCCCGCACCGCAGCACTGGTCGAGGATTCGGCTGCCCGGCGGGAACGCCAGCAGCGGCGAGGTGGCCACCAGGCCGGCGGCGTGCCGCGCCCGCTCGGCGGAGAAGAGCACGTCCGAGAAACCGGACCACAGGGACAGATCTTCATACCAGCTCACAGTGGCCTCCCGTCGTGCGGTGTCCCGCGTCCTGTCACCATGTCGCATCACCGAGCGGATGAGTTCCCGGCGTCGGCACGACGCCGAGACCGGGTGCGTCGCCCAGGACGATCCGGCCGTCCTCGAGACCGAGCCCCCGGAACGGGGGCTCCCGCAGGTACAGGTGCCCGTCGAGGTCGATGTGATCAGCCAGGGGTGCGAGCTGCGCGGCCTGGCTGATGGCGAGCTCCGATTCGCACATACAGCTGATCATGGTGCCGAGCCCGGCCCGTCGTCCGGCCTCCATCACCCGTCGGGCGCCGCGGATCCCGCCGGCCTTGCACAGCTTCACGACGAACCCGTCGGCGTACGACCGGGCGGCCAGGACGCTCGCCTCGTCGGTGCACCCCTCGTCGAGGAAGACCGGCAGCCGGTCGGGCACCTCCCGGTAGCGGTGGTAGTCGTCGATCGCGGTCACCGGGAACGGCTGCTCGATCAGCTGGATGCCGAGCCGCCGGAGATGAGGGGTGAGCGCGCGGGCGGTGTCGAGGTCCCACGCCTCGTTGGCGTCGATGCGGACCGGCAGCGCGGTCACCGCGCGGATCGCTTCGAGGGACTCGATGTCTCCGGGACCGCCGACCTTCACCTTGAAGGCGCCCACCGCCGGTGCGTTCCGGACCGCGCTCGCCGCCTCGTCGGGTGCTGCCATCGAGATGGTGTAAACGGTCGGGCCGAGTGTTCGGGCCGCCCCGGACAGCTTCCAGGTCGGCTGTCCGGCGGCCTTGCCGATCCAGTCGTGCACGGCGCCGTCGAGTGCCATCCGGGCACCGGCCGGCGCGTCCCACCGACCGATGTGGTCGAGGACGGTGTCCGGGTCCCGCAGGTCCCGTCCGAGCACGGCCACTCCGTCGGCGTCGATGGCCGCCACGACGTCGTCCGCGGTGACGCCGTCGTACCCGGTCGGTGTGCCTTCGCCGTAGGCGGTGATCCCGTCGTGCGTCAGGGTGACCATGCAGGTCCCGACGGAGTCGATCTCACCCCGGGAGCTTCGCACCACCTCGATGAGCCGCAGTGTCTCGCGGCGGACGGACAGTTCCATGAACGAGCCCTCCCGATTGTGCGGCCTGCCGGAACCAGGCCGGTCCCGGCAACGACTACCAGACACGATGGACATCGGCAGCAGTGGATGGAGTGGTGATGGAGTGGTTCGAGGACGAGGCGTTGTGGACCGGGTTCGCCGAGGTCATGTTCTCCGCCGAGCGTGCCGCCGAGGCCGAGGCGCGGGTGGCCGCGTCTCCGCTGCTGCGACTGCCGGCCGGGGCTGCCGTGCTGGATCTCGGGTGCGGGCCGGGGACGTACACGATTCCGCTTGCCCGCCGGGGTGCCACGGTCACCGGCGTGGACCTCAGCGCCGCGCTGCTCGACCGGGCCGCGACGGCCGCGTCCGCCGCCGGCGTCGATATCCGGCTCGTCCGATCCGACATGCGTGAGTTCGTCGAGCCGGACCGGTACGACCTCGCGATCAGCATGTACACGTCGTTCGGGTTGTTCGCCGACCACGACCAGAACATGCGGGTTCTGCGCAACGCGCTGACCAGTCTCAAGCCTGGCGGTCGGATGCTCATCGACCTGTACGGCAAGGAGATCGCGGCCCGCGACGGCCACGCACCGAAGATCATCGACGTCGACGGTGGCACGCTGCTCGTGCGCGGCACGGTCCTCGACGACTGGACCCGGTTCCGGGACGACTTCCTCCTGGTCCGGGAGGGTCAGGCGCGGACGGCCGTCATCGAGCACACGCTCTACAGCGCCGCCGAGCTCAAGGGGATGCTTCGCGAGGCGGGTTTCGCCGACGTCGACTGCTTCGGCGGCTTCGACGCGGAGCCGTTCGACAATCACGCCCGGAGGCTGATCGTGCGCGGCCGACGCGTCTAGCACGACGGCCGGGTGCGGACGTGGACCGCGCCCGCCGCGGCGACGGCACGGTGCGTGGCGATCTCCGCGGTCGGTCCTTCGGCGAGCACGATGCCCGCGTAGCCACGCCCGTCGGTGACGTGGGCGATGCGGGCACCGATCGCCTTGGTCGGATACCAGCGCGGCTGGCCCGGATAGCGGTGGAGCTCGTCGATTCCGTGCACGGCGACGAGTTCACCGGCCTGTTCCGGGTAGGCCAGGACGAACGCCACCGCCGGGCCGCCGGGCAGGGCCTCGTCGAGCAGGCGGGGGCGGCGTCCGAGAGCGAGGTCGACGAGGCCGGCGTAGACGTTGACCCCGAGTGCGCGGCACATCGACTCGCCGACCAGCGCGCCGCCGATGCGGGGGTTCACCTCGATCAGTTGCGGCCCGTCGGTGGTCATGACGATCTCGATGTGGGCGAACCGGTCGGTGTAGCCGAGGACCGCCAGCACCTCGCCGAGCCACGCCTCGATCTCGTGAAGCTCGGCGGGTGGCAGCGCCACGGGGAACGCCGTCACGTCCTCCCGGAACCGGGGCTGGGCCGACATGAGGCGGCTCGACAGCCCCAGCAGCCGGGTCTGACCGGCCCAGGTCACGGTCTCGGCGCTGTAGACGGGCCCGGCCAGGAACGGCTCGGCGAACAGGGTTCCGAACAGTGCCGCGTCCGCGGCCTCGCGGCGGAGGCGGGCCAGGTCCTCGGCGTCGCGGACGAGCCACACGTTCGCGCTGCTGGTCCCGGCGGTGTCCTTCACGACGGCGGGCAGCCCGACGGCCGACGCCAGCCGGTCGAGGCTCACCGTGGCCGCGTCGTCCACCGGGAAGGCAACGACGTGGCTCAGGCTCTTCTGGTGCAGCAGGTCGCGGACGCGGGCCTTGTCGCGCATCAGCCGGATCACCGCCGGGTCGATGCCGGGCAGGCCGAACTCCGCGGCGAGTTCGGCGCCGGTCACCCCCCAGGTGTCCGTCGAGCTGATCAGACCCCGCAGGTCATCGATCGCGTGCAGGGCTTCGGTGACCGCCTGGCGATCGTGCGTGTCGACCGGTACGACGTCGATCGTGCCGGGCGGCAGCGTGGCCAGCTCGTGGAGGTAGAGCGGCTCGACACCGGTCAGCAGCGCCAGCCGCTCACCGGAGGCGTGGGCGGCCCTGGCGAGGTGGGCGAGGCCGAAGGAGAGCATCTCGATGCACGCAATCGTCACGATGAATATGTCGAGTGGGCGGGTCGAATGGTTCCCGTCAATCGATGTCCGTCGTGGATCCCGACCGCGAGCAGGGCCTGCGTGTATGGATGTGCGGGCTGGTTGATGATCTGGCCGGTCGGGCCCTGCTCGACGATCCGGCCGCCGCTCATGACCGCGATCCGGTCCGCGAGCTGCGCGACGACCGCGAGGTCGTGGGTGATGAACAGGCAGCCGAACTCGAGCCGGTCCCGCAGGTCGCAGAGCAGGTTGAGCACCTTCGCCTGCACCGACACGTCGAGGGCGGTGACCGGCTCGTCGCAGATCAGGAGCTGCGGTCCCAACGCCAGCGCGCGGGCGATCGCCACGCGCTGCTGCTGGCCTCCGGAGAGCTGACCGGGACGGCGGTCGCCCACAGTGGGATCGAGCCCGACGAGGTCCAGCAGCTCGTCCACCCGCGCGGACCGGGACCGGCTGTCACCGATCCGGTGGATCTGTAGCGGCTCGGCGATCGCCTGCCGGATCGTCTGCCGCGGGCTGAGCGTCAGGAAAGGGTCCTGGAACACCATCTGGACCTGACGCCGGTGCGCCCGCAACGCCCGGCCACGCAACGCGTGCACGTCGACGCCCGCGACGCGCACCGTTCCGCCGCGGGGCCGGTGCAGGCCGGTGATGACCCGCGCCAGCGTCGTCTTGCCGCAGCCGGAATCACCGACCAGCCCGACGATCTCGCCGGCCGCCACCCGTAACGTGACGTCCTCGACCACGGTCAGGATGTCGCCGTAGCCGGCGGTCACCCGGTCGACCTCTAGCACGATTCCTCCCTGCTCGGTCGACGCAGGCACGCCGACCGGTGCGCGGACGCCGGGAACAGCGGTTCCAGGGCCGGGGGCTGGTGCGCGCAGTTGTCCTCGCGCAGCGCGCACCGGGGCGCGAACGCGCAGCCGTCGAGGTCGTCCGGGCCGCCTCCGGCGAGGCCCGGCATGGTCCGGAAGCGGGTGCCCGGCGCCGTCCCGGGACGTGGCACGGCGTCCAGCAGCCCGCGTGTGTAGGGATGATCAGGGTTGTTGATCACGGTGGAGGCCGGGCCCGATTCCACGATCCGGCCGGCGTACACGACGGCCACGGTGTCGGCCACGCGCGACACCACCGCCAGGTCGTGACTGACGATGATCATCGCCATGCCCAACTCGTCGCGCAGCCGGGCCAGCAGGTCGAGCAACTGCGCCTGCACCGTCACGTCGAGCGCGGACGTCGGCTCGTCGGCGACCAGCAGCTCCGGCTCACCGGCGAGAGCCATGGCGATCTGCGCCCGCTGCCGCATCCCGCCCGACAGCTGATGCGGGAACTCGCGGGCGACCGCCGGGGGATCCGGCAGGCCGGCCAGGCGCAGCAACTCCTCGCTGACCCTGCGGGTCGCGGCACGCCGTCCGCCCCGGCCGGCGTTGCGGACGGCCTCGTCAACGTGCGCGCCGATGGTACGCAACGGGTTGAGGAACGCTCCGCTGTCCTGGAAGACCACGCCCACCCTGCGGCCGTTGATCCGGCGCCGCTCACCCGGGCCGAGACCGACCAGCTCGCGGGTGTCCAGCAGGGCGGAGCCGGTCACCACCGCGATCGGGTCGAGCAGTCCGAACGGTGCGAGAGCCGCCGTGGTCTTGCCACTGCCGGTCTCACCGACGAACGCGAGCACCTGCCCGCGTCGCACCTCGTAGGACACCTCGGCGACGACGCGCCGAGAGGCACTGCCGTCGGGGTACGTGACGGAGAGGCCCCGCACCCGCAGCACAGTGCCTGGGTCGGGGGACGCCACCGGCTCAGTAGTGCGGCGGATCCGTCCCGGGCGTACCAGGCGGAGGATCGATGGCCGTTCCGCACCGGCCGCGAGCCGTTCGCCGAGCAGGTTGCTGGCGAACACCACGGCCGTGATCGCGATGCCGGGCGGATAGGCCAGCCACCACGCGGAGGCCAGGAACGGCCGTCCCTCGATGAGCATCTGGCCCCACTCCGCGTACGGCGGCGCGACCCCGAGGCCGAGGAAGCTGAGCGTGGCGACGCTGAGCACGACGGTGCCGACGTCCGTGCTGGCGTAGACCAGGCAGGGCGCGAGCGCCGGCGGCAGCAGGTGTCGGCCGACGATCCGGCCGCGACCGGCGCCGAGCAGGCGCAGGGCGTCCAGGTGTGGGCTGCCGCGCATGCCGGCGACGCGGGCCCGTGCGATCCGGGCGTACGGCGCCCACGACCACAGCGAGAGCGCGAGTACCAGGTTGTCCACGCCGGGGCCGCGTACCCCGATCACCGCGAGCGCCACCAGCATCCCCGGCAGCGACACGACCACGTCGATCACCCGGGACACGGCCCGGTCGACCCATCCACCCAGATAGCCGGCCATGGCGCCGACGACCGCGCCGGCGGTCAGCGAGATCGCCAGCACCGCCGCCGTGATTCCCAGGGAGATCCGCGCGCCGTAGAGAAGTCGGCTGAGCTGGTCGCGGCCGAGCTGATCGGTGCCGAGTGGGTGGCCGGCCGACGGCGGCGCCAGACTGGCCGCGAGGTCGTTGGCGGTGGGGTCGGCCGGGGCGAGCAGCGGGGCCAGCACGCCCGCCACCACGAACGCGACCAGAGGGATCGCGATCAGCGCCGTACGCCCCCGGCCTCGGTTCACGACGACCTCCGACGGGAGCGCGGGTCGATCAGGCCATGCAGGACGTCGGCGCAGCGGTTGGACAAAATGAACCCGCCGCCCAGGACGAGCACGGCGGCCTGCAACGCCGGTACGTCCCTGGCCCCGGCCGCCTGCACGAAGTAGGCCCCGAGACCCGGCCAGCCGAAGATCTTCTCCACCACGACGGTCGCGACCAGGAGACTGCCGATGCCGAACCCGGCCACGGACAGGATCGGCCCCGCCGCGTTGGGCAGGCCGTCGCGCAGCACGATCGACAGCGGGCTGCTGCCCCGCGCCTGCGCCGCGCGCACGTACGGCCGGTCCAGCGCCTCGCGCAGCGTGACGGCGATGACCCGGCTGAGCACTCCCGCCGCCGGCAGACCGAGCACCGCCATCGGCATGATCCACGTCTGCGGGCCCGCCATTCCCGACGTCGGCACCACCCGCAGACGCAGCGCGAGCAGCAGCACCAACAGGTAGCTCAGCCAGAACGCCGGCACCGACGTGACAAGCAGCGCGCCGATCCGCAGGGCGCCCCGCAGCACACCTCGCCGCAGCACCGCCCCGGCGACGCCGACAGCCACCCCGACCACGAGCGCGACCGCCGCGGAGCCGGCGACCAACCCGAACGTGACGCCCAGACGGTCCGCGACCTCGGGCCCCACGGGGGTGTTCGTTCGCAGCGACAGCCCGAAGTCGCCGGTGCACGCGTCGGCGAGCCACCGCACATACCGCACCGGGGCGGGATCGTCGAGGCCGAGCTCGACGCGAACCGCCTCGATCTGATCGGGCGTGGCCGGGCGTCCGGCCCGGGTCGCCGCGAGCACCGCCGCCGGGTCGCCACGGGCGAGCAACACCAGCGCGAACGTGCCGACCGACATGGCCAGCAACACGCCGAGGGTGTCGACGACCCACCGCGTGACGTACCCGCCCGCGGCGGCCAGGCGATCGGGGGCCTTCACTCGACGGTGACTCCGGTCAACTCCACATCGACGTCGGTGGGCGGCACCGCGAACCCCTTGACCGCGTTCCGGACGGCCCAGAGGCGCGGCCGGTAGACCAGCGGCACAAAGCCCGCGTCGGCTGCCACCGCGGTGTAGAGCGCCTGGTAGGCCGCGCCGCGCACGGCCGGCTCGGTGGCGTCGAGCGCCTTGTCGACAAGGCCCTCGGTGGCCGGAGTCGCCCACAGCGGGGCCCGGGCGCCGGAGGTGAACAGCGAGACGATCGAGCCGGACGGATCGTACGGCGCGCCGAGCCCCTCGAAGAACGTGATGTCGTACGTGCCCTCGGCGCGCTCGTCGTAGTACGCGGCGGAGTCGACCGGGGCGATCTCGACCGCGATCCCGACCGCCTTGAGGGACGCGGCGATCGCGGCGGCCATGGCACGCGGGTCAAGCTGCCCCTCGGCCGGTGTGGCGGGGATGAGCAGCTTGAGGGAGAGTTGCTTGCCGTCCTTGACGCGGGTGTCGCCGTTGAGCGTGTACCCCGCCGCGTCGAGCGTGCCGCGGGCGGCGGCCTGGTCGAAGAAGAGCGGCAGGTCGGCGCCGGAGTCGGGGACGCCCGGCGGGAACACTCGCCGGGCCGGCTCGGCGTAGCCCAGCAGCAACGCCTTCGCGAGGGCTGTGGTGTCGACGGCCTGCCGCACCGCCTCGCGGACAGCCCGGTCACCGGCCGGGCCGTCGGCGTTGAACCCGAGGATGATCGAGACGTCCGGCGCGCCGGTGAGTAGCGCGACATCGGCGCGTCCCGTGAGCGACTTGGCCTCCACGGGCGTGATCGGGGCCAGGTACGAGCCGCCGATGAGGTCGATCTCGCCGTTGCCAAGCGCGTCGATGCGTGCCTGAGAATCGGGGATGGTCTTGAACTCGAGCTTTTCCAGCTTCGGCTTCGTCCCCCAGTAGGCGTCGTTGCGGGCCAGTGTGGCGCCGGTGGCCGAGTTGGATATCAGCTTCCACGGCCCGGTGCCGACCGGGCTCTGGAACTCGCCGCTCGCGGTCGCGGACTTCGGGCTGAGCAGCCGGACCGGCCGCACGATCGACAACTCCTGCAACAACGGCTCGTACGGCTCGGACAGCGTCAACCGCACAGTGTGCGCGTCCGGGGTGTCCACAGCGGAAATGACCTGCGAGGCGCGGAAGAACGTGAACTTCTTGTTGCCGACCCATCGGTCGAAGTTCCACTTCACGGCGGCGGAGTCCAGTGGCGTCCCGTCGGTGAAGGACACGCCGTCGCGCAGGTCGAACGTGACCTGCTTACCGTCCTCGGCGACGGTCCACGACTCCGCGAGCCCCGGCTCCAGCTTGCCGCCCTGGCCGTAGGTGACCAGAGGTTCGTAGATCGCGTCGAGCAGCAGGAAGTTACCGGTGAACGCGTGCGGATCAAGCGCGCCGGACTCCCCGCTCAGACCGATGCGCAGCACCCGGGAGTTGGCGCCGGCGCCACCGGCGTCGGTAGAGCACGCGCCGATCAACATGATCGATGCGACGAGGGCGGCGAGCGGGCGTAGTCGTGACACGAACTCTCCTGGGCGTGCGCGGACCAGACGACTCGGTGGCGATCCGTCGGCCACCGCTACAACAGTCGGCCGAATGGTGCGCCTGGTTCCCGCGACATCTGTCCATTCGCCATCTGCGAAGATCCCCGGCGCCGGAACCAGCGCGGCAGTGGGTGCGACCTACCGAGGGGCCATCGCATCGACGTGGATGATTGGCCCTGCGTACCGGCCGCCCCGCCGCCCCGCTCCGGCGGCGCCACACGAGGGACGACAGCCCATGCCGTTCATGGTCCCGCCCGATGTCTCCGCGACCGTCCACGGTCATGTCACCGACGCCGTCAGAGCGCCCAGCCTCATCCGCCTGTCGGACAACATGGTGCTCGTCCGGTTCGAAACGCTGAAGATCTACGCCGCTCTCGGCGCCGTCCGGGCTCTGCTCGCCGACGGCACCGTCCGGCCGGGAGACACAGTCGTCGACAGTTCGAGCGGCATCTACGCCCTGGCTCTGGCCATGGTCTGTCACCGCTACGACCTCCGCTGCCACATCGTCGCCTCGACCACCGTGACACCAACGATCCGGTCCCAGCTGGAGATCCTCGGCGCGACGGTGGACCAGATGCCGGCCGAGTCCGACCTGCGCCTCGATCAGGGCCGCAGGGTCGAGCGAATACGCCAGTTGCTGCGCGCCAACCCCGGCATGCACTGGATGCGCCAGTACCACGACCCCATCCACTACCTCGGGTACGCCGAACTGGCCAGCCTGGTGCACACCGCGCTGCCCGACAGGCCCTTGACGGTGGTGGCCAGCGTCGGCACCGGCGCGTCGAGCGCCGGCCTGATCCAGCCGCTACGCCGACGCGACCCGGCGGCCAGGCTGGTCGGGCTTCAGCCCTTCGGCAGCGTCAGCTTCGGCAGCGAACGCCACCAGGACCCGGAGGCCATCATCGCCGGAATCGGCAGCGCCATCCCCTTCGACAACGTCCGCCCCGACCTCTACGACCAACTGCACTGGCTGACGTTCCACTACGCCATGGCCGGCACGGTCGACCTGATGCGCACGCACGCCATCTTCGCCGGCCTGTCCACCGGAGCGGCCTTCCTGGTAGCGGCCTGGGAGGCACAGCGTCACCCGGGACGCGAGCATCTCGTCATCGGCGCCGACACCGGGCACCGGTACGTGGACAAGGTGTTCACCCGCCACGAGGAGGCACTGGACCCGGCCGCACTCAAACCCACCGAAATCGGTGCCCTCGATGATCTGGCACCACCGTGGTCGACGATGGACTGGGGCCGGCGACGATACCCGGATCACCGTCGACCCAGTCCACCCGCACGACGACCCTCTACGGGAACGTACCTGGCGGCTGGGCCGGATCGGCGTACACCGTGATCCGGTCCGGCCGTCCCGACGGCGACAGGGTTTCCGCGGGTCAGTGACTTGCGGGTCGGTAGCTGGGGGAGTCGTCCCCCCGGATCCGGACGCCGACGATGCGGCTGACGGCCCGTGCGTCGTGACCCACGCGCATGTGGAGGCGTTCCAGGCACGCACTGCTGACCGGCTACCCCTGAGGGAAAGCTCTGGCAGAAAGTAGACGGCCTTACCGTCTCCGGTCCCGGGCCAACCGCTGGGTGCGGGCCAGCGAAGGAGGCGCCGTAGCGAGGGTTCACCGTGTCCTGCCGTGGCAGGGCAGCCGGCGGTTCGGCGTAGCAGTACGATCGCGGCATAGTTGAACATGTTCAAAATAAGATGCCGGATGAGGAGGGGCTGTGAAGATCGTCATTCCCGGTGGGACCGGGCAGGTCGGCACGATCCTGGATCGGGCGTTGACTGCGGAGGGCCACGATGTCGTGCTGCTGACACGCTCACCGAAGGGTGAGCGTCAGGTTCACTGGGACGGCCGCACGCTTGGTGACTGGGCCAGGCAGATCAACGGCAGCGATGTGGTCATCAATCTTGCGGGACGCAGTGTGAGCTGTCGGTACACCGCAGAGAACCTCGAAGCCATGATGAGTTCACGTGTGGAGCCGGCGCGGGTCGTCGGCGAGGCCATCGCCGAGGCGGGCCGGCCACCCAAGGTGTGGATGCAGATGAGCACCGCGACGATCTATGCGCACCGCTTTGACGCGGCCAACGATGAGTACGGCGGTCTGATCGGCGGTGCTGAGCGCGGTGTGCCCGGGTACTGGGCGTATAGCGTCAAGATCGCTCAGAATTGGGAAGTCGCGCAGGAGCAGGCGGCGACCACTCCGGACACCCGCAAGGTCGCGCTGCGGTCGGCCATGGTGATGAGCCCCGACCGCGGCGGCGTGTTCGACGTGCTGAGCTGGTTGGCGCGGCTCGGCCTCGGCGGGCCGGTCGCGGGCGGCAGGCAGTATGTCTCGTGGATCCACGACCAGGACTTCGTCCGCGCCGTCCGCTTCCTGATCGAACGCGACGACCTCACTGGGGCGGTGAACCTCGCCGCACCCGGCCCGTTGCCACAGCGAGATTTCATGCGGGAGTTGCGGTCGGCCTGGCGGATGCCGGTTGGTCTGCCGGCCACCAGATCGATGGCCGAGGTCGGTGCCTTCGCGATGCGGTCGGACACCGAACTGTTGCTGAAGAGCCGGCGGGTCACCCCTGGACGACTCTCTGACGCGGGGTTTGCGTTCGACTATCCACGGTGGCGGACGGCTGCCGCAGACCTGGCCGCACGGCGTCGCCGAGGCTGGCGGCTTCGCGCCAGATGAGTCGTTCTCGGTCCGATGACGCAAGATGTGTTTCCCTCGACGTCTCGCATGACGACCCGGAACTCGTCCGGGCCGAGACCATCGCCTGAGCGGCTGCCCCAGCCGGCACCGCCCCCACCCCTGCGGATCAGGCATCCGATGGCGTGCCGGCCCGTTTCGACGCCGCCGGCCGGGTAACCGCCCGTGGGCTGCCGCGCGCCCGTGCTGGGGAGGCCATCCCCGCCCTACGGCGCAAGATCCGGGCGGCGCCGGTACCCATAACTGCTCAGCGCCGTCGGCCGGGAAAGTCGACGGTGAACGGCGAGGTGCCCACCCGGATGGCGGACGCGTCGACCTGCCGGACGTAGTCCGGGTAGCAGCGGTCGGAGTGCAGGCAGAACCGGACCCGCTGGCCAGGCAGGAGCCGGGTGTCGTACCGGCCGTCCTCGACGTTCTCGTCGACCGCGACGATGTCGCCGGTGTCGGCGTTGTAGACGTGGACGGGATAGGGGTAGTCGTACACCGGAAGGCCGTTGGCCTGGCCGGAGACGGCGGTGCCGGCGTTCATCCGCTCGTTCGCGACGGTGGTGCCGCCGGCGACGACCTTGATCCGGGTCGCCTTGACGCTGTTCGGCGCCCCACCGGACCACTGGGTGGCGTAGGCGCTGTTGGCACCGCCGTTGCCCGGTGGGATGAACGCCAGCGACCACTCGTACGGGCCGAGCCCGCTGAAGGTGTACGAGCCGTTGCCGGGAACCTTCCAGGTGGTCTCGTACCAGAACGGGTCGTAGGTCGTCAGCGCGACGGTCACCGACACCGGCTGGCCGGTGACCGCGTCGGTGATCGACCCGGTGATCGACCCCGCTCGGTCCAGCAGAATGTCGGGCAGCGTGGTGATTCCGGGCCCTGGCTCGACCACACGTGCCTCGGCTCGGTCGCCGGTGCCACCGTTCGGGCCGACCCACTGCGCGCCGTGCCCGTTGGCCGAGCCGCCGGCCCAGATGTTGTACCGGTCCGGGTGGAGGCTCCGGAACCGCACCACCCCGTTCTCGTCGGAGATCTCGTTGGCGTCATAGATGTCGGGGAACCGCTTGTCCACCGACATGGCGATGATTCCCGTGTTGGGCACCGGCGCGCCGGTCGCGCGGTCCCGCAGCGTCACGCGCAGTTCGTTGCCCGGCGGCTGGACCGGCAGCGTCGCGTGGGTCACCTGCCCGGCGACCGCGGTCGCCTCGACCATTCCGCCCTCGTGTACGCCGTCGTTCGCGTTGCCGGTGAACCGGTAGTGGCCGGGCGGCACCTCCAGATCGAGGTACCCGTTCGGGAAGGTGCCGGCGGGGTTGGTGCAGGTGAAGCCGAGCTCCAGTGGGTCCTGCACACAGAAGTCCCGTACCGCGTCGCCAGTCGCCGCGTCGGCGGCGACGAACCGGATCCGGCCGGCCGGAGGTAGCACGTCGTCGACGACGAGCCGGCCACGGGCCGGGACGGTGACAGCTCCCCAGGGGAACCCGAGACGGCTCGGGTAGTAGCGGGGCCGGAACACGCCGGGCAGCTGGTTGGTGATCCGGTAGCGCCCGGCTGACACTCCGGACACCCGCCACCGGCCGGCCCGGTCGGTGGTGGTCGAGTAGGTCGGATGCGCCGCGCCGGAGTCCGGCGCGAGGGTGACCCTGACCTGGCCGGCCGGTCGGCCGGACCGGTCGGTCAGGGTGCCGCTGACGGTCGCGGCGGTGCTACCGGCCCGGACCGGCGCGACCGGACCCAGCACCGCGTCGACCCCGAGCAGTAACAGCGCGCTCAGCGCCGCCAAGAGGAGAGTCCCGCTACGTCTGGCGGGACGTGATTCTCGACTGTCCATCGTGGTGGCACCTCCGGAATCGGCGAAGCCCGGCTCGCTCGTGCACGTCAGGGCAGCCTAGCCATGACACCCACCACTGCAAGTCATCTGACAAACACGGACAGTGTCGGTTTTCAAGGCATCTGCGGATGGTCAGGGTGCCGTTCACCCGCAGGTGCCGAGACCGATACGACGTTGCGCGGCTCGCTCGTCGGGGCGGTGAAGTCTTGCGACATGTGCGACGCGATCGGCGTTTTATGGGCGGCAATGCCGACTAGAGGTCACGGGCTCGGTGAGCGAGGCGCGGCTTGGCCCTGACCACGAGTTGGCGCCCTCCGGGCGGCCTGGCCTGAGTGGGACGAGCCCCTGCCTCCCCGGAGTGAACCCCATGAGGATTCCACCGCTCGCGTTCAGACGGCTCCACCGCATCCGTTCCGCTCGTACCCTACGAGCATCTGCTCCCGGAAACGGAGCGACGTCTCGGTGACTGGGTACGTGAGCCGGTGACGGTCAGGCGCCGAGGTGGATGAAATGAACCCATCTGCTGGGATGATCAGGAGCGCCGTGCCGGGCGGCGCGTGTTGCCGCGTGTAGGGCGGCAGCGGCTTTCTCGGGATCCAACCGCCCGTTGTTTGCCAGCCGACGGTAGAAGTCCACGGTGATATCTGCGGCATCGCGGTCGCTGACGGACCAGAGGGTTGCGACGACGTGTCGCCACCCGCCGAAGTGAAGGCCAGCGGCGAGGCTGATCGTCTCGTCGAGGGTGGTGGCAGCGACGGTGGCGGTTCGGCAAGCGGACAGGACCGCCATGGCACGTGGCCCGGTGACTGCGGTGAGGTCGTCGACGGTCAGGACACCGTCGGCGAGGACCAGACCTGAACGTAGCGGTCGTTCCAGGTTTTGCCGGCCGTGACAGCTGAAGTGCACCATCGTGCAGGTACTCAGTGACTCGAGGACCGCGCCGCGGGTTGCCGCTGGTCCTTCTCTGAGATGACGTGCCGGCTTCGGCAGCAGAGCTAGCAACTCGTCACGTTCGAACGCGACCGCGGGTAGGGCGTCGGCCTCGGCGGTGTCAGCCGCGCACACGATGAGCATCTGATCCGACGGTGGGGCCGACCGATTTCGCCGGGCGTAGGAGTGGGCGCGGAGACCCGGTGTGTAGGAGGAGACGACCCGGTCCGGGACGTTGCGGCCGGGCTGGTCGTGGTAGCCGGCGGCGTGCAACGGCAAGGTTTGCAAGAACCCGGTGGGGCACCACCACACTCGGGGCCAGGGCTGATCGTCCGCGGGTGGACCGGTGAGGCCGAGGGCTCGCAGCACCGGTTCGGTGATGACGTCCCACAGCCACTGGAGAGTGTCGGTGATCGTCACCTCCATGGCGGCTCGAGAGCTGAGCCGGCGTTGCGCCGCGTGCCGCAGCAAGGCCTTCTCGTAGGTTACGGTGACATCGACGGCTTGATCCATTGTGGTCGTCAAAGGAATGACGCGGGTCTGGCGATGATCGACGATGATCGCGTCGCAGCGCCACGGACTCAGGTTGACCAGGACGACAGGGCCGCTGCCCTCTTCCGGACGCAGGGTGGCCAGGTCAGCGGTGTCGAGGAAGTGTCCAAGTCCGGGCAGGCGACGGGCGGCCGCGAGGAGACCTCGCCACCGTTCGGCCAGCGCCACCTGGTCTGCGGGGTCGAGGCCCGCGGCACCGGCCGGGGCGGTGGCGGTCCGGTCGTAGCTGTCCAGGGTCTCCCGGACGGTGGTGAGCTCGTCGGCCAGCTCGGGGTCGAACGCACGGACCGTGTCCAGGTCGGTGTGCGTGTTGAGCAGGTGGTTCCACATCACCGCCCGGCCTTGTTCGAGCAGGGTGACAGCGGTGTCGGCCTGGCCACAGTTGAGAGCGGCCGCAGCGGATTCCCAGGCCACCCCGGGCACTGCCCGGAGGCTCTGCTCGTTGACCTCCCGGCCCCGGCCGTGCCAGGCCAGCACCGGTAGCAGCCGAACAGTGGCGATATAACCGCGCAGCGCTTCGGGCCAGTCCTCACGTCGCACGGCCAGGCGCGCCCAGTCTCGAGCGGCGAAGACGCGACGGATGGGGGCAGCCAGTTCGTCGCCAGTGACACGGGACCACAGTTCGGTCGCTTCGGCGGCATCGCGCGGGTCGCCGTCCCGGTCGAACCGAACTTGTAAGGTGATCCCCAGGGTCCACAGGTACGCGGCAGCTGTCGGCCGGTCACCTTCGACGTCAACTGCGGCCCGTGCGAGAGTCAGCGCCTCATCGAGATCTGCCCCATTGCCGGTGCGCTGATATCGAGTCCGCAGCTTCACCGAGAGTGCGTTCAGCGACTCGGCCCCGTGCGCTGCTGAGCGACGGTCGTCCGCGAGCACCACACGTTGCGCGGCGATCGCCATATCGAGATCGACCGGGTCGGCGGTGTGTAGGTACCGCAACATCAGGATGGAACTGAGGGATTCGTACCCCTGAATTCGCCAGCGCGATCCGTCGTCCGGCGCGGCGGCAATGGCTTGACGGGCGTACTCGGCGGCCTGCCGGTAGTCGTCCAGGGTAGTCGCGCGGTGCCTCAGCACTCGGCTGAGAGCCGACAACACATCTGAACGAACCGCCGGATCTTTCGTGGGTTCCGCTGCCGCGCGGCGTGCCAGCGTTTCTGCTTCGTCGAGGTCGGCGGGCATACCGGTCCGGTCGTGGCGGGCGAGGAGAGCCCCGATCAGCCTGGTGACTTGAGGAAGGTGTTCGGTATGGGTGGCCGGGGTCACGGTGACCGCTGTGCGCAGGTGGGTGATGCTGCGATCGAGGTGCGGCAGTGTTCCGCTACGTTCCAGGTTCGCGATGGCCATCCGCGCGGCGTCCACAGCCCGGTCGCCGGCGTACGGGTGATCGCGGGGGAGTAGACGGACGGCGTGTTCGGCGAGGTCGGAGGCTTCGTCGAACTCGGCGGCGTTACCGGAGTGCTCGGCCCGGGCCAGGAGCGCGTCGCTGAGACACGACCGGTACAGAGCCTGGTCGCCCGCGCGAGTGCTGGGGGTGATCAGAGCGACGGCGTACCGTGCGGCTGTCACCGCCTCGTCCAGGTCCTGCTCTGACCGGGTCCGAGCCGCCCGGGTGTGCAGGACGTTGCTCAGGTTGGACCACAGGCCCGCTCTGGCGGGGGCGAGGTCGATCGCGTGCCGCAGTAACGCGACGCCGGCGTCCAGGTCGGCCGGGTCGCCGCTCACGACCCACCGTAGCGCGCGGGTGTTGGCAGCGTTCTGGAGGCACGCCGTTGCGGCCGGATCGTCCGGAGATCTCAGGCTTACTGCCTGGTCGCAGGCGTCGGCGGCGGCGTCGAGGTCGCTGGGGCGTCGCTGCCTCTCGAACCGTATCCCGTATGCGGTCCCGAGCGCGGACAGGTACTCGGCGTGCCGTTCCACCGGCCAGGCGGGATTGGCGGCTTCGGTGGCGCGTGCCAGCAGGAGGACAGCCCGGTCCAGAGGTCGGGGGTCGATGGTGGCGTGCTGGGCGATCTGCAACAGGGCAAGTCCCAGGTCGGCGCAGTCACTGGGGGCAGCCGGGATGGTGGTCGCCTCGGGGTGCTGAAGCAGCAGGCCAAGAGCCAGTGAGAAGTTGTTGTCCACCATGCGAAGGAGTGGGTTTTCCGACGGTAGCAAGGCTTTGGCTTGCGCTCCGGTCGTGACGGCGGCGTCCAGGTCGTGGTGGTCCGCCGTGGTCTTGAAGCGCTGGATGAGCAGTCCGCAGAGATTCCCCAGGAACATGCCCTGGTCACTGCTGCCATCTGGTTGTCGTACTGCTGTCGCGGCGCCGCGGCGTGCGGTGGCGATCATCTGGTCGAGCAGTTCCGCGTCCGCGCGCTGTTCGTGCCGTCTGCTTTGGGTGAGCAGGAGAACGGCAAGGAAGTCCGCTAGCCCGGGGGTATCCCCGTCGAGACCGGCAACGGCGTCGGACAGCGAACGTTCGGCGGCGGCCCGGTAGTCGGTGGTAAGAGTCGGGTCCAGCCTCAGTAGCGCCGCGGCGCGTTTCGCTCTGCGGTGCGCGGGTTCGTCGCCAGGACGGGGATGGATCAGCAGCGGTTGCAGGATGTGCTCTAGAGCGCTGGGGGCGTTGGCGTGAATGAACTGGGTCATCGACTCGGCGCAGACGAAATCGTACCGGTCGTTTGCGGAGGGCAGCAGCAGGTGCCGGTACCAGTGCATGTGCCCGATCATGACGGCGGTCAGCAGTTGCGGTAAGGGGTCACTCTGGCAACGGTTCCAGACAGCCAACGCGTCACCGGTCGCCGCCGGCTCCAGGAGTAGCCGAGGGTCGGCGTGCTGTTCGTAGGTCCGTAGGCGGTGTAGAAAGCGTTGGAGAGCGGCGTATTCAGCCGGGTCCTCGGTCACGGTCATCGGCCGGGCCCGGGAGCAGCTAGGTGGTGGTACTCGATACCGGGGTCGGCAACACCTTGCCGCCACTGCCTGCAGACCTGTCGCGCGAGTTGCGTCTCGGCACCCAGAGTTGCCGGAGCGGGCAGGTGCATTGCCCGATAGAGGTCGAAGCGGTGCAGGTCGAAAGCGACGTCAAGGGCGTGGCCGTAGGCGACGGCAGCTGCGACCGCTCCGCGGTACGCGGCGAAACCGAGTGCCGCGGGGACGAGAACCAGCAGTAGCCACCAGTCACAGCGCAGCAGCAGTGCCGCTGCGGCGACGGTGGTGAAGGCCATCGTGACAGCGGTGACCGTCGCCGCATCGAGCGCGGCCCTGCGATCGTCGACGATGACCCGGGTGTCGGCAGGAAGTAGAGGGTAGAGCCGAGGCCAGGCGACTGCGGCGTCCAGACCGTAGACGCTGCCTGCCCGCTCAACGGCGGCGGTGACGGCGTTGCCGAGCGCGGTAGGCAGCACTTCACCGCGAGGATACCGTTCCCGCAGAGCGGCACCGGCGGCGCCGGCGCGCTGTACGAGCCCGTCGGCGCCGATCGCCCGAGGGTCAGCGGGCAGATCTGCTGCTGCGGCTGCCAGCCGGTCCCGGCTGCGGGTGTGCCTGCGCTGACGGGCTCGGGTCACCGCTCTGGCGGCGGCAGGCCAGTGGCCGGCGGTGATGCGGGCCAGAGTCGAGTGCAGGGGCCGCAGCAGCAGGGCAAGCACCACAGCGATCAGCGCGGCGGCGATGATCGCGACGACATTCGCGCCGGTGATCCGTTGCCAGGCGGCGGCCCAGTCGGGATGCCCGCTCGAGGATTCCGCCAGAACGAGGACCAGGATCATCAAGCTGCCGGTGACGGTCGGTAGCAGCGAGGTCAGTACGAACCTGTTCGACAGGCTGGCAAGCCCGGCCTGGAACTCCTCGAAAATCATGACGGGGTGTGTGGGTACAGCCGCCCGCAGTTATTCGGGCAGGTGGGCGGGTCGCGCGGGTCGACGTGGATACGCCAGAGCCGGGTGTCACAGGTACGGCACCGCCACTGGACGAGTTCGTAGTGCGGCTGGCCCGGTAGAAGTTGCCCAGCGGCCGCGTCGAGGCTTTTCACCGGTTCGTCGACGACGCTGCGATTGATCGTGCCTACGTGGATGTGGTCGACGAGCAGACCGAGATAGGTCAGGTCAGTAGAGATGTCCAGCAGATACTCGGCGACGTCGGCTACGGCATAGACATCTTTGGTGGCGGGAAGGTCGAGCCAGTCGGCGATGGCCGCCGGCGCGTGCGGGTCGATGAGGACACCATACGGATTACTCGGCGACATGAATCACCTTCTACGACGAGGGCGCAGCAACAGTCGTCTGGTTGATGTCACTGTGCCACCCGTGAGCAACAACGGTTTCTTGATCCGATAGCCGGTGCTGTCGGCTATCGGCTTTCCGCCCGGGTCGATTACGGCGTCGGCGAGGCGGCTGCGGTCGTCGATCGGCGGCAGTCGCGGGCGCGGACGGCTCGACGGCTTCACCGTCCGAGTCTGTCTGGATCTGGCCAACGCTCACCGCGACGGCGCGATGCGCAACGCGCCTACAACCGGCACCCGCAGGCAGGTCATACGGTGCGCCGCCGCCGCCACCCGCACAGCCCGGAGCCCCGCCACCTCAGCCGGGGCTGCAAATCGGGAGATCCTTGCCATCACTGCTGGTTGAGCAGGCGGTTCACCAGACCCCGGACGCCGCGGGCCTCGATGTCGGGGACGGGTTCGGCGGACGGGAGCAGGGACAGGGCGAGTTTGCTGGTGAGCAGGGTCTGCCACAGGTTGGTCAGGTGGCGGAGCTGGTCGCGGTCCAGGTGGAGCTGAGCGGTCAGGTCGGGGCCGGCCGGGGTCAGGGCCCGGCCCAGGGCGGACAGCTGCCAGAGGACGCCGCTTGTCGCGTGGGCCGGGCGGAGCAGGCGGGTCACGTCGTGCGGCTCGCCGAGGGCCGACAGCAGGGCCGAGGCGACGGCGACCAGCTCGTTCTCGGTGTCGTTCGTGGAGCGGCTGAGCACGCCGCGGCAGAAGGTGCCGAGGTCTTCGGCCTGGTCGGGGCGGAGCTGACCGTCGAACTGCTCGTCGGCGAGCCCGTCGCGGCTGCTCGCGTCGGGGAAGCGGCGGCCGCGCAGGTCGAGGGCGGCCAGCCGCAGCCACTGCCCGCCGCGCTGGGCGGCTCCGGGGGCCTGCAGCCAGTGCCGGAGGATGGCCTCCAGGTGCAGGTTGCGGCCGGCCAGGATGCCGAGGCGGCGGGTGAGGTGGACGGCCAGGCGGTTGGCGACCCTGGTCAGGTCGTCGTCGCGCGGGCCGATGTCGGTCAGCAGCAGGACGGCGGCGATGGCCGGGGCCAGGTCGACCGGGCCGTTGTCGCCGAGCCCGAGGACGGTACGGCCCGGGCGGCCGAGCCAGGTGCGCAGGGGCTCGGGCACGACCACCGTGGTGGCGGTGGTCCGGGGTGCGGCGGCCAGGGTGATCAGGTCCGCTTCGGTGTCCGCGCCGGTGGGCGGTTGCCCGGCGGTGCCGGTGACGTGGGCGGCGACGTAGCCGGCGAACCGTTCCGGGATCTTTCGGTAGGCCAGGGAGTGGGCGAGTTCGCGGCTGAGGTCGAGGCGGATGCGGCGGGTGCGGAAGGGCACGACCCGTACCACCCTGGCGCGCTCGTCGACGACCGCCATGATCGGCTCGCCCGGGGGCAGTTCGTGTTCGCTGAGCAGTTCCACAAGGCCGATGCCGGGATAGAGGCGGGCGGCGTACCGCAGCAGGCGCCCGTCGGCGAGGGTGCCGGCCTGTTCGGTGGGGACGACCCGCTGGCGGCTGCCGGGGCGAAGCCGTTCCCAGGTCTGCCGGGCCTCGGCCGAGCCGGTGAACGACACGGTGCCGTCGGCCTGGACGAGAACCGGCAGATCGGCGCCGGCGAGGCAGCGGGCCAGCACGGCACCGTCGAGGTCGCCGGTCCAGGCCGCCTGCCGGGCGGGCAGCCAGCGCAGGGCGTCGGTGGTGGTCTCCCGGCAGACGACCCCGGGTCCGGCGCCGGCGATCGGGGTGACGGTGGTGCCGGTGTCGGCGGGGACCGGGTCGAGTAGTCCGCTGCGCCAGCCCTGCTGGGTGCGGTTGAGCCAGATTGGCCGGTCGCGGAGGACTTCGGCGACTGCGGCGCCCGCCGTGCGGGGCAACGCGGGGATCAGGGTGTCCGGGCGCAGGGCGAGCAGGGACCGCCCGGTCCGGATGACGGCACGGCCGTCGGGCAGGGTGCCGAGGATCCGGGCGAGGCGCTGAACGTTGCGGCCGCCCGCCGAGGGCTGCTGCCACCGTACGACCAGGTGCCCGTCCTGGATCTCCTCGACGGTGACGGGCAGTGCCCCGCCGAACAGGTCCAGGGTCGCGGCCGCCCGGCCGGGGTCGCCGAGGGCCTCCCGGAGCCAGTCGGTGCCGGTCCAGCTGCGGGTGGACAGCCGGATCCCGCGGTCGCCGCACCCGGCCGCCCGTAGCGTGCCGTCGCTGTCGGCGCTGATCAGGACGACGTCGCCGGGCATCGGTTCGTCGGGGTCGTGCAGCGTGTTCCCGGGGTCGAGCCACCGCACGGACCCGTCGGGGTGGGCGTGTGCCTGGCCGGGGGCGAGCGGGTAGGTCAGCGACCAGATCCCGGCGCCGAGGGTGACCGCGCCGGGCCGGCTGCCGCTGACCGGGAGCAGGACGCGGCTGTGGCCCCACACGCCGCGCGGGCCGGGCCGCCAGTCCTCGAGGACGAGGGCGGCGAGCAGCCCGGCACCGGCGGGGCGGCGCAGCCGGATCTCGTCGCCGGCGCCGAACTCGGTCCAGTCCAGTCCGCCGAGGTGGAGGCGGCCGTGCCGGGGTGGTGCCAGCAGTTGGCCGGTGATCTCGACGATGTGGCCGGGTGCCATCTCGGCCCAGATGCCGCGGGGCGTGGCGGCGGCGACCGGGTACCAACCATTGTCGACGGGCACGCCCTGCTCGGCGAGCATGGTGGCGGGGAACCCGAAGGTGGTGAGCCGGTCCTCCGGGTGCCGCAGGGTCCAGCCGTCGCTGAAGAAGACCGGTTCCGTGGCGACCCGGGCCGGGACCTTCAACGGGGTACGCCGTACCCCGTTCTGCCCCGGCGGCCACGACCCGGTCTCGATGTCGTGGTAATACCAGCACCCGGTGCGGCAGTGGGCGGCCAGTTCGTCGCTGCCACGGTCGGCGAACGACAACTGCGGCCAGCCGACGGCCGGCGGCTGGTCCACGGATCCCGCGACGGCGGTCAGCCGTGGCTGGTGGGTGTCCCGGTCGAACCGGATCATGGCGGCGCGGACCGGCTCGTCCGGGTCGACTGCTGGTTTGCCACCACGCAGGACGACGGTGGCGACCTTCGGGTGCGGGCTTCGCATGAGCCGGGCGGTCAGGGCTCCGGTGGCCAGTTGCACGCCGGGTAGCCCGGCGACGGTGAACAGGGTGCGCCGCTCGTCGTCGCCCGGCTCCTTGCGGCTGCCCAGCAGGAGGTCCTTGGGCAGCAGGACGGCGGGCCGGTTCCCGGCGAGGTAGGTGCGGTCGCCGGCGATCGCCTTGTGCATGCCGATCCGGTCGCTGGCCTCGGCGGCGAGGGCGACGACCGTACCCTGGCGCAGTTGTCTGGTGGTCTCGTCGTCGCACGGGATCAGGACCAGGACGCCGGGGGCGATCTCGACGCGCAGGGCGTCGCCTTCGCGCTGGCCGACGGTGGCGAAGACGCGTTCGGTGGAGGAGTGGATATGGTCGCGCAGCAGGTGCCGGGGCCGTGGCGGGGCGGTGTGCAGGGAGCCCTGCCAGGCGCCGCGGCCGCGCCCGCGAAGCGGCCCTTCGAGGGTGACGAGCATCTGCCGGCCGTCGTAACGTTCCGGGTCGGTGCGGTACAGGTGGCGCAGGGTGCTCTCGCGTAGGGAGAACTCACGGCGGCGGACCTCGACGCGCAGTGTGGGCCCGTCGGAGTCGAGCAGGTCGCCGGGGAGGGTGAACGGGACGAGATAGTCGTTGCCGACCTCGCCGGGGCGGGTGCCCTTCGGCTGGATCGGCCCGGCCAGCATGAAGAGGCGGTCGTTGCGGTGCAGGACGCCGTCGCCCTCTCCGACGGACGGGGAGAGGTAACGGAAGAGGAGCTTCGGGTCGCTGCCGTCCAGGGGGCGCGGGTCGAGGCGGGCGAGGATCACACCTCTCCGGGTCTGCTGGTCCTTCTGGGTCATCACGGCGTAGAGGCGGGCCGCGTCGCGGGAGTCGAGGACGGCGTTGCGGAGCCGTTGCTGGTGGCCGTGCCGGTCCCGGTCGGCGGAGCCGCCGATGCGGCGGTTGCGGACGACGACGTTGTCGATGCTGACCGACTGGCGGCTGGTGTCGACGACGATCTCCAGGAGCTGCACGATCCGCTTGCTCGCGTCGTCCCAGACCTGATTCTCGATCTCGGCCTCGACGTCGTCGGAGTCGATGCGCAGGACGAGGCGGGCGGTGCCGTCGGCGGTGGTGACGTGGCCGAACCGGAACTCGGTGATCCGGTCGCCGAAGAAGAAGGGCTGGCCGGTGCGGACGCGGCCGTCGATCTCCAGACGATCCAGCGGTACGAGCACGGTGCGCCCGTGGCCCCATTCGAACCGGCAGGCGTCCTCGGTGCCACCGGCGGCGTACATGATGTGGTTGTCGTAGCGGCGTTCGCCGGCTGTGCGGGCCGACCACTGTAGGAAGGCGGCGAACTCCTCCAGGGTCAGGGCGGGCGCGTCCCGGCAGGAGGCCTCCCAGGTTCCGGCGGCGGTGCGGCGCAGCAGGGCACGGGCGGCCCGTCTGTCGTAGGCGCGGCCGTCGACCCACGGCCGGTCGCCGTCCCGCAGCGGAACCGTCCGGGTCCAGCGGTCACCCGCCGGCACCTCCAGATCTGACAGGCGCAGGATGGTGCCGTCGACGGTGCCTTCGGCCAGGTCGGTGCCCTCGTCCCGCCAGTCCTGGAACGTACGCTCGCGGTTGCCCTGAAGCTCGTCGGCGGCCGCGACTGCGGCGGAGACCTGGGCCGGCACGAAGCTGCGGCGCACGTCGAGGTAGCGGGCGTTGTCGGCGGTGTCCTCGTACTCGTCGACCCTGACCTCGATGCTCGCCCAGTTGCCGCCGGTGGCGGGGAAGGCCCGGCCGCGGGCGTCGCCGTAGAGGTCGCCGGCCGGCGTGCGCAGCCGTACCCGGGCGTGCCAGGCACCGCCGTCGCGGAACTCGGCGATCCGGTCGATGACGCCGGTGCCGGGCCGCAGACCGGGCCGACTGTTGCGGCCGGTGCCGGCGAGGTGGTGCGCGTTGCCGGCGACGTGGAAGCGCAGCAGGATCTCCGGCTGGTCCCGGCGTTGCAGCAGTTGGCGCAGGCCGTAACCGCCCGCCAGGCAGGTGCCGAGGTGCAGCGCCGGGGTGGCCGCCTCGGGGTCGCGGTCCGGGACGGCGCGCCACAGCGCCCGGGTGTGGATCACCCGGGTCTCCACCGTGAACTGCCAGCCCAGTGGCGTGCGGCGGGCGGTGACGCGTTCGCCGATGCGGCGGGCCAGGCTGGTGAAGGCCCGGCCGGGGACCTCGCAGTAGATGACGACCTCGTCGCAGTCGAGCCAGACGCCGTAGGCGGGGGCGCGTTCGTCGCGGGAGCTGGGGCCGATCATCACGATGAACCCGTGCGCCTGGGTGACCCGTTTCAGGGCGGTGAGCCGGGCGCCCCGGTCCTTGTCGTGGGGCACGATCTCGTCGTCGCCGACCGGCTCGGCCGGGGTTGCCGCCCGGGGTGCGGGCCGCCGTTCGATGCGGGTGACGACGGCGAGCCGGTTGCGGGTCAGGTTCCCGGTGTCGACGGTTCCGGCGGCGAAGGACACGGTCTCGGCGGCGACCGCGACCTCGACGTTGTCCGGCGTCCAGCCGGTGTAGGACGACCCCCACGGCTTGCGTCGGGTGTTGATCGAGCCGAGCCGCAGGACGGCCCCACGGGCCAGGTCGTCGAGGAAGTCGAAACGGTCCGGGTCCTCGGTGGTGTGGTTGCGCAGCGTGCGGACCGGCGTGCGGGTGACGCTGACCCGGCCGGACCGCTGGGCACGGGCGTCCCAGTTCTTCTGGTCGACGGTGAAGAGCGGCAGCGATTCCAGGGGCAGGTTGTCGAAGTCGACAGGCAGTTCGCCGGCGATCTCGGGGATGGTGGTGCGGTACCGCCAGTGGCCGTCGGCGCGGTGGGCGATGTGGCCGTCGGCGTCGTCGAACATCCGGGCCCAGCGCACGTTGCGGTCGTCGAACCCGGTGACAGCCAGGCGCGGCAGGCCGTCCCGGTCGGTGAGGGCGACGTCCACGAGTAGACCCGCGCCCGGGGTGACCAGCTGTTGCTGGACAAGGTCGCGGGCCCCGGGTTCCCACACCCGGTCGGGCAGCAGGTAGTTGTTTCCGGGGCGGGCCGACAGCAGCAGGCCGTTCTCGGTCTCGGCGACCACGACCAGGGTCCGGGGTGCGGCGCGGCTCTGCTCGTCGGCGAACTCCGTCGCGATCAGCTGGACGAAGTCGCGTTCCTCCGGCACCCAGTCACCGGCGGCGGCGCTCCACACGGCGGTCACCGGGTGGCGCCGCTGCTCGGCGCGGTAGGCGCGGGACGTGTCGGGGTCCCACAGTTCGAGCAGGTCACCGGTGGGGGCGAAGGGCTTCAGGTGGCCGTCCTCACCGAGTTTGAGGTGCCGGCCGTCGACGGCGATCTCGAACTGGCGGCGCTCACCGTCGACCGGCACCGGGTGCAGGCGCTCGGCCCGGCCCACCACCGCGCGGCCACCCCGGACTGTGACACGTACCGAAACCAGGTCGCCGATCTGGTAGCTGGTCGGCACGTCGGCGGCGATGGTGCGCCCGGCGCCCCAGTTCAGGGCGGCCCGCTGGAGTTTGGCGCCCGGGGACGCGACGCTCACGCTCGCGACGACCGCGGTGAACTTGCGGGTCTGGCTCTCGTACTGGTCGAGCCGCTCACCGGTGCGGGCCCGGCTGCCGAACAGGTCCTCCAGGGCCGCCGACGACAGGGTGCCGCGGACGGCGACGTGGACCAGCCCGATGCCGTCCTGGCGGGTGGAGACGGTGATCCGAGGGTCGGCGGGGCTGCCGGCGGCGGTACGCAGCAGCACGTGGTGGCGGGCCTCCTCGGGCGGGGTGTCCGCGCCGGCGAACAGGTCGACACTCGGCGAGACCAGATACGCGAAGCGTTCCAGCAGGCCCAGACGCTGCCGGGCGGCGGTGTCGTCGCCGGCCAGGCTCCACGGGCTGAGCAGCAGGCCGGAGTCGTTGTGTTCGCGTTCGCGGGCGACCAGCGTACCCATGAGCCGGCGCCGCAGGGCGTTGGTGGTGCTGCCGCGCGCGCCCAGAGCGTCGTCCTGTAGGCGACCGGCGAGCAGTTCCAGGTAGCGGGGGGCGTTGCGGGAGAACTCGCCGATCGCGTCGACGGCGAGTTCCAGCACGTCACGCAGCAGCCGGCCGGAAACTTCGTCGACCGGGACGACGTCGAAGAGGCGGATGAACTCCGACCGCACGTCGCGCGGAAAGTCCCGGGATCTGTTGATCTCGTTGACCGCGCGCAGCCACTCGGCGACCCACTCGGCCCGCCCGGTGACCTCGGGCGCCTCGGCGAAGAGGGCGATCAGCCGCATGGTGACGGCAGCCAGGTGGGAGGCCTGCCGCAGGTCGTGGTGGGCCAGATCGCCGGCCTCGGCCCAGCCGCGCACGTCCAGTGCCGGGGCCAGCAGCAGCGACCGCACGCTGGGCTTGGTGGTCTCGCCGGTGAGCGGGTGCACCGACCCGGCCGGCAGGCCCGGGTCGGCCGGGTCGCGGAAGGCGGCCCGCTCCAGGACGCGGGCCATCTCCAGCATGCCGGCGGCGCTCCCGTCACCGTAGGTCTTGCGCAGGTAGTCACGAGTGCCGGTGAGCGCCAGTTCGACGGCCCGGCGGGCGGCCGGCGGGTCCCCCACGAACCAGGCGGCGGCGTCCGCGACGTCGGGCAGGTCGACGTAGCCGGAGTACGACTCGTACGCCCATTCGGTCGCCAGCAACACCGCGGGCGCCGACAGCAGCCACGACCGCTGCTGCGGGGTACGCCGGACCGGCATCGGCCGCCCCTTGTTGTCCGGCCGGTACTGCACGTTGGCGGTCAGGTAGGCGGCGAACACCGACGGCGGCAGCGCCGGTTCGGTCCCGGCTGCGACGCGTGCCCGCACCACCTCCGAGGAGTGCAGGGCCAGGGCGGTGAGCTGCGATGACATCGGTGTGCTCGACGGTTCCCAGGCCGACCCGTGCCGCAGGTTGGCCAGCGGGTCCCGGAAGCGGGCGGTGTGGAAGACGTCCCCGGCGTGCAGCATCAGTTCGACGATGAACTCCGGGGCCTGCCCGTCCGGGGTCCGGGCCAGCAGATCGGCGGCCACCTCGATCGCGGTGAACAGCCGGACCAGGCTGATCAGATCGTCGACGTGCGGGAAAGTCGGGATCTGGGTGCGCCCCGACGGCTTGTACCGCTCCTGCTCACGGCCCTCGTACCGGTCCTGCTTACGGCCCCGGAAGTACTGCGCGTCGGTCCGCACCAGCCACGGTGACCAGAACATGGCCGTCGTCTCGGAACTGTTGCGGCCCGCGGGCCCCTGCCGGACCTCGACGGCCGGAGCGTCCTGGTCGGGGCGCACCAGCCGCCGTCGCAGCAGCCCGTGCAGGACAGTCTGGACCCGGCCGGCCTGCCGTTGATCGGTCGGCAGGTGCACCGCGCGGGGCCGGTCGTCCGGTCGGGCCTGCCCGGGCGGGCCCCACCAGCGGGCGAGCCGCCGGGCGGCCCCCGCCGGCGCTACCCGGACCGCCAGCGCCCAGAGCGTGGCCTGCCACAGCACGCGCGGCAGCAGCGGATCCCGTTCGGTGACCCCGAGCCAGGGGTACGGCTGAGCCGGCTCCCGCCGCCCCCGGGTGACCCGGTCGAAGTACCAGAACGCGGCCGCCTCCCGTTCGACAGCGTCGACGAGCGCCTCCGGTTCGAGGGTGCCCGGCTGCGGCAGGAACCGGATCCGGGCGTAGGTCGCCATCACGTCCGGCTCGGTCAGCCCGACCACCCCGTCGCCGTCGAGCATGTTCTCGGCCAGCTCACCGACGGGCTCTCCCACCGCCGCCAGCGTCTCGATCGCCAGCAGCAGCGGCAGCCGGCCGTGGCGGCCGTCGCGGGCCCTGTCGACCACCGGCAGGGCCTGCTCGCTGTTGCACAGGTGGGCTGCGCGTTCCGGGTTCCGCCAGGCGATGCTGCGCAGCAGGGCCAGCACCATCACCGGCGCCGCGTTGTCGGCCAGGTCGAGGTAGGGCCCGCCGTGACCGGCCGAGCGCGGCGGCCGGACGTCGCCGACGGCGGCGAGGCGTTGCAGCACCTCGTCGCCGGACCGGGTGCCGAGTCCGGAGATCAGCTCGGTCAGCAGCGACGGCACGGCCAGCCCGGCGGCCGTCGCGAGCGCCTCGGCCAGCAGCTCCCCGGTGGCCGCCACCACGTCGGCGGCGACATCGTCCGGTGCGTCCTCGCGCAGCGCCTCGACCAGGATCGGAATGGCGTAGACCTGGGTGGTGCGCTCGGTACGGGCGAACTGCTCCACCGCGTACCGCAGCCGGCCCACACTGCGGTACGGCGCCGCGAACACCTCCAGAATGTCCAGGTAGGCGGCCGTCTCGGCCGCCTCCAGCCGGATCTGGCAGCAGAGGTACCACGCGGGGAGAACCAGCACGTCAGAGAGCCTTTCCGCGGCGGTACGGCCGCACGATCAGGCTGAGTCGTTCCACATCGTCGAGATCGGTGGCGTCGAAGTGCGGGGTGCCGGCCCGCAGCCCGACGAGGGTGGTCAGCGCGGACGGCAGGGCCGTGAGGCGGTCGGCCAGGGCCCGGGTCACGGGGGTCTGGCTGATCATCGCCCAGAAGGAGGGGGTCCGCACGTCGATTTCCACGGCGCTGACGTCGCGGTGCCGGGCCCACAGCCGGACCGTCTCCGGCTCCCACAGGCGCGGGCCGCCCGGCGGCACACAGCCCTCGGCGATCTCGGTGACGCACGGGTCGGCGGCCAGGTGCTTCCACAGCACGGCGAACTCGCCCGCGCGGGGGTGACCAGTGCGCTCGGCGGTCGCGATCAGCATGTCGGCGGTGCGCTGCGGGCCGTGCCAGTCCAGGCGCATCCCGCCGGGGTCCACGGCCCGGTCGGCGGGCAGGGCCGACAGCCAGCGTTCCAGGTGCTGCTCACGGGTGGCCGCGGCGGCCAGGGCCGCATAAAAACCGGGACCCTCCCGGTGCACGGCGTACGCCTCCAACAATCGCTCATAGCCCTCGGGAGCCCAGTCCCGTACCAGAAGAAGGAAACGTCTCTCGTCGCCTCCTGGCGGCGCGGCGCCCGCGTTGAGTGCGGCGACGACCGGCCGGTCGTCCGGTGCCGGGCCGGGCCAGGCCGGTTCCAGGCCCCGCGCGCGCCGGGCCCGGGTGACCGCCGATGCGACGTCGTGCAGCGTCCGCTCCGCCGGGCCGCTGCCACCTGGCGCGACTCTGGTCAGGACATCGACGTCGGTGAGACCGGTGCGGGTGGCGGCGGCCGCCACGTCGGCCGCGGCGAGCAGGGCGTCCATCGGGTCACCGGCGCTGATCTGTAGCACGATGCCGGCGTGCCGCACGATCCGTCGGACGGCGGCCAGGTTTCGGGCGAGATCGGCGGCCGGGGCCTCGCTCGCCCAGACAGCCCGGGCCGGGAGGGCGTAGCGCAGGACCACACCGACCCGGGTGGGATCGCGTTTGTGCTGGTCACGGAAGGATTCACGCCGGTCGGTCCGGCTCGCCAGGTCGTCGGGATCGGTCGGCACGGATCCGGAGGCGTTCACGTCGTACCACTGGCGGACAAGATTCTCCGCGTGCTGCGGGAACGCCCGCTGTAGCCCGTTGAGCTCGTCGGCCAGGCCCGCACCGGCCCGGTCGGCGACGATCGCTGTCAGCGGCTGCCGCCCGATGCCCAGCAGCAGGTCCGCGCGGCAGGCCAGGGCGTCGTCGATCGGGGCCGGGTCCTGCCGCGACGCCCAGTCCGGTGGCAGCCACCAGGCCCGGAACACGTCGCTCGGCGGCAGCGGCGGCAGCGGGCGCCGGAACGACAGCGGCTCATCGGGCGCGGCGTAGACGAACGGCTGGGTCAGCTTGTTGTAGATCTGCCTGCGGCCCGCGGCGACCGCGTCCTCGACCGGGGCGTCGGTGGCGAGGGCGGCGAAGAACGCCTCGGCGAACCGCTCGCCGTCGGCGTGGTCCAGCGGCCCGTACATCCCGATGGCGAACTTGACGCCGTGCTCCACCGCTCGGCGCGCCAGAGGCGCACAGTCCCCGCCGGTGGCGGTTTCGCACGCGGCGAAGACGGCGACCTCGACACCTGCCGCGCCGAGACGTTCCGCCAGCTCAAGGTCAGGAAAAACCGCTGCCCGGGTACGGTCGTCCGAGTGCAGCACCACACCCTCGGCGGTGTGGTGGCCCCCGAAGTAGAAGCCGAAGGCAGGTGCGGCGAGGCTTTCCCGAAGGCTCTTCGGGTCGGCGGCCGGAACCGGTAGGAACTCGTAGGAGGTGCCGGCCAGGACCTCGCCGATCAGGGCGGCGTCCCGGGCCGCCCGCCCGGTGTTCTCCGGAAGGTCGATCGTGACGGCGTCGTCGATCCGGACCTCACCCTGCAACCCGAGCGCGTCCGCGACGACGATGACGTCCGAGTCGCGCCGTTCCCGGGTGGGCCGGGGCCCGGTCTCCCGCACCAGCGTCAGCTCGGTGTCCTTCGTGACCGGGACGAGCCGGCCGTTGAGCGTCGGGACTGTGGAGAACTCCCACGGCAGGTCGAGCAGGTGCTCGGGAGCGGTGATCCGGAGCCGGAGCGGCTGACCGGCGAAGGTCGCGTGGGCCCGCAGACGCATGAGGAGGAGGTGGACCGGGCCCGGCGGGATCAGCAGGTTGAGCTGTGTGCCCCGGACCGCCCAGTCCAGCTTATCCAGTGCCGCCAGGACGCCCGCCGCGCGGAGCAGGTCGGGCCGGATCTGGCTCTCGCCGATCGCGCCCTGCGCGTCGAAACTGGACGTCGCACGGATCGTGACCCCGTCACCCTCTCCTGGCACCAGGTCAAGACGAAGATCTACGAGTTCCGACGGCACACCGGACTGCCTCTCTGATCACTTTCAGTTAGGAGTCGTCCCAACCCTAGTCCACCCCATCGGGGTGAACATCCCCCGAACTGCTGACCAGGCACTCTCGCACCGCTGTGGCACTGTGGACCGCATGGCGGACGATTCGCTCTCATCGGTCCAGGCCGACCGGGTCCTCTGGCAGGGCCTACTACGCGAGATCATCGGCCTCTCGGGCTTCCCCACTGTCGCCGAGGACGTCCGCGATGCGGTCCGCAACCTGGCCGAGGACACCACACTGGATGACGCCGGGTACGTCGACCGGGCCGAGCAGCTGACCCATCGGGATCTCCAACTGGAGATCCTGGTCATGAGCCTCGACGTGCCGCCCACCGGGCAACGTGGACATCTGGCCCAGTCCGGCGCCTCCCGCATGCCCGACATCGTCTACTGGCGCTGCCCGAGAGCGGGTTGCCCGGTGACCGGCGAGCCGGGCGACGCGGACGGCCCGTTCGGCTCGCCAACCTGTGCGACCCACACCCTCACCCTCGTCCCGGGCACGTGACCGGCACATGACCGACCTCTTCGGATCTCTGCTCGTCGACTCGCTCGTCCCCCGCTGGAAGCACTACGCGCTGGGCACGGCCCTGTTCACCTGGTTCGTCACCGCCGGCCTGGTCCTGCTGGCCCAGCCCCGCATCGCCGACGTCGACTCGTGCGACGGCTGGCACATGATCGTGTGCTGGCCGCTCACCCACGGCACGGCCGGCCGGTGGGCCCTCGCGATCGGTGCCGGTGTCGTTGTCGTCGGCACCGCCGCCCTGGTCAACGGGCTGGCCCCGTCCCTGTTCGCCACCCTTGCCGGGGCGAACTGGCCGGCCCGGGCCGAATGCTGGGCGGCCGGCAGACGGCGCAGGCACGCGACCCGCCGGGCCGGACTGCGCACGCGTTTCCTCGACGGCAAGGTCTACAGCAAGAAGACCGGCTCCCTGCGGGCGCAGGAGCGTTGGCGTCACTATCCCCGCGTGGAGACCGAGGCCACCCGGATCGGCAACACGCTGGCAGCCGCCCGCGAGCACGTGCTGAAGGCCTACGGCCTGAACGTCGCCGCCGTCTGGGGCCCGCTGGTCACCGCGATGCCCGACGCGGCGCGGATCCGGCTGGCCGAGCACAGCAACAACGTCTATCTGCGTACGCAGCAGCTGCTGTTCGCGCTTCTGACCCCGTTGTGGCTGCTCATCGCCGTGACCGCCGAGTGGGCGTGGCCGTCCCGCCTGATCGTCGCCGGCGTCCTGCTCCTGGTCAGCGCGGTGTCGATCGTCTTCGCATGGCACCGGGTGTGCGCGATGGCCGAGGAATACGCCGACCACATGGAGGACCTGGTCATGGTCTACCGCCGCGACCTCTACGCGGCCAGCGGCCTGGGCATGCCCAAGACCACCGCCGAGGAGCGGGTGATCGCCGAACAGCTGGGAAGGTGGCTGCTCAACCACCGCACCACCGCGCTGCCCCTGACCTGGTCGCCGCCGCCCTGATCAGCCGGCTTGTGACCGCTGTCGATCGGCGTGCGGACCAGGGCGAAGATGACCTGGGTGATCCCGGATCACCACAACACCGGCGAGCTGAACGTCGACAGCGTCACCCTGGCGGTGCAGCGTCGCCGCGGGGTGTGGCGCGGGGTCAGGGTCAGCCTGCACGGCGACAACTACCCGTCGTTCCAGGCGGTGCAGTATGAGGATCGGAACATGACGTGGAGCACGAGCCTGCCCGGAGCCGGAGTGCTGAAGTGACCGAAGGTCAGCATCACGGCCCCGGCTGGTGGTGGGTTCGCACCTGCCTGGCGGCGGCGCTGGTCGTACCGGTCAAGTTCGTGGTGCTGCTGATCATCGCGGGACCGGAGGCGTACCTCAGCTCCACCCAACCGGAAGGGACTCTCCTCGCCCTCGGCCTGGAGGTCTTCCTCGCCCTGGTGCCCACCGCACTGCTGCTGGCCTTGTTGACAGGGGTGGGACTGGCCCTCGGCACCGGACCAGCTTTCCGGACGCTGACCGTGTTGCTGAGCACGGCGTCGCGGTTCTGCCGTACCTGTTCGTGGGCTGGCTTGTCCATCTGGTGATCGAGATCCTCGGACAGCTCCTGGTAGCTGCCGTCGCGCTCCGGTACGCGGACGCGCTGCGGCCGTCACCGCCCTCCTCGGGGTAGCCGCCGGTGGCCGGGTGGGCAGGGTTCTTCCGCCCGGCCACCGATGTCGAGGACGGCACCTGCCTCGAATTGACCCACGACGCCCTGTTCCGCCAGTGGCGACGACCCCCCGGCTCACCTCAGATCTTGCTGGCGCGAAGGACCGTTTGTGAGAGGAGTACGTATCACCCGGGGGTCGCGAGGGTATCCCTGGTTGGGGCAGGCAGAGATCGGCGATCGGCGCGACGATGGGCTGGTGGTCAACAAGGGAGCGAACGATCTCGGCGGCTTTCTGCGTAGCCGACGCGAAAGCCTGACGCCAGACGCCGCGGGTATCGAGCCCGGCGCTACTCGTCGGCGGGTCCCGGGACTGCGCAGGGAAGAGCTTGCCGAACTCGCCGGGGTCAGTATCGGCTACTACACGCGACTGGAGCAGGGGGTCAGCGGCAGCGCTTCTGGCGCCGTCATCGACGCGCTGGCCGCGGCGTTGCGGCTCTCTCCGACTGAGCACGACCATCTGCGGATCCTCGCTGCTCCGCGACGCCCGACTCGTCCTCGTGCCCGGAGAAGCAATCTGAGGCCCTCGGTACGTGAACTGCTCGCCGCCATGCCTGGAACACCGGCGATCGTGATCGATCACCGCGCCGACGTCCTCGCGTGGAACCGCCTCGGACACGCTCTGCTGGCCGGCCATGTCGACGTCGACGCCCCGGACCTGCGGGTCCGGCCGAACATCGCCCGAATGCTGTTCCTCGACCCGCACCACCGCGGGTTGTACTGCGACTGGCACGCCAAGGCGCAGGTCACCGTCGCGGCCCTGCATCAGGCGGTGGCGCGGCACCCGGCCGACCCGGAACTCGAACGGCTCGTCGGCCAACTCGCCGTCGACAGCCCGGAGTTCGCGCGGATGTGGGTGCGGCGTCCCGTCCGAACGTGCTCGTACTACCTACGAGACCTCGACCATCCTGTCGTCGGGCGAGTGACCCTGGCGAACGAGACGGTCACCCTGCCTGACGATGACCAGCAGCTCGGCCTGTTCTACGCGCGTCCCGGCACATCTGACGCCGACGCGCTCACCTTGCTGGCACAGAGCCTCGAACGACGCACCGCGCCAGGAGCCCGGTCCCGGAAGGAGAAAGCACGATGAGGATCGTCGTCGTCGGCGGCGCCGGCACCATCGGACGACGTCTGGTGCCCGCGCTGCGATCGCGCGGCCACGACGTTGTCGTGGCCGGACGCACCTCGGGTGACGTCCACGTCGACCTGACCTCGCACTCGACCATCGAGGCCATGTACCGCGAGGTCGGGGCGGTCGACAGTGTCGTGAGCATCGCAGCGCACGGCGCGCTCGACGAGTTCACGACGCTGACATCCGACGCGCTGTTCGACAACATGCGAGCCAAGTTCTTCGGGCAGGCAGATCTGGTTCTCACCGGCCAGCACCACTGCGCCGACGGCGCCTCCTTCACCCTGACCTCCGGTATATTCGCCGACCAAGCATGGCCGCACGTCACCGGCGGCGGCGTCATCAGCGGCGCCCTGCACAGCTTTGGCCTGTCGGCGGCGATCGAGCTACCACGGGCCATGCGGATCAACGTGGTCAGCCCCACGATGATCGGCGACTCCCTCGACGCCTTCGCCGAACATTTCCCCGGCATGCGCCCGGTGCCGATGGACGAACTCGTCGGCCACTACCTGCGTTGCGTCGAAGGTGACGACACCGGCCGCATCATCCGGGCGTACGGATGACCAGACGACTCGCGCTCACCCGTCGTTTGACAGGGCCGTGGTAGCGCTGCCGGAGGGTGGGTCCAGTGGGTGCCGGACCCACCCTCCACGCGTTCAGGCGACGCGGTTGGCGGTCCAGCGGTGGCTGGGTTGCGTGGTCGAGCAGGTCGCCAGGACCAGCACGGTGTCGGAGGTGGTGCCGTTGTTCTGCGAGCCGATACAGGTGCCGGCTGCCGTGCGGATCTGGTACGTCAGGTCGGTGAGCACGGTGAAGGTCCACCGTTGGGCCGCCGTACCGTTGCAGGTGACCTGCACGATCGGCGTGCCGGCCGTGGTCGCGCCGCCGAGAGGGCTGAGGCACTTGTCGGTGACCGCGCTGGTCACCGTGTAGGTCCCGCCCGTCGCCGTGGTGAGCTTCCACCGCTGGTTCAGTGAGGAATTGTAGAACCACTGCTTGATCGGGGCGTTGTCGTCGGGGTTGAAGGCGTAGAGGTCCATTGCCAGGTTGCGGCCGTCGGAGTGCAACAGGTCATTGTTGAACACCAGGGTGGCGCCCGTTTCGACAGTGCCGGCCGCCGCCGAGCTGCTGCTGGTGGTCACCGACAGCGCGACCGAGTTCGCCGAGGTGCGGGTCACTCCGTTGTAGGTGAGGCGGCTGCGGACCGCGTAGGACGCGGTGCTGTTCGTTGCCAGGCCGGTGACCCGGGCACTGGTCTTCCAGCCGGGCACGGTGCTCACCACGGTGCCGTTGCGCAGGATCTGGTACTCCAAGGACCAGTTGCTGCCGATCGGGTTGACCGTCGGGGTCCAGGAGAAGGCGATCGACGTGCCCTCGACGTCGACGGCGCGCAGCAGTTGGGGTTGCAGCGCGGGGATCGTGGTCTGCGTCGTCGTCGCGGAGCCGGCGGCCAGGTAGAGGCTGTCGTAGGCCACGTTCCAGTGGCTCGGCAGCCAGCTGCCCTGCGGGCTGATGCCGAAGTAGTCGTCCCGGTTGCAGTCGAGCAGGCGTTCGGCCATCGGATCGGGGCATGCCCAGCTGGTCCCGTTCTCGCCGCAGAGGGTCTCGAACCCGTCGGAGCAGTGCCAGTCGCCGTCCCAGTTCGGCATGCCCTGCCGCATGCCGCGGACCGAGTGGGCGAACTCGTGCGTGACGGTGTGTCCGCCGTAGCAACCGGGCGAGATGGAGGTCCACATCGCGTAGTTGTTGTTCAGGTTGGACGTGCCGGGGCTCAGGTCGTGCGGCACGTCGACGACATCGGTGTACGCGCAGCTTGTCAGACTCTCGGCGAAGACGACGTAGTTGCGGTTGTTCGCGGTCAGACCGAAGCTCTGGAGCGTGGCACGCCAGGCCCGGAAGTCCGCGTTGGTGCTGCCGGCGGGCACCTGGATGGTGATGATGTTGACCTGGCAGCCGGTGGCGCCAGTGACGAACTTCAGCCACCGCTGCGCGCCTTCGCGCCGGGCGCTGTCGTTGACGTTCTGCTGGGCCACCCAGGCGGCGAGCCGGATGTGCGGCTCGCGCTCGCTGAACCTGTTGGGAGTGCCCGCCTCGTAGGCGTAGACCATCTGGAGCCGGTTGCCGTCGGTGCCCGTACCGACGCACTGCACCGGCGGTGCGGCGGCGACCGGGCCCGGGGCGGCGGCCGCCGGAGCCGCGGGAACCACCGCGATCGCGCCGGCCGCCAGTGCGGCGACAGCGAGGCCGCGCAGCCACCTTTTCCTGGTCGTGTCCTTCGATGTCATCCTTGCGATCCTTCCCCGCGACTCACCCGGGCGCACAAGCACGCCACGTCGTCGGTACGACGACAGCGTCCGCCGATGACGTCAGAAAGTTGCGCCCGCGCGGCAGTCGCTTGTGGACTACCAACGACGAGAAATCCCCCGTTGGATCGATGGGCGTAACTGTAACCTACGAACCAACGCTGTGGAATCTCGCTGTCCCGAACAAACTCGACGGGTGGTGGTTGGCAGCCGGAAGTCGCGGTTCAAATCCTGTCCCGCCACGAGAAAACACCACAGGGCCGCGGGACGACCCGCACTGCGGCCAATCGCCGCAGTCGCGGGCGCGTGGCGGTCGAACACCACCGGGCCTCGGTCGCCGCGTGGATGCCGGTTAATCGGGAACGGCGCGGCGCCGCGGGCCGTGCCCACGTGCGGGTACGGGCGCCCGAGACCGGCGATCGTGGTGACGATCAGCGCGCCTCGCCTTTGAGTGCGATGCCGCACTCTGTGCTGGCGGCGAGGACGCGTGCTCCAGACAGTCAGTCGGCCACGGTCGTTAGCCCTGGGCAATTCCAGCGTGATCGAGTAAACGACACATATCGTGGAAACCCTCCGCGCAGGAATCGACGATCGCACCATGTCGGCCGGAGGTCTTCGCGTACTGCAAGAGGAAGTACGGATCGACGAGGTCGGGGGCATAGATGTTGGCCTCGACGACCTCGCCGCTTGCCGAATTCTCGAACTGGCAGTGCTCTCCGTGCGGGTACAGATACCAGGTCGCGCCGTGATACCGCACAGATTCCGGGGGGTCCGCGTCGACGTCGCTCACAGGTAACGAGGCGAAGACGGCCATGTCGGGCTGGAGCGCAACCCGCAACGTCCGCGCGGCGGCGGTGGCAGCCTCCATCGTGACGGTCTCGTCAAGGACGACGACCAGACCACGACCGCGGGCGACCCGCCGGCGAAGTTCGGCGGGGTCCGGCACCCATGCGGCAATCGCACCGGCCCCTGTTTCCATCCGGAAATGCTAACTCGAACGCATTCGCCCATCGGCGGGGCCGAACGGCCGGCGGACATCGCCGGTGAACGAACGCGATCTCGTACCCGTAGCACAGCCACCACCGAACGCGAGGACCGTACAGCCCGCCTGGGAAGTGGCGAACCGGCCTCGTCAGGTCATCCCTCTGATCGCGCCCGTCGAACCCACTCCGCCGGTGCCACAGGTCGTACCGTCCTGGTTCAATCCACAGGACAAGTGGGCACGACAGGCGGAGGACCAATGGGCAGCTGGGGAAACGGCAACTTCGACAGCGACACCGCGGCCGACCATCTGGGAATCGTGACCGACCGACTCATCGCCGAAGTCGCCGAGGCGATGTCCGGCGACCCCGTCGAGATCGAGCCCGACGAGTACTGGGGTGTCGCAGTGCCCTGCAACCTCGAACTGCTCCACCTCATTGCACAACAGAACTACGTCGGGGTCAGCCTGCCGGACCCGGCCACCATCGCCGGCTGGAAAACCACGTTCCTGACCGTCTGGGACGAGACCATCGACGGCCTGGAGCCCACACCCGACCACAAGGAACAGCGGCGCGCCCACCTCGTTCGAACCTTCGACCAGCTCGCCGCACTGGCCAAGGACGATCAGGCGTAACGCTCCGCGCGAGTCCGCACCGCCCGCCCGGGGATGGACGCTCCTCGCTGGTCGATCGCGTTCATCGATGGTTACGACGGCGGCGCCGAAGTACTTAGGGCTGTTTCATAAGGGCGGTCGTGCCGGGCCCGCCGCAGGCCGGCCCGTTCTTATGAAACAGTCCTTACGAGTCCTCTATCCGCAGGCAACCTGCGCGGCCGTTGGCAGACAGAAACGCGAGTGCCACCGGAGCGGCCCCGAGGTTGAGATAGAACGGCGTCCAGTTCGTCGCCAGACGTAGAAGGGGCCGCCACGGCCCACCCGCAGGCCAGTCGTCCGGGTCGAGCGGCAGGGCCGTACCGCCGATCTTGTCGTAGTCGATCGCTTGGATGTAGCGGTCCCGGTCTTCGGAGGACAGCGCCAGGTAGACGTCGGGCATCAGGGGTTCGACGTCCTCATCGCGAAGCAGGTCGACCGTGTACTCCGCAGGTGATCCGTCGTCGTGATAGAGCGTCGGGCCGCTGGCCAGCGGGACGGTCGGCCCGGGGAAGGCACCGGGCTGGACGACCACGGCGTTCTCGCCCCCGTCAGCGAAGATGACGTCCGGGTCGAACTCGTCGGCATCGCGTCCGTGGTCCCCGTGAGTGACGAAGACGTAGGCGAGCCGTCCAGTGTCGTCGCCGATGAGTTCGGGTTCGAGCACGATCTGGCACAGGAAACGCATCGGCGTGCCCCAGGCTGCGCTGACCGGCCAGTGCGGCGGCCCGAGCCAGGTGGGCTGGCCGCCGAACTTGGTGATCGGCTCGGTCACGGGCGTCTCGGCACGCCGATAGTCCACGATTCGCCACGCGGCAACCATGGCGCGGACCATAGCAATGTCCACCCGCGGATCCCGCCCGGATCCTCGACGAGGTAGTCGGCCCCGCGGTCGCCGTCGGGGTCGGCGAAGCGGACCGGTCTCGGGGGCGCTGCCGCGGTGGCGACGACCCGACGTGGTCCCAGCGAGTCACTGCCGTACAGATGCGCTGGATCGGCCACCACGTGCACGCCGAAGCCGACCTCGTGGTCAACGCCACCCTGTGCCTGGTCGTTCACCATTCGGCTGTGTCCGGAGACACCGGACAGAGCTTCACCGCGGAGCCTGCACGGCGGCGGTTTGTTGTCTGTGGGGACGGTGCGTTGGCTCGCCGCCTGGTCCGTGAGCTGGCGGACCGCTACGGTGTCGCGGTCACCGTGATCCTACCGTTGTCGAGCGACCAGCCGGCGGTAGTCCGTAAGGCTGATCAGCGTTCGTCCGCGGCGGCCGGCGCGATCTGGTCGAGGTGTGCGCCAACGGTGGCCCTGGCGGTTGCGTTCGAGGTCCGGCCGGGGCGCAGGAGGGCGTGCAGGATCACGCCGTCGACGAGGGCGTAGAGACGCTCTGCCTCGACCTTCTGATCGAGCCCGGACCGGAGCGCACCGGCGTCGGCCAGTCGCCGGATCATTGTGCTGAAGGCGTCGGCGAGGCGTTTGTCGATGTCCTTGCGCAGGCCGGCCAATGTCGGTTCGACGACGGCACGTGCCGTGAACGCGAGCCACACTTCGCACTCGCCGCGCCGTGGCCGGTCCAGCGGCAGCATTTCGTCGATCATCGACCGGACCACCGCACGCGGGTCGCCCGTGGTGTCCACGGCTCGGATCCGCTCCTCGATCCGTTCTCCCACCAGCCGTAGGGCGAATTCGAGGAGTTCGGACTGGGTGGTGAAGAAATGGCGCAACGAACCCGTGGACAGGCCGGCCTCGCGTGCCACGTTGCGCACCGATGCCTGTTCCAGCCCGTCCCGCAGCACGACGCGCCAGACCGCTTCGGCGAGCTCGGTCCGTCGGGCCTGCGCATCCACCAGCTTCGGCATTACCCTTTTATAACACAGTCGTGCTAGCTTCTTGTTGTTAACACAACCGTGCTAGATAAACGGGGGCATCTGTGTCACGTCGAGAACAAGCCTGGCTCACGGCAACGGTGGTCGGCTGGATCGCACTCAACGGCGCGGTACTGCTCCTCGCGCCCGGCGACGCCCCCTTCGACTGGCCGGCGCAGCACGACCCGCCATCCGGGCCCGGCCAGGTGATCGCCGCTCAGGCCACCCTCGTCGAGCTGGCACTGCTCGCCGCCATCGGATACGCGCTCACCCGTGGCCGACCCGCACCGATGATCGCCGAGCGCGCACCGACGCTCTCGACCGCTCGTCGTGAGACAGGACTCGTCCTGGCGTACGGTGTCCTCGCCCAACTCGGTGGCCTGCTCATCGGCCGAGGGGTCGGCTGGCACCCGATCGGCTTCCACCTGGCCGGCACGCTCGTCGGTGCCACGGATCCGGTCGGGCCCGCCGAGGCGATCGGCTGGGCCACCTACAACGTCGTGGTCTACGCGCTGGTGCCACTCCTGTGGTTCCGGCGACGTTACACCGCCCAGCAGATGTGTCTGCGCTCGGCGGATCGGCGCGGCGACGCCATCCTCATCCTCGCCGTGCTGGTCCTCGAATCGCTCGCGCAGTGGGCGGTGCTCGGCCACGCGTTCGCCGGTCTGGCCCCGGGTCAGCTCGCCCTCGGAGTGCCACTGACCTTCCTGCTGTACCTGGCCGGCACGGTGCTGCCCACAGTCATCTTCGTGCAGGGCGTCCTCGTCCCCCGATACGCCCGTCTGACCGGCTCCACCACCGCGACAGTCGTCCTCGGCGGCCTGACCTACGCGGCACTGCACGTGTTCGAGGGCTGGGGCAGGTTCGGCTCGCCGCGCGAGGCCACGCTGACGATCCTGTTCGTGCTTCTCATCTACACGCTGCCCGGCGCGTTCAAGACCTGGCTCACCGTCCGGACCGGCAACGCCTGGGTGCACGCGTGGGCGTACCACGCCTTCGCGCCGCACACGATGCACGACACCGGCTTGGTAGTTCGGATCTTCCGCCTCTGACATGTGCGGCTCTGCCACCGGCCTGCCGCGCTGTCGCCGAACCGTGCGTTGCCGGTGGAGGGTGTCGGCGTGACACGGATGCTGGGCCAGCGTGCGACAGATCCTTTAGGCTGCGGCTCACCGACGACTGCATCGGAGACAGCGGCGATGGCAGACCAGCAGAAGAGCGAGCAGAGTTTCGAGGACGGCCGGGCCACCTTCAGCCGCATCTACGACTACCTCCTCGGCGGTGTGCAGAATTTTGCGGCCGACCGCGAGGCCGCTCGACAGCTCCTGCGGGCATTTCCGGACGCGGCGGACACTGCCCGGTCGAACCGCCTGTTTCTGGCACGTGCGGTGCGCACACTGGCCGAGGCCGGCATTCGACAGTTCCTCGATCTCGGCTCCGGCATCCCCACCCAGGGCAACGTGCACGAGATCGCTCAGGCGATCGACCCGGCGATCCGGGTTCTCTACGTCGACATCGACCCGGTGGCGGTCGTCGCCGCCAACCACATCCTCACGGGCAACCCCACGTGCCGCGCGATCGAGGCCGACTTCACCCGCCCCCAACTGCTCCTCGACGCACTGACCAGCGGTGACCTCGCCACCGTGATCGATCTGAACCGGCCCACCGCGGTGCTGTACTGCTCCGTCCTGCAACTGGTCCCACACCACCTGATCGACAGTGTCGTCGCGCCGATTCGCGACCGGCTCGTGCCCGGCAGCGCCCTGACCATCTCCCACCCGGGCACGGCGGTGACCGACGGGTACGACGAATCGAGCGTCTCCTCGGTCGCGGAGGTGTACCGCACCAAGGCCGCCGCCGACATCGTCCTGCGCTCGGACGCCCAACTTGCCGCACTCTTCGGCGACTTTGAGTTCGTCGAGCCGGGGCTGGTGTCACTCAACCAGTGGCGACCTGAGCTGGGCGAGCCGGACCCCTACGCCGGCAGATCCGTGCTGTCCCCGATGCGGGGGGCAGTAGCGATCCGCCGCGACTGAACGTGGTCGCCGACCAACCGGCCCGCCCGAGGGACGTCTCGTAACCCCGGCGTCCGTCCACAGGGCCACCTTCGAGGAGCAGCCGCGCGAGCTCGAACCCCGAGTTTGGACCGCCACCCTGGCGTTGACGTCCTACCACTGACCGTGGTGAGTCTCCGGCTCGGCGGTGCCGAACGGGTTGTCGATGACGTACCGCCAGCGGCCGTCGGGACCGCGGCGGGCGACATCGGTGGCGGTGCCTTCGAGGTGTACGGGACGGCCGTCGCGATCGGTGCCGTCAATTGTCCAATCGACGATGAGCAGCGCGATGTCGTCGGCCACGTAGACGTGGCGGGGCCGCACGTCGATGGGGAGCCCCAGATCGAGAAGGCGCTGGTTGGCCGCGATCCGGTCGGCACCGGTGACGGGCTGACCTGGCACGGTGACGAGTAGGCCGCCGGGTTCGTAGACCTGCTCGACCGCGGCGACGTCCCCGGAGTTGAAGGCGCGGGCGAACACCGATGGGTGGTGGGCCGCGCTGTCGCTGAGTGGGACACTCCTGGCGTGGGTGTTGAGGTCGCGAGACATGCCGACAGTCAAGGTGCTGGGCGCGCAGGTAACCAAACGGTCAGTAGCGTCTGGGATCGTGACCTGGTGCCGGACCAGCGCGGCGCGACCCGCCGGCCGGAGCCCGGCTGCCCCGTCGAGGTTGCCCTGGCCGCGGTGAGCGGCCGGTGGGCAACCCTGGTGTTGCGGGAATTGATGCACGGCCCCCGCTCGTTCGGCCGACTCCAGGCGGCGCTGCCCGACCTGAGTGCCAAGGTGCTCAGCGAGCGGCTCGCGGCGCTGACCCGGCAGGGCCTGGTCGAGCGCGACCGCTCCCGCACCTTCCCACCGAGCACCTGCTACCGCCTCACCCGCGCCGGTACACAGCTGCGCCCACTGCTCGTCGAGCTCTACCGGACCGGTGACGCGCTGCTGCGCGAGCGGGCGTGACGGGCCCTTCACCACCCTGATCTCGTGCTAGGTGGATCGCCGCTTGCTGGCCCGAACCGGAAGGCCGGGCCTGGGCAGATCGATGAGCGACCGCCTCTGGCACGCGACGTGCGCGGCCTCCTTGCACCGCTCCGAAGCCGCAACGTAGGTAGCGGGCCGGCACAGTATGGGCAGCGGCTACCGATGTCGCAGCGGGTGGCGGAGGCCAGGGTGGGCGTATGGCCTTTTCGTCGTCGTTCGCCCTCACCCGGGCCGAGGACCAGCTCGTGTTGCAGGTGTCGGTCAGCAACCTGCAGCACGAGCTGCGCCCCGGCCCACCGACCGGCTACGACCTGACGCTGGTTGCCGGCGCCGCACAGGGGCACCTGTGGGTGCGGTTTCCCCCGCAGCAACTCCTGGAGAACGCCGCCCGGGGCGCCAGCCCGCGACTGGTGCAGACCAAGCCGATCTTCACGCCTCCCAGCGACGTGGTGCTCGTGGTGCGCCCGTCGGACGGTCCGATCGACCTGTCCGTCGCCGGTATCCTGGCCGCGATCTCCCGGCTGGAGATCGTCCCCGGTGAACAGGGTGGCGCGGTCGGCCCACTCGACGCCCGACCACCCCGGCCGGCCACCTCGGCGTACCACCTGGTCGCGGCCGCGATGGCCGGGCAGGTCGGCCGGCCCGCGGACCCGGCCGCGGCGGAGGACCTGCGCCAGGACCGCGCGGCCCGCCGGGCCGCCGTCGGCCCACCACGATCCGGCGGTACGTCCAGCGCCCGCGCCGCCGACGCCGCGCCGGTGCCCGTCCCGCCGCCGGGCTTTCCGCAGGCTTCGCAGTTCCGCCTGCCCTACCTGCTCAACCTCCAGTCTCCCGGTGGCCACGCCCGGCTGCGGCACGCCGCGGCGGCGCGGGTGAACGCCGGCCGCACCGCCCTGTGGAGCACCCGCCTGGAGGTCACCTCGGTGGACTTCTCGGCCAGCGCCGAGGTGCCGCTGGCGGCCCGCTTCACCCACACCCCGCAGAGCGGTGCGCCGCAGCCGGGGTGGGCCGACGACGTCAACGACGCGCGGCTCAAGAACACCCTCCGGGCCGACCTGTGCGTCGAGATCTCCGAGCAGTCGCGCACCATCGCGCCGGCCACCGTGCGGCGGCTCGCACTGAGCAGCCTGGGCGGCTGGCTCAGCGCGCGTGGTGACTGGCCCGACCCGCCGCCGGGCTCCACGCCCGAGCAGATCGCCGCCACCGTCGCGCAGTGGCGCCACGACACGTCGATGGGCCGCGACCAGGCGCAACGGATCGTCGTGGTGGGCCGGCTCTACCCGTTCGGCCACCGGGCGATCTTCACCGAGGAGACGGTTCGACGCTTCGAGAGCGGCAGCACCCGGGTTGCCGCGCTGCGCACCGCGGCGACCGTCGTGGTCACCGATCCGCAGATGCCGTTCGTGCCGCCCGCCACGTCGGTGGACGACGTGGGCGGCGACGCGCACCGGCGCTGGCCGTTCACCCGCGTCGACGTCGTCACCACTGTGACCCCGCCGCTGGAGGCTGTCCAGCCGGCCGGTGGGATGACCGGCTCGCGGGTGCTGCGGCTGGACGCCGCCACACCGTTCGCCTATCAGCTGGTCGGCTACGACCAGGAGGGCAGCCCGGTGCCGTTCGCGCTGCCGCTGCTCTTCGTGCCCGGCACCGCCTCCGATGCGCAGGCCCGGGCGTTGTGGGACACCCTCGGCGGCGGGGCACAGGTGCCCGAGAACGTCTTCCGGACCATCCAGGCCGGTGGGCAGCCGATGGCGGTCGCCCCGATGCCGGAGCCCGGATCGGCAGCGACCCGATCGGCGGCCGGGTCGGCGGCCGGCCCGGAGGTGCCCACCCCGGAGCAGGCCACGACGGTGCTCACCCGCAAGGTCGACCTGGCGCTGGACGCCGCCACCGGGCTGCCGGTCGCCCAACAGATCGTCGGGCGCATCGCCACCCTGGACCGCTACGCGCCGGGGGCGAAAGAGGCGGTGTTGCAGTACGCCGCGCCATACACCCAGGCGCTCTTCGACGGGGCGAACGCCCAGGGACAGGTCTTCCTGAAGTTGGTCGGCGAATCGCCGGCGGTCGGCCTGGCGCAGCAGGCCACCGGTGGGCTGGCCGCCCTCAGCCTGAGCACCTCGGCGATCTCCCGGCAGTTCGGGGCGCTGGCGGGCGCGGACCTGACCACCCTGGCCGCCGGGGCGATGGACCTGTCGTTCCTCAAGGACGCCGACAAGCTGCTGGGTCTGGCCAGGCTCAAGGATCTACTGCCCACCGACGAGGGCACCGTCCGGGAGCTGGGCAAGGCCTACCAGATGGTCAGCGACCTGGTCGACGGCGTCGCCTCGCAGGTGTTGACCTGGGACACGAAGCTCTTCGGCGACAAGCCGCAGGCCCGCTTCCACAAGGGCTTCGTGGTGTTACGGCCGCTGCGGGAGAACCCCGGTGACGCCAACAGGGCCAACCTGCGGATCACCCAGACCACCGAGGTGGACACCGCTCGGCTGGAGACCCGGTCCACGAGTGAGTGCCTGGTCGAGCGGGTGGAGTTGCAGATCCACTCCACCACGACGCCGGCCTTCGACACAGTGCCGCTGCTCAGCGTGCCGATCAGGAGCATCCGGTTCACCAGCAGGGACGCCGGCAAACCCGACGTCGACATCAAGCTGGGCGCGCTGCGCTACGGCCAGGTGCTCGCCTTCATCGCCACCCTGGCCGAGATGATCGACCAGGAGGGCTTCTCCGATCCGCCGGCGCTGACCGTCACCCCGACCGGGGTGCGGTCCGGCTTCAGCTTCCCGGTGCCGTCGCTGGCGATCGGCGTCTTCGCGCTGGAGAACATCGCCATCTCCGCCGGCGCCGAACTGAACTTCACCGGCGACCCGTACCCGCTCTCCTTCGATCTTGGCTTCTCGACCCCGGACAACCCGTTCCGGCTGACCATCGCCGCGCTCGGCGGGGGTGGGCACCTCGCCATCGGCGTGGCCACCACCGGCCTGATCAAGCTGGTCGGCGCCCTGGAGTTCGGCGCCTCGCTCTCCGTCGACCTGTTCGTGGCGCGCGGGTCGGTGGAGGCGATGGGCGGTGTGCTCTTCGACATCGACGCCAGCAAGGACATCGCCCGGATCGGCGGCTACTTCCGCATCCGCGGAGAGGTCGAGGTCCTGAGCATCATCAGCGTCTCGATCACCCTGACGCTCACCCTCGACTACGACCTCGACTCCAACGAGCTGTACGGCTACGCCGAGATCGCCGTGGAGATCAAGGTGCTGTTCTTCAGCGAGTCAGTGGTGGTGCCTATGGAACGCCGCTTCGCCGGCCCCAGCGCCGACCCGACCTTCGCCCAGCTGATGGCGCCGACCGGGCGGCCCGGCCCGCGCCCGTGGGACACCTACTGCGCCGCGTTCGCACAGGAGTAGACGATGACGTACAGCGTGCTCTGGACAGTTCTGCCGGCCGGCTTCGCCGACGGCAAGGCACAGCTCAGCCTGGTCGCCGCCCCGCGCGGCCAGGGCATCACCACGATCGGCGGTACGCCGCTGGCGAACTGGCCGGCGGTGGTCAACGCCCTCGGGCCACTCTTCCTGGCCGACACCGGTGGCGGCGAACCGCAGCCGCTGACCCGGCGCGGCGGCCCGGCGTCGTCGCCGCTGTGGACGGCGCTCTTCGGCCCGGCCACCCGGGTGCTCACCAAGGCTGGCGGGCGCCGTGCCTTGGGCGCCGCCCGACCGGGGCCGACCTTCGCCGTGACCGCGACAGCTCTGGAGCAGATGTACGCCAGCGTCAACGACACCAACCCCACCGGCTCGCTGGACGCCGACCACGTCGTGCGACGGGCGATCGCCGCGCTCGCCACGGTGGACAGTGATCCCCGGGTGGCCCGGGCGATGGGCCGGGAGGCCGGCGCCGCCCTGCTCGCCCCGGCGGCGACGTCGAGCGCGACGCTGGCCACCGCCGTGCGACGGCTGCGCGAGGAGGGCCACGAGGATCTGGCGATGGCGCTGCCGATCGCCGCCTACGCCCGCTGGCTACGCCGCGCGGGTGGCCCCCGCCGGGCACCCGGCCCGGACGGGCGGGCCGCCGGTGGGCCGCTGACCGGGGTCAACTCGGTCGCCCAGGCCGACTTCCACCAGGTCTGCACCCTGCTGATGGCGCACCCCGCACTCTCCGTACCCCTGGGTCTGCGCATTGATCTCGAGCTTGCGGCGTTCGACGGCGCGCGCACCGTCCGGGTGGTGGACGCGGCCGGTCAGCCGCTGAACGGGCCGGTGTCCCGATCCCAGCCGTTCAGCGCGGTGGTCAGCGACCTTTCCGCGCGCCGGTTCACCATGGCCACCGAGCCGGACGCCCGCGCCGAAATCGTCGGCGGGGTGCTCAACCTGCGTAACCCGGCCACCACCTACGTGCTGACCAGCGTGGATGTGGCCAGCCTGAGCGGTCAGCTGGCGGCGGCGTCGACCGCGTCGGCGCGCTCCGGCGAGCCGCTGCCGGCCCGGCTGCCGGTGCGCCGCGACGTCGGTCTGACCCTCGGCCAGCAGGCCCGCGCCGAGGCGGTGGTCAGCCACGCCACCAGCCGCACCGACGCGATCGCCTCGGCTGGCGTGCAGGCCCCGGCGGTGCTGTTCGCCGACGACGTGACCACCGGCTACCGGCTGGACGTGGCCACCGACGGCGGGCCGTTCCGGTCGCTCATGCGCCGCCGGGTGCGCTACACGGTGGGTGGGTTGACAGTCGACGCCGACGACGAGGGCCGCACCGAAGCGGTGGTCGCCGCACAGCAGGATGACGAGTTCGGCGTCGTCCGGCTCGTCGTCGGCGAGGAGATCGCCGGGTGGGACGGCTGGGGCCTGTCGGTCGGCAAGCCGGGGCCGAAGGTGGGCGGCGACGGTCGCGACAGCCCGGAGGTGGAGGAGATCGACAGCGTCCTCGCGCCCGGCTACCCGCTGCGCGCGGAGGTCACCACCGCGCCGGGCACGCTGCCGCGACTGCGCTACGGACGCGGTTACCAGCTGCGGGCCCGGGCGGTGGACCTCGCCGGCACCGCGATCGACCCGGACGTCTGCGATCCCACCCAGGTGCTGCCCGCGGTGCGCTACCTCCGCCACGAGGCGGCCGGCTCGCCCACCCTGGTGCCGACCAGGCGCTTCACCGAGGGCGAGTCGCTGCTGCGGCTGGTGGTGCGCAGCGACGGCCAGGGCACCCCGCTGGGCACCTGCGAGCGGCACGTCGCCGCACCGGACAGCCCGCAGATGCTGGCCGAGCGGCACGGCATGTTCGACGCGGCCTTCGGGCCGCAGGCCAACCCGGCGGTCCGCGAGCGGATGTTCGCCGTCGCCCGCCGGGAGGAGGGCTCGTTCCTCGACCCGATGGTGCCCGGCCCGAGCGGTGCGATGGTGCCCCAACCGGGGCTCCAGGTGGTCACCAGCGACCCGGCCAGGCCTGTCAAGGGCACTCTGCCGGTGCCGCGCGGTCGAGCGCTGCCCAACGGCGCCTACGTGGTGATCGACGCGCCGGCCGCCCTGCTGCCCTACCTGCCGGACCCGGCCGTCGCGGGCGTGGCCATCGGCGGCGTGCCCGGTGCGTCGCCGGTGGTGAGCACGGAGTACGGGGGCAGCTGGCCGGATCTGCCGCCGGCGAAGCTGGTGGTCCGCCCCATGTCGGCCGGCGCCAGCGCGGTGCAGGTCTCGGTGAAGAAGTCCGGTGACCGGTCGGTGCTGATCGTCGAGGTTCCGCCCGGCGTGGAGCAGACCTTCGAGCTGTCCAGCACGCTGCACCCCGACCGTCTGGACCACCTCGCCGTCGGCGCCGCCGACCCGCAGGACGTCCTGGACGGGCAGGTGCTGGGCCTGTCCTCCCGGCAACCGGTCACCGTGGTGCACGCGGTGCAGAAGCCGCTGGTGGCACCGGCCCTGCTCGGGCCGCCCACTGTCACCGCGACCGGCCTGACCGGGCAGGTCACCGTCACCGCGCAGGTGCAGGCGCACCGGCCGACCACCGGCCGGGTGCACCTGGCGGCGTCCTGGCTCGAAGCGGTGGACGCCGGCACCGGCAGCGTCGACCCGCAGCCGCGCACCGCCACGCTCGCCCCTACCGACCTGGAGCGCGCCGGTGGACCGGTGACGCTGACCGCGTCGCAGTTCTTCGGTGACACCCGGCACCGGGCGGTCACCTACCGACCGGTCGGGTCCACCCGGTTCCGGGAGTACTTCCCCGCCGTGCCGGACGGTGACCAGAGTCAACTGCGCGAGGGCACCGAGATGCTGGTGCACGTGCCCAACCGGGCCGTGCCGCCACCCCCGGACGTGCACTCGGTGGTGCCGTCGTTCCGCTTCACCAGGGGCATGGAGTTCGGCGAGTGGACCAGCACCCGGGAGACGATGGGTGTGCGGGTCTGGCTCAACCGCCGCTGGAACCGCACCGGCGAGGGCGAGCTGCTCGGCGTGGTGCTCTTCGCCAACCCGGCCGACGGTGACGTCGAGGAGGGCCGGGCGCTGTCCGGCCTGGTCACCCGCTGGGGCAGCGACCCGATCGAGGAGATCGGCCTCGGCGACCAGCAGCACTTCGTCGCCGGCGACTTCGACACGCCGGGTCAGGTCACGACCACCGTCACGCTGCTGGACCCGGCCGCGGGCGGTCGGCAGGTCACGGTGATCGGGCACCCTGTGCACTTCGACGCCGAGCGTGACCTGTGGTTCGCCGACATCGACGTGGACGTCGATCTCGCGGTGTGGCCGTTCCTGCGGCTGGGACTAGTGCGCTTCCAGCCGCACTCACTGCCCGGCCGCGCGGTTTCCCGCGTGGTTACCACCGACCTGGTCCAACTGCCCCCGCACCGGCAGATCAAGGTGAAGAAGTTCGGTTCCACAGGAGTGCGGGTCAACGTCTTCGGCAAGCCCGCCGCCGCCAGCGAGTTCACGATGCGCCACGAGCGCCGGATGCCCGACCCCTTCCTGGCCAGCTCCGACATCGGCTCCGATGTCGGCGTCCGGGCGCAGGAGGGCACCACCGGCACGCCCGGTGACGGCTGGCGGGTCACCGCCCTGCCCGCCCCGGCCGGTGGCATCGCCGCGATGCGCCTGGAGTGGGTGGCCGCCGGGGCGCCACCGGATCAGCTCATGCGCGAGCTGCGCGCCGGCCGGGTCGTGGTGCAGGAGCGCCAGCGCGGCTGGGCGGTCACCGGCCCGGGCGAGGCCCTGCGCACGGTCTACACCGAGGTCCTCGACCGTGCGGTGATCGACCCCAACCCGTCAGCCACCACCGCCGCGACCGAGGAGAGTTGAGCACAGTGGACGTCTTCGGACTGCACATCCGTGACGAGATCCGTATCGATCAGGCGTTCGTCGACGCTCTGCCGCCCTCGCCCGCCAGCGGTGGTCGAGCACTTGTCTTCATCGGCCGCCGGGTGGTGCTGCTCGGCGCGGTGATCCGCGGCTTCCGCAACGTCTTCATCGTCGGTGACGAGGTGGTCGGCGCCGGCCCGGCCGGTACGCCCTCGCTGGCGATGGAGGTGCCCGGCACCCCGGCGCAGGGCGAGGAGGGCCTCGCCGGCCGCCAACTGGTGATCCACGCCCGCAGGTTGACGGACGTCTCCGCCACCAGCACCGGGCAGCGCGGCGGCAAGGGTGCGACAGGTGACCCCGGCCCACCTGTCAACGACCCGAACGTCTCGCGGACCACGGCGCTGCCACCACCGCCCCCGCCGCCGATCGGCGGGCATCCCGGCCTGCGAGGTCACCCGGGCGGCCCCGGAGGAGCCGGAGGTCCGGTGCACGTGTTCTTCGTCGAGGCTTCCGGCACCAACACCTTCGCCGGAGTCGGCGGCCCGGGTGGCACGGGCGGCGACGGTGGACCAGGTGGGCCAGGCATTCCGAACGAACCGGAGAACCAGGGACCGCAGGGGCCGCCGGGGGAGCCGGGGGTGCCGGGCGGCGCCCGCGCCGCCGAGGTGCTGGCACGCACCCCGCAGCAGTACGACGAGGAGCTACGCCCACAGCTCTCCGGGCGCGGTGGCGACCGCTGGGCCGAACAGCGCGGCAGGCAGGCGTGGTACGAGTTCCGTTCCGGGAACCTGATGGAGGCCGAACGGGAGTACGCGGCCGCCGAGCGGCTGCGCCCGGGCACCATGGCAGCACAGCTGCGGGCCCTCATGGCCGATCACCGCACCGAGATCGGCGTGGAACGCGACCTGGAGCTGGACCTGGTGCCGGCTGTCGACTTCTACGCCGGGCAGTGGCGTGCGGCGGCGGACACCCTCCGGGCGGCGCTGTTCGCGCCCGACGACGGCCCGCTGCTGCTCGCCGGCGACCAGCAACGGCTGCTGCGGGCCCGGGAGGCGATCCGCACCCAGTTGACCGCGCTGCTGGGCGACCAGGGGCCGCTGGAGGAGACAATCGGGGAGAGCGCCCGGCGTCGGCGGGCAGCCGCCGAGCAGGCCCAGCTGGCCTCCGGACAGCTGATCGGCCAGAGTGTGCTGCGCATCCAGGAACGGCTCGGCGACCTGACCGCCGCCGAGGCGATGATCTCGTACGGCTCCGGCGCTGTCTCCGGGTCCGACCTGGTCACGGCGATCGCCCAGGTGCTCGGCGCGCCCGACCCCACCCAGCCGCAGGGCGCCGCGGGGCTGCTGTTGCCGGCGGACACCGCCCTGCTCGTCGACGCCGCAACCGCGGCCGGCGGCCCGTACCTCGCCGGGCTACCCACCACCACCGAGCTGGCCGCGGCCGGTGTCGGCCTGGCCGCGCACAGTCAGTGGGCCCAGATCGGCGCCCCCGGCTCCGGACGGGTCGTGCACCTGCGCCGGGTCGCGGCCGACCTGCGCGCCGCCCAGGGCGACGGACCCCTGCGGGACCTGCTGGTCGAGCTGACCGAGGCCTGCCACAGCTGGCGGTTGGCGACGCTGCGGCTGGGGCAGATCGCCGGCACGACGGCGGCCGTCGCCGACCTCAAACGGCGTGCCCGGGAGGCGATCCGGGACCTGGACTCGGTGGCCACCGACGACCGGCCGGCCAAGTCGCCGGTGTCCCGACTGCTGCGCGGCCTGCTCTGCCTCTTCGACGCACTGGACCACTGGAGCCAGCGGGCCCAGCGGGCGTTGAAGCTCTACATCCTGGACCGCGGCAACCCCGGCGGCATCTCGGGACAGACCGCGGCGCTGGCCTACCCGGACCTGGATCTGGACCTGGACGAGAAGGTCCCGCCCGACTTCCCGGTGGGCGCCTACGACCTGATGATGAACGCCATCTTCACCCGGGACCCGGTGGCGGAGCGCGACCGGCACCGGGCCAGGGGGCGGTCACTGGTGGTCCAGGACGGCACCCAGGTGATCCACAACGCGTTCTCCGTCGACGTGCACACCGCCGCGATCAACCGGTTCGTCAACGCCAAGTCGCTGTGGTTCGACCTGCCGCTGGCCAAGCTGCCGCCCGGGCTGGCCGAGTTGAAGGTGGTCGGGGTCACCGTGAACCTTCGGGGGATGGCCGGCAACGACAACAGTCTGCCGATGACGATCACGCACGCCGGCTTCTCCCAACAGCGCGACCTTGATCTCGGCGTGCACGACCTGACCGGTCCACCGGCCACCCAGGAGCTGGTGCTGCGCTTCGAACCGGCCACCCAGGTGTGGACCGGCGAGACGGCCGCCGTCGCCGGTCAGGAGCACCTGTTCAGCCTGTACGGGCGTGGCCTCACCGGTGGCTGGACGCTGGCCTACGACTCGGTGACAGTCCCGTTCACCGGCCTGTACCAGGTCGACGTCAACATCCAGTACGAGGCGCTGGAGTCCCTCGACTCGGTGTCGCTCAAGCGGGTGGAGCACGCCCGCACCGGGCTCTTCGTCGGGGCCCGGGCGACCGGCCGGGTGCTGCTCACCGGCCCGGCACCGGTCGGCGGCAAGCGGGTCACCCTGCACAGCGACCGGCCCGAACTGGTCCGGGTCCCCAGTGGAGTCGACGTCGTCGCGGGAGCGTCCACGGCTGACTTCACGATCGAGGTGCTGGCGCCCACCGGTCCGCTGCCGATCGACATCTCGGCCAGCATGGCCGGCGTCCGGCGTGCGGCGATCGTGCACGTACCGCCACCGGTGCCGGCGGCGCCGCTGGTGACGACGGTGCCCCTGGGTGGTCCGGGCGCCGTCGCGGCGGTGGCGGTGTCCCGCGACGGTGCCGGCGGACGGGTCTTCGCCACCCACGCACCGCACGACCGGCCCGACGACGACGGGACCCTGAGCAGCTGGGACCTGGCACTGGCCCAGGCGCGGACGGTCACCGTGGGTCACGGGCCGCGCGCGCTCACCATCCAGCCGCAGGGCAACCACGGATTCGTGGTCAACGGTGGCCACCACGACTTCGCCGTGCAGCGCTTCGAGGTCACCGCAGGCCTGCCACAGCCGGGGATCAGCAGGCCGATCGGGCTGGGCGTGGTCGACGTGGCACTCGACGCGGCCGCCCAGCGGCTCTACGTGGTGCACCAGGGTGGTGCGCCGCCGGTGGGAGCCAACATGCACGTGCGGGTGCTCGCCCCGGCCGACCTCAGCGAACTTGACGTGGTCGGTGACGAGGACGGCTTCGCCGGGATCATCGCCGCCGCGGTGGACAGCACCGCGGCACGCGTCTACGTCGCCCGGACCTACCGTGCCGGCGTACCGCAGACGGCGGCCATCTCGGTGATCACCCGACGCGCGGACGGCCGGCACGCGATCACCGGCACGATCGACCTGGAGGACGTGCTGCTACAGCCGGTCGACGTGGCGGTCGACGTACCGGCCGGGTTGGTCTTCGTGTCCTGTCTCGGCGGCAACACCACCCACCCCGCGGTCGTGGTGCTCGACCAGGGCGACTTTCCCACCGACGGCGGCACCCGGCCGGTGCCGGCCGGCGCGGTGCTGCCGGTGCCCGCCGGTGGGCGGGCGGTGGCCACCCGACCGGGGACCGGCATCGGCTACGTCGCGACCTCGGCCGGTCTACTGATGGTGGACGGCCGCTCCCGGACCCTGCGGGTGGCGGTCAAGCTGGGCACCGCACCGTGCTCGGTGGCGGTCGACCCGGTCACCGGCGTGGCCTACGTCGGTGACTCTCTCGCCGGCACCCTGAGCCGGGTGCTCACGCCTGTCGACCTGGCACCTCGGGCGTGGCGCTAGCCGGGCCGATGCCCCGGTCGCGGGCGACCGCCGCGGCCTCCTGCCGGGTGCGCACCCCCAGCTTGTCGAAGATCGCCGCGACGTGGTGGTCCACGGTGCGCACCGACAGCACCAGGTCGGCGGCGATCTCGGCGTTGGTCCGGCCGGCGCTGAGCTGGCTGAGCACCAGCAGTTGCCGCTCGGTGAGGTGGGCCGGGTTGGCCCGGGTGCCGCGACGCGCACCACGGGGGACCCGGGCACCACGATCGCGCAGCCGGCTGCGGACCAGGTCGGCCGCCGCCACCGCGCCGAGCCCGTCGAGCATCCGCAGACCCTCGGCGACAGTGTCGGCGTCCGGGGATTCGGCCAGCTCCAGAGCCTGCTCGTACGGGTCGCCGTGGGTCGCCCACTGCGCCGCCGCGGTGGCCCAGTCACCACGAACACCCGCCGCATACGCCTGGGTCACCACCAGATCGGAGGCCTGCGTGCCCGCCAGATCGGACCCCCGCGTGCCCGCCGCATCGGTCACCGGGCTGCTGACCGCGCCGACGGTGACGCCCAGGCGGACCAGGTACCGCACCGCCTCGGCCCGGAACGGCGCGGCACCCGGGTGCGCGAGGCGGGGCAGCAACTCGGCGGCGACCTCCTCCGCGCGCTGACGGTCGTCGGTGAGCCAGGCCCACTCCAGGTAGGCGAGGCCCGCGTACGCCGTGCCCAGCAACAGTCGGCCGCGACGGGCCCGGTCCCACGCCTGCGCCAGCAGCGGCGCGGCGGCCGGGTCGCCCCGGCGGGCGCGTAGTCGGGCGTACCAGGGGACGCTGTAGACGTACAGCATGTCCGGGTGGTTCTGGCGCTGCGCCAGTGCGCGCAGCCCCGGCTCGGCGTGGTCCCAGCCGCCGCGGCGCAGCTCGACGAGCAGGTGGTGCACCCGCATGTTGTAGGCGTGCGACCAGAAACCGTGCTCCTCGGCGAAGGCCAGCCCGGCGCGCACGCACCCGGCCGCCTCGGCCAGTGCGCCCATCCGGAAGAGCATCTCGCCGAGGTTGGTGTAACCGCGCGCCACATATTCCAGCAGGCCGTCCTCGCGGGCCGTGTCCACGCTCTGGCGCAGCATGGCCAGCCCACCGGCGTCACCCACCTCGATCCGGGCGATGCCGAGATAGTTGAGGCACAGTGTGTCCAGGTCGGTGCGGCCGGCCTGACCGGCCCGCTTGCGGGCCGACTCCAGGGCGGTGACCGCCCGCGCGAAGTCGTCGGTCAACGCCAGGATGGCGCCCTGATAGAGGAGTGCGTGTGCCGCCGCCGCGTCGTCGGCCCGGTTGTCGAGGATCCGCACGGCCTCGCCCGCGGTCCGCTGGGCGGCGTCGGTCTCGCCAGCCATGAACTGGTGCCGGGAGACGCGGATCAGGCAGCGCCCCCGGGCCGGCTCGTCGCCGAGGGCGGCGTATTCCCGGGCGGCCTGCTCGCCGACCCGCACCGCCTCGTGGAACCGGTGCGCGTTGTAGAGCTCCCAGCCGTACTCGTCCAACAGCGCGGCGCTCTCCGCGCCGCCCAGCCGGTCGCGGTAGGGCAGCACCGACTCGAGCAGCACCAGCGCCTGCCGGTGCGAGCCCGCCGCCGCCGCGGCCCGGGCCGCGCTCGGGCCGACCGCGACGACTGTCGCCGGATCGTCCCCGGCGACCGCGTGGTGCACCAGGCGTCCCCGGTCCGGCGACGACTCGGCCCGCAGCGCCGCCAGCACCCGGCGGTGCAGCAGTCGCCGACGCAGCTCGGGCAGGTCGGCCTCGATCGCCCGTCGGGCCAGCTCGTGTCGGAAGGCCAGGCCGTCCGGGCGTACCTCGATCACCCCGTTCTGCTCCGCCTCGGCCAGCGCGGCCAGCGCCTGCGGCCCGAGCAGGATGGCGGCCAGGTCCACCCCGACCGCCCCCGGGATCACGCTGAGCTGCGCCAACGCCTCCTGACAGGCGGGTGCCAGGCGACGGCACCGGGCCCGGACCGCGTCGCGCACGGCCCCCGAGGCGGCCGAGCCGTCGGACGCCAGCGACTCGGTGACGAAGAAGGGGTTGCCGCCGGTCAGGGCGTGCAGCGCGGCGCCGTCATGGCCGGTGTCGGCCGCCATCCGGGCCACCGCGGTCGCGGACAGCGCGGCCAGCGGGACGCGGACCACCGGCGCCGCGGCCAACGACCCGAGCAGGCGGTGGACGGGATGCGCATCGTCCACGTCGTCCCGCATGGTCAGCAGCAGGACCGCCGGCAGCGGCCCGATCCGCCGGGCGGTGTAGATCAGCACGTCGATCGTCGCCTCATCTGCCCAGTGGATGTCCTCCACCACCAGGAGCGTCGCGGGGGCGGCGCGCAGCTCGGCCAGAATCGCGGGCAGCACCGCCACCAACGGGTACGTGGCCGCGGCGCTCGGCGCGGTTGGTGGGTGCGGGGCGGCCAGGGCGGCGGCCAGGGGACCACCGTGATTCGCCACCGCCTCGCGCAACGGCGCCAGCGGAGCGGGGGCGATCAGATCGTCGCAGCCGCCGGAGAGTGCCCGCACCGCCGGATCGACCTCGGCGAGCAGGTGGCGCACGACGCTGGTCTTGCCGATCCCCGCCTCACCGGTGAGCAGGGCCACCGAGCCGGCGCCGCCCAGCGCGGCGTCGACGGCGGCCCGCAGCGTGGTCAGCGCGGACCGGCGCTCCAGGAGCTGGGCAGGCATTCTTCGATGGTGCCACCCGGATCGGGCGTCGAGTCCGGTTGAGACGGCTTGCTGACCGTGCCGCCCGAAGCCGACGGCCGCGCCCACGGGTCGTTTCCGGGTGCGGCCGATGGGGTCCGAGGCGTACCGCAGTGTTCGCCTGACCGACGGCTCGTCGTGACGTCTCCGCCAGCTTTATCGATCCCCATATACCCATGACTGGACATCACCCACACCACTGCCAGCACGACCACGGATCCGACGACGAGGTGCCGTACGGCCAGGTCGAGGTCCCCGCAGGCCTCGGCCGACGGGCGCTTCTGGCCGGCGCCGGCGGGACGCTGATGCTGGCCGCGCTGCCGAGTGCGGCCCGGGCGGCCAACACGAGGACGGCCGGCGCCCCGACCGCGGCGGTCGGCGCCGGCCGGTCCTCCCTGATCACCCAGGGCACGACGTTGGTCCACGCGGACATGCACAACCACACGGTCATGTCGGATGGTGACGGCAGTGCCGAGGCCGCGTTCGCCTCCATGCGCGAGGCCGGCCTGGACGTCGCCGCCCTCACCGATCACGCGACGCTCTTCTCCATCGACGGGCTCAGCTCGTCCGAGTGGCGGACCACCGGTGACCTGGCCAACGCGGCCAACGACCCGGGTCAGTTCACCGCGATCCGCGGCTTCGAGTGGTCGCATCCGCTGCAGGGGCACATCAACGTCTGGAACACCTCCGACTTCGCCGACCTGTTGCGGGCCGGCAGCCCTGGCAGCCTGTACAACTGGCTCGCCGGCCGGCCCGGGGGTCTGGCGAGCTTCAATCACCCCGGTCGGGAGGCGGGCCGGTTCAACAACTTCTCCTTCAACGCCTCGGCCCGTGCTCAGCTCGTGGGGCTGGAAATGTTCAACCGCACCGACGACTTCCTCTTCGAGGGCTGGTCGTCGGGCATGACGTCACCGCTGGTGGCGTGCCTGAACGCCGGTTGGCGGCCGGCTCTGACCGGCGTCACCGACGAGCACGGCACCACCTGGGGCTTCCACGAAGGCAAGGGCCGCAGCGGCCTGTGGGTCGCCGAGAACACCCGCGCCGCGGTGTTCGAGGCGATGGCCGCTCGCCGTTCCTTCGCCACCCGCGTCTCGGGGCTGCGGGTGGACGCCGTCGCCAACGGTGTACGCATGGGTGGTGTGCTGAACATGACCTCCGGTGACGTTCGGTTCCTCCTCGATCTGGACCGCGGGCCAGCCTGGGACGGCAAGCCGCTGCGGATCCAGGTCCTCCGTCCCGGCACCTCGGCGCCGACCGTCGTCGACGTCGTCGACACCGTCAACGGTCAGGTCACCGACCTCACAGTGCCGCTCAACGTCACCGACGGCGACTGGGTGGTGCTGCGGATCTCCGACCCGTCGCTGACCAACGGCACCCCTGGCCCCGCCGGTCACCCCTGTAACGACTTCGCGGTGGCCTACACCAGCCCCTGGTGGCTCCGGCCCTGACCGTCGAGGTGCCGGTCCCGGCACGGCGGGCCAGCCGCGGGTGGCCGCGTCGGTCGTCCGGGACCGGCATCCGCTGTCGGCAGGCGACGGTTTCGTGTCCATCACCTCCTGCTGCTGCTCAGGCCGTGTTGTCGCTACGGATGTGAACGGTCCCACCGCCGCTGCGCAGTTCCTCCGTCACCTGCTTCTCGGTCAGGGCGACCAGGTGCGAGTCGATGCTCGCCTCGTCCTTGAGGCGCTGGTGCGTCCCGTGGACGAGGGCGGAGATCTCCCTCTCGTCAGCATCCGGGAAACGTTGTTTCAGCGTCTCGACCTGGCGTTGCAGGGCGATCTCCGGGTCGACGAGACCGCCACTGGCTGCGGGTTCGGTCATCACACACCTCGCCTGTCGTCTTCGGTGTCTGCACAGGTGGTGCCCCGAACATCCACTCGACACTCATTCGTTCGCGCAATGTTCACCTGGCCGGCTGCGCCCCGTCCTGGACGATCCCGGCACCGCCGTCGTGCTGGTCACCGTCGTCAGGGGCCGCAACCAGCTGGGTCGACGACATGCTGCGCGGGGAGAGGAACGCGAGGGGCACCGACCGCGACTATCCCGGCGCTCTCGCCGCTCACCTGTAGGTCAGCTTGGACCGGCTCCTCCGGGTGGCCTCCGCCATCAAGACACCCGGGGGCTTGCGGACACTGAATCCGCAAGCCCCCGGGTTCAGTTAATTACCGTTCCGTCCGCTGGTAGGGCTGGTAGTAGGACCGCCGTTCGGTGTCCGCCCGGCGAACTGCGGCGGCGTCACCTACAACCGAGCCATCATCGAGTTCGATCGCTGCGCCGCGCCGCCGGCCCGAAGCGACCACCGTCACCCGCCCGTCGATACACGCGGCGATCACTTTCTCGATGAGGGGCAGGTCCTCGTCGCCCGGCCCGAATTCCAAACGGGAGTCGAGCGCGAAACCGACAACAATCTCATGTGCGCTCCAGGCCACGCTGAATGGGCAGGGCCCAGTTTTTATCGGCTCCACAAATAGCGTCGAGACCCCATCTCGATCGATGTTCCACCTGATGGTGGCTGCGTCATTAATGTCTTCGACCATGTCTTTCAAGAACTTTTCCATGAAAATTTCCTATTATGTTCGCGGCCCATTGATGATGTCCCACTTTCGCCCGCCACCGGTGCGGACACGGAAGACCCACCCATATCCTCCGCCCCCGCGTGGCTTCACGCTCCAACCAACACGCCAGCCCTTTTTGCCAGGTCCGTTGAGGCGACCTGCACGCGCTCCCTTGCCGGCACCCTGATTGCCAAACCATCTGCTTCGCACACCAAAGAACTTGCTTGACCAGAGCTTCTTTCCTGCGGCCGACCAGCCCGACCTGATCCCCCTCGCTCCGTTCAAGAAGCCTCGCGCTGCCGTCCTGGCCTGCCAGTTGGTGAATTTGTTATTTAGACGCTTGGCGCCGCTGAGTACGCGCTGGATCCATTTCTTTACCGGTCTCTTCCAGCCGCTGTCGCTACTACAGCCGCATTCTGCCCGCTTTCCGTCAAGGTCGATGCAATTGACCGGATCGGCTCCGCAGTATTCGTAGGGGTTGGCGCTGCCCCCGTAGACGGGGTCGACTTGGAGGAAGCGGCCGGTAGTCGGATTGTAGAGACGGACGCCCATGAGGATGATGCCTGACGGTGTGTCGGCTGCTCGCTGCTTGGCGCCGAGCCAGCCGTAGCGCTGCGTTCCGGTGTCGCCTGGATTGCGCGGCGTTCCGTACTCGGTCGCTTCGCTGGTGCGGGACAGGCCTTCGTCGTCGGCGTGGATCGTCGCGATCAGGTCTCCGTGCAGGTTGGTGATCTGCCAGTCGACCTGTGCGCTTTCGCTGTCGAAGATGCCGGCCATCGCTGACAGGCCCGACACCGGTCGGGTGAATCGGGCGGCGGTCTCCTGTGTCCACGACGGGCTGTCCTCGTCCCCGTCGTAGTGGTGCACCGACTGTAGGGCGGTGCCGCTGGCGTTGTCGGTCCACGAGCGGACTCGCTCACCGGTGACGTCCAGGACGTAATCCGTCGTGCGTCCGCCCTGGGTGATCGTGTCCACCAGGTCCGTCGAGTGGTACGTGATGGTCGCGTTCGCTCCCGACGTGACGGCGGTGTCGATCGCGGGCACCGTCGTCGTGCGGCCCAACGCGTCGTAGGCGTAACCGGCGGTGTTGACCCGGTCTGCTGTGTCATATGTCCAGGTACGCGACGATGCCGGAGTCGATGTCTGGCAGACACCGTCTGTGCCCGGACCGTAGGCGCTGGCCGAGGTGCGGTTCGACGAGGTGCTGAACCCGTACGAGCGGGTGGTGCACTGGCCGCCAATGGTGTCCTGGATCGAGGTGAGTCGGCCAGCCTGGTCATAGGTGTAGTTCTGCTCGGACAGGCTGGACGACCGGTCTCGCCATTGGCCGTGCGTCGATTCCACCACCGACTCGGTGTGCAGGGTGCAGTCGGTGGACGCGCAGCCCGGCTTGACGTAGGTCATGCCGACCTGGGTGCCCGTCTCGTCGGTTTCCGTGGTGACCTGCATGCCGTTTGGCCAGGTCTCCGATATCAGTGTGCCGTCGGCGTCGTAGCTGCCGGAGAAGGTGCCGGCCTGCGTGTCGTTGACCGAGGTGAGCAGACCACGCCGCTCGGCGCCACCGTCATAGGTGTAGGTCCGGGTGGCCTTGCCGTCGTTGCTGGTCGCTACCCGCCCGAGCAGGTCGTACGTGGTGGTCGACGTGACTCCGTCGGCGTCGGTGTATGACGTCTGCCGGCCCAGGCTGTCGTATCCCTCTTCCACCTGCGCGGTCGCCAGTCCGCCAACCACCTGCTGGCTGCGCAGCAGGCGGCCCGTCGCGGGGTCGTAGACGTTCCGGCTGATGGGCACTGCCGTGCCGAGCCCTGGCGCGGCCACGCTGGTCTCGTACGCGCGGCCCGCGCTGTCGTAGGTCGTGGTGGTGGCCCGCAGCGTGCCGGCGCTGGTCTTCTCGGTGACCACCCGCGATTGGTTGAGCATGTCGTAGGTGATGGACTTGGCCGGCAGTTCTGGTCCGCTGGCGGCTTGGCCGCCGGACTGCACCCGGCAGGGCAGGTTGGACCACTCCGGCTTCAGGTCACACTCGCCGTAACCGGAACCGGAGGTCGCCCGGTAGTAGATGGTTGTCCGGGTGGCGGGTGTGTTGGTGGTGGCGCCGCCCGCCGGAGCCGTGGTCGAGGTGGTCAGGGCGGTGACCGGGTCGTAGGTCGTGCGGGTGCTCTGGGCCAACCCGGCCGGGTCCACCGTCACCACGGTCGGCTGGCGCAGCGCCCAGTCGTACGCGGTGGTGGTGATCCTCTGGTCGGTATCACTCTCCACGCCGTTGGCGTCCCAGATCCGGGCGGCGACGACCTGGGTGGTCACCAGGTTGTACGGGCCGCCGGTGGTCGGCGCGCCCTGGTCGTAGGTGTTCATGGTGTGCCTGCGCCCACGCACGGTGGTGCCGTTTGGCAGCATCACGTCGTGCTCGGGCTCCATCGTGCTGGTCAACCGCTGGCCGTCGGAGGAGTAGAGGTTGAGGGTGGAGTAGCGGCGGGCGAGCATGCTTTCCGCTGCCGCGTCGTCGGACGACCCGGTGTTGAGGGCACGGGCCCGGTTGCCGGCGCTCAGTGTGCGGACGGTGTTGCCCCACTGGTCGTACCACGTCGCGCCGATGTGGCTTCCCGGTGTGGCGGTGTTGACCTCCCGGGCGTTGGCGTCGAGGTAGGTGACAGTCGCCCGTTCGTACGACGACGGCAGGGTGCCCGTCGCCGGGTTGCCGTTCGGAACCTGGTTGGCCGGGAAGACCGCAGTGGCGTCGGTTGGCGCTTCGGTCTGGGCCCACCGGGTGGTCTGTCCTGGTGAGAGGTCGTAGGGCGCCCCGGTGCCGGAGACCGGAACCTTGTAGACCACCGTCTGCGTGGCAGTGCCGGCGGTGAGCGCCGAGCGGGTCACCTTGTGCAGCCGGCCCAGCCCGGGGTCACCCGGGATGGTGGTGTAGCTGAGCTGCCACGGCTCCTGGGCGTTCGGCTTGACGACGTTGAGGATTCCCTCCGCCGTGTAGCCGTAGGTGTCCCAGAGGTGGCGGGTGGTACCGGCGTCATTCCAGTCCAGGCGCGGGTCCCAGCTCGCCCGGAGCCTCCCCGCGTTGTCGTACGCGTACCGGGCCATTGGCACGGTGCGCATCGCGGGAGTGGCCAGGTCCGGGTCCCAGGCGGTGAAGGAAATGTCCTTCACCCGGCCCACGTGATCGCCCCAGGACGCCTCCGCCGTGCCGGTCGCGGTGGTGGCCGTCGCGTAGGTGAAGGTGAGGGCGCGGCAGCCGCGGGTCAGGGTGGCGCAGTTGACCCCGTCTGGCACCGGTGCCAGCATCCGGGTGGGTCGGACGATCTCCTTGCTGTTGATCGTCACCTTCTCCCAGCCCAGGGTGCTGGTCTGGTTGCTGCCCGGCGCGGTGACCGAGGTCGGGAAGTACTTTCCGGCCGCGGTACCGGTGACCCGGGTGAACAGCACAGTGTTGCCCTCGTCGTCGGTGAGGGTGTACTTGTCGCCGGTGCCGTCGTAGGCCAGCTTCAGCGACTCCATCCCGACCTCCGGATCGAAGGCAGCGGCGGTGCGTTTGGTGAACCCGATCGTCTCGCCCTCGGGCAGCCCGACCTGGATGAGTGAGCCGTAGACGCTCAACGCCGTGTAGGGCGCGTCGGCCTCCTCGATCACCGTGCCGGAGACCCAGCCGGGGCCGAACATGTTCGCCGCGTCGGTGTCGTTCGCTCGGCGGGTGTTGTAAGAGCGGGTGACCGTCAGATCACTGCCGAACGAGTCCACGGACACGTCGCTGTCCGAGAGGCTGTAGTTACCCGTGATCAGATTGACGGAGCCAGGTCCAACCTCCTCGGACGCGGCGGATGCCTGGGCCCGATCGAAGATGATCTTCGCAGGGCTGGACGTGCCGCCCGTGCCGCCGGTGAAGATGCCGCGTAGCTGGAGCGGGCCGTCGCGGGGGATCGACTCGGCGTCCGCGGCGGCGAGCGTCGCCTCCACGTCCCAGTTCAGCTTGGGGAAGGCCCCGCCGCCGCTGCTGGCCAGCGGCCAGGTGACCGCCGCGCCGCCCGCGGCCACGCTCACGTGAGCGGCCGGGATGCTTACCCATCCGTCGGCGTCGCCGCGTCGCCACTGGTACGTAACACCGGCGGCGGCCGCTTGGCCCACGCCGGTGATGGCCACCTTCGCCGCGGTGATGTCACCCTCCTTGGGCGAGGTCACCGCGCCAGAGCCGACGTTGAAGGTGTACGCCCGGATCGTCGACTGGTTGCCGGCCCGGTCACGCGAGCGCACGTACAGCGTCTGCGGCCCATCAGCGGTCGGGGTGATCGCGGCGGTGGCGCTCCCGCCGAGACTGGCCGCGTTGACGGTCTGGTTGGGCGGGTTGACGTTGAGGCCGTACTCGTAAGCGGCCACGTCGCTCACGCCCGATGCGTCGAAGGTGAAGTTGCCGGCGGTGCCGGCCGCTCCGGCCCACTGGCCCGCAGGGTATGCCGTGGAGGAAACCGCCGGCATCGCGGAAGGCGCGGTAGTGTCGATGATCATCGAGCACAGGCCCGTCCATGGCCCGTTCGCGATACCGTCGTTGCCGCGGACCCGCCACGAGTACGTGCTGCCCTCGGTGAAGGTGCCGGTCGGCACGGTGGTTGCGAGCCAGGAACCCGACGAACCGGGGCCGACGGTCGTGCCACCAATCCGCGTGCCGCTGGCGGTCAGCCACTCGAACTCAGCCCGCACCTGCGAGCCCTCCGCGTCGTTGACCTGCGCCCGCAACTGCGGCGTCTTCGAGTTGATGTACGGGGCGCCGGAGCCGGTGGCGCAGGGCGTCGACGGAACGGTTGTTCGTGCCGTCACCGTCGCGTACGACTGATAGGTCAACTCCAGCTTCGGCATGTGCGAGCCGGCGTTGTAGTTGGCCGAGGTGAACCGCTTCCACGCCTTCGGGTCGGTCTCGGACGCGGTCAACGCCAGACCCTCGTTCAGACCACCACCGGCCCACTCGTTGAACGTCGTCGTGGGGAGGGTCACCGTGTGCCACTTGCCGGTGCTTCGGTTCGCCGACGTGTTCGTACACGCCGGATAGTTGTCGGCGATCGTGTATGACGCAATCGCCGAACTGAGCGTCGGACCGGGCCACACCCCGCTGGACAGGTTCGCCACCGTCCACGCCTGAGTCACCTTGTGCACGTTGAACGGCAGGTGGGTGGTGCAGTCCCACGACCAGGTGTGGAACAGCTTCAACTTCGACGCCGTGATCTGCTTGCCCAAGAGGCCGTCGCTGGTGAAATTGTCGAAGTGGATGAACGAACGCGCGTCGCCGTCGTTGTCCGTCCCGGCCGCCAGCGAGTGACCGTTCTGCGAAGCCGCGTCCGTGCCCGGGTCGCTGTCCGCTGTCACATCGCCGGTCGTCAGGGTCGTGATCGTCGGGTCCACCCGCACCGGCCACACCCGCGCCGGGTCTCGGAGCCATGCGGCGTCCGCTGTCACCCGCAGCGCGCTACCCTTCGCGGTCTTCACCAGCTCGTAGTCCACCGCGGCCGACGACACTGGCTCACCGGTCGGCAACTTCACCCGGGAGTCCTGCATCGAGCCGTGCGGGATCCATGCCACCGCCTTGCCGGCGGTGTCCAGCAGCGCGACGGAACCGTCCTTCTCCATCCGCGGTGTGAGCCCATCGAGCTGGAGCGGGAACAGCCATGAGTTGCCCGCCTGCGGTGACTGGAGGATCACCGTCTCCTTCAGCTCCGCGCCGGAGGCGACAAGTTCCACGTCCGTGTGCGGTAACACGTCCCGGTACAGGGCTGTCGGGCCGTCCAGCACCGGGGCGACGCTCGCCGCGCCCTCAAGGCTGTAACCGAACGTGCGACCAGGACGCACGGTCACCGACGCCAACGGCTGCGACCGACCCCGGCTCGACACCGCCGGCCCAGCAAGGGACACCTGCAACCGGCTCGCTGCCATCTGCAGACGGCCATCGCCTCGCGCGACGAGCTTCGTGTCGATCGGTCGCCAGGATCCGTCCGACTCCCGGAACCGCACCGGGGCGGAATCCATCAACGCCTCGATCTCACCGCTCGGTAGCGCCCAATGCTCCGCCGTCTCCGACGTCCGGCTGGTGATCTTCACCTTCTTGCCCGTGACCCGCGCTGTCACCAACGCGGCTGCCTCATCAGGCCGCTCCAGCACCTGAGGGCTCGGCGCTGACTGCTGAACGGGCGCCTGCGGCGCCGCAGCAGCAGCCGGCTCCCGCGTCACCCAGTCCGCCATCGTCGCGGCCAGCACCACTGACATGCCCACCGCACCCACGCGCCCCCAGCGGCCATGCGACATGTGAGAAGTTCGTGAGGGAGCACCCCACAGCCGTCTACCTGACTCCACTACGTCCTCCCGAAAAGTGAGTAGCGCTCAGATAACCCCAAGTTAAGTCGATGATCATCAACCTTTACGGTTGATCACTCATCCCGTCGGGGGTTGCGGTGGGGCGTGCGGCGCCCGCGCCACACCCGCTGCCACGGAGGCTGCCAAAAGGCCAGGAACATCGTCGCGGCGCCGGACGAACATGGATCAAGGATCGGCGGAGCGGCCGTCCGTCCGGGGTGGACGGCCGGCACGGATGGTCGTTGGCTGCCGCTCGACGCCGACGAGCCGGAGCAGATTCGCCGTGCGTACGCGGCGGTGGGGCCGCAGCCCCGTCCGGCGACCATCGAGTCTGCTTGCCGGCCTGAGGAAGGGTCTGCTCAGGCCCGCCGCCCTCAGTTGGGCGGCAGTGGTGCGGCCGGGCGTACCGCGGTGAAGCCGGCGTGCTCATACCGGGTGGCGGAGAGCAGTAGCAGCCACTCGTCGCAGCCCTGCCAGGGGTAGAGGTCGGCGGCTCCGCCACGTACGGTCCGGGGGCCGTCGCCGGTCCGTGGTCGCGCGTCTGATGGTGCGCCGTCGAACCCGGGGATCCACACGTCGGCGCAGAGTTCGTTCGCCGACCCCATCGCCGCCAGGCCGAACGCGTTCTCGCTGGCCGCGGTCCGCGTGTCGGCGCGGAAGTCGTCGAGGAGTTGGTCCTCGTCGGGCTTTCCGTCGCCGCGGAAGGTCAGCGTGGTGGTGCCGGCTCGCGCCGCGTACTCCCACTGCGCCTCGCTGGGTAGCTGGAACGGCAACAGCTTGAGCAGGTCCTCCAGGTCGCCTTCGAGCCTGGCCGTGCCGGTGGTCGCCTCGGCGTAGTCGTCTTCGTACTCGGGCAGCCAGTGCTGGACCTGCGCCACGGTCAGCGGGTGCCGGGCGAGCAGGAACGGCTCGACCCGCACGTCGCGTACCGGTTGTGCGTCCCCGGCGCTGGCGAGGAACGGCTCGATCGTGTCCTCGACACCGCCGCTGCGCTCGATGGCGCGCACCGTGTCCAGCTCCGCCTCGGACAGTCCCATCCGGAACGTGCCGCCCGGAACCTCCCGGAACACGACCCCCGACGGGATGTGCCGCCATGCCGGACGCCCGGCCACGAACTCCTCGGTCCACATGGCGGCGAACGCTAGCAGCCAAGCCGCCCGGCGGTCGCTCCCGCTGCCCCGCAGTCGGGCTTCTGCCGATGATCGCGCACTCGTTCTCGGCACTCCGGGTGTGCCGAAGTGGAGCTGGAAGACTTCGTGCGTCAGGCGCGGAGGCCAACGACGACGATCTGAACGAGGTCGGTGACGCCGAGGTGCCGCGCGGTCGCGACGCAGCCGATCACGAGGGCTTGGATGTCGTCGGGCGTGCCGTCCGGACGGACGGTTCCGCGTCGCTGCGCCTCTCGCAGGAGTTCGGCGAAAGCGGCGTTGAGGGCGGCGTCAGCGTCGGCGGGTATCTGGTAACCGCCGCTGGCCAGAGCGTCCGCGATGGCGCGATTGGTGAGGCCGGCCTCCGTGACGCGGCACGCGGTGCGGACGCCGTGCGTGCGCTACCCGGCAGAGGCAGTGTCCTCGCACTCCACCTCGCCAGCCTCCACACCGTGCGGCACGCGGCAGGCGACCTCCACAAGCGCTTCGAGCGACTCGACGTCCTGATCAACGACGCCGGTCTGTGGTGACAGCCGGCACGGCGCACCAAGGACGGCTTCGAGTCTCAGCTGGGCGTCAACCACCTCGACCACTTCGCGCTGACCGGTCTCCTCCTCGACATGCTTGAGCGATCACCGGCCGGGCGGATCGTCACGGTCAGCAGCAAGGCGGCCGCCGCAGGCTCCGTCACCCACCTCGACCTCAGGAACCTCGACGGGTACCGACCAACCACGGCCTACAACGCCTCAAAACTCGCGAATCTGCTGTTCGCGTTCGAACGACAGCAGCGACTCGCCGCGTCCGACTCATCGACAATCAGCCTCGCACTGACCTGTTCTCTTGAAGCGTCGAGGTCGTCACGATCGGCACGGGCGGGGACGGATTCCACGCCCGCCCGAGCCCCGTACGAAGCACTTGGTTGCACGCCGCTGCCGGTCACCGTCTACTACCGGGAACTCTGATCTGATCCGGGGCGGGGCGCGGTCACCTGCCCCGCCCCGGGTCACACCAGCTCAATCAGCCGTGCCAGCCGTTTGGTGACACCAAGATCGCCGTCGGCAAGGAGAACCACCGACGACTGTCCACAGTTCGCCCAGGCGTAGGCCGGCGTCCAGCGGCAGGGTCACGCGGAGTTGCGCCACTTGCGGCCGTTGCGGCCGATGAGCCGGTCGGCGTCGGTCGGGCCCCAGGAGGCGGCCTCGTAGGTGGGGATCGGCGAGTTGTCCTTCTCCCAGTTGTCGATGATCGGGTCGACGATCCGCCAGCACTGCTGCACCTCGTCGCTGCGGATGAACAGCGACGCGTCACCGATCAGCGCGTCCAGGAGCAGACGCTCGTACGCCTCCGGGGACTCCTCGACGAACGTCTGGTCGTAGGAGAACTCCATCGTGGCGGTGCGGACCCGGAAGGAGTGGCCCGGCACCTTGGCACCGAAGCGCAGCGAGATGCCCTCGTTCGGCTGGATCCGCAGGATCAGCGCGTCAGCATCGAGGCCGGTGAGCTGGTCGGTCGGGATCGGTAGGTGCGGCGGCCGCTGGAACTGCAGTGCCACCTCGGTGAGCCGGGCCGGCAGCCGCTTTCCGGTGCGTACGTAGAACGGCACCCCGGCCCAGCGCCAGTTGTCCACGTTGAGCCGCATGGCGGCGTAGGTCTCGGTCCGGGACAGGGGGTCGACGCCGGTCTCCTCGCGGTAGCCGGCCATCAGCTCCTCGCGGGTGCCACCCCGGGTGTACTGCCCCCGGACCGCGGCCTCGGCGATGTCCCGGTCGGTGGGGAGCCGGATCGCCTGCAACAGCTTCACCTTCTCGTTGCGCAGGCCCTCAGCCTCGAATGAGGCAGGTGGCTCCATCAGTGCCAGCGCGAGGACCTGGAGCACGTGGTTCTGCACGATGTCCCGCATCGCGCCGGCGTCCTCGTAGAAGCCGCCGCGGCTGCCGACACCGAGGGTCTCGGCGACGGTGATCTGCACGTGGTCGACCCAGGAACGATCCCAGATGGGCTGGAAGATCGAGTTCGCGAAGCGCAACGCCAGCACGTTCTGGACGGTGTCCTTGCCCAGATAGTGATCGATGCGAAAGACCTGGTGCTCGTCGAACGCGCTGTGCACCACGCCGTCGAGCTCGCGGGCCGTGACGAGGTCGCGCCCGTACGGCTTCTCGATGACCAGGCGGGAGAAGGAGCCCTCGCGTGGCTGGTTGAGCCCGACGCCGGCCAGTCCGTTGATCACCGGCTCGAAGGCCCCGGCCGGGGTGGACAGGTAGAAGAGCCGGTTGCCGGACGTGCCCCGCTGTGCGTCCAGCTCGTCGAGGGTCTGCACGAGCCGCTCGTAGGTCTGCGGGTCGTCGTAACCGCCGGTGACGTACCGCACGCCGCCCTGGACCTGGCGCCTGCTGGCGAGGGTGCGTTCGCCGAGGGCGCTCGCGGCGAACTGCTCGTCGGTCATCGACGTGCGCGCGACGCCGACGAGCGCGAACTGGTCCGGGAGCCGCTCGTGCCGGGCCAGGCTCTCGACCGCGGGCAGCAGCTTGCGCCGGGTCAGGTCACCGGAGGCACCGAAGATCACCAGCGTGGCCGGCGGGGCACTCCGCTCCTGGATGAGCTGAGATGCGTGGTCCATGGTCTGCGTTCCTCCGGGCACAAGGGATGTGGGCTTGGGGGATGCCGCGCTGTCCTGCCGGGAATCGTGCGGCTGGGGCGGTGGTGGCCGGGGGCCACGCGGCGTGGCCCGTTGGTTGCGGACCTTGAGCCTCGCATGCCGGGCGCACCGGTAGGGGACGCGGTGGCGGTTCGGCGCGGTCCGTCGGTGTACGAATTGGTGGTACGACGTGATCGTGCCAGGCGGCCCCCGGAGAGGGCATCACCTGTCGAGCGCGTCGGCCAGGCGCCGCGCCTCGGTGACGAGCCGGCTCGACCCTCCGCGCGCGGCGACGTCGGCCAGCCCGGGCACGTCGGCCCGGGCGCCGGTCGCGCCCGCTGTCTCCGCCGCCACCGTCAACAGGTCCGGGGTGCCACGCGGGGCCTTCGGCGCGGCGAGCAGTGCGGGCAACGCGGCGGCGAGCAGACGCCAGGTGCTGAGCGGGGCACCGGCGGCGGCCGCGTCGCGCAGCGGCTGCACGGTGCGGGTCAGCGTGACGTCACCGACGGCGGCGAGGGCGCCGAGGTGGGCCCCGACCCGGCGCGCGTCCAGGTCGCCGGCGGCGGCCAGCATCAGCAGCGCGTCCACGGCGGCGACCCGGTCGGACTCGCGCCGGGCACCCAGGCCGTACGCGAGCGCGAGGTCGACGGCGGGACCGCCGTCGCCACCGCACTCGGCGAGCAGCGGCAGGATCGTGGCGCCACCGGACACGTCCTGGTCGGCACCACTGGCGATGTCCGGCAGCGCGTACGCCGCGACGAGCCCCCGGTAGCCGGGCAGCACCGCCGGCCAGAGCAGGGCCGCGTCGCCGACGTAGCTGTCCACGGAACCGGCCGGCACGGTGAGCAGACCGAACGGGTCGTCCACGCCCTCCGGCGGGCTGAGGAGCACGTGCGTCCGCTGCTGAGGCAGCTCGTCGTACCCCCAGTCGTGGCCCTGCCGACGCTCCCGGCGGCGCAGCGTGACCACCTGCTGGTCCGGGGTCGGCAGGCCCCCGGCGCGTAGCCAGCCGGCCAGCCGGTCACCGGCAGGCGTGCCGAGGGCCGCCGCCTTGGCCGCGAGGGGCTCGTCGACCCGCGCGGGCAGCCGCAGCAGGGCCTGCGTCAGGTCCATCTCCCACGCGCCGTGCTCGCCGAGCCGGGTCAGGCGGTCGTACAGCGTCTCCGGATCGACAGCACCGTTCGCCATGGTCGGAGCCGCGAGCAGACCGGGGTGCTGGGGCGGGCCGACGCGGTCACCGATCTCGGCCAGCCGCGCCCGCAGCAGCCGGTGCGGCGGGGGCACCCGTGGATCGAGGGCCGGGCCGCCGGTCCTGCGGCGTCGCAGCGCCGCCCGCATCGCGGCCCACCGTCCCCGCCGGACGCTGCCCTCTGCCGGGTCGGCCGCCGCGTGCAGCACCCCGCCGAGGAGACCGCACAGGCAGCACGGATCCCACTGGTGTTCCTCCGTGCTGGCGCGGTGCCGCCGCAGCACCGGAACCAGGGCGTCCTTCAGCCGGGCGCGGTCGCCACCGGCGAGCCGGACCACCGCGTCGAGCACCCGTTCCAGGCTGGCCGCCCTCGTTCGGCCGCCGAGCAGGGAAGCGACCTCCTCCGCCAACTCGTCCGGGTCGGTGATGGCCGGGGGCGCGGGCAGCGGGCCGGCCGGTGGCGGCAGGTCGTCGCCCACCGTGGCGACGACGACCCGCCGGGGGACCACGTACCCGTGTCGGGCGGCCAGCGCGCCGGCCCGGTCGCGGACGTCCGCCGCCGGGTGGTCGACAGCCGTCGCGATGACCTCGGCGATCTGCGCCGCCCGGTCGGTGTGCCGGTGGGCGAGCTGGTCCAGCCAGCCGAGCTGCGCGCGGACCAGCGCCTTGTCGGGCCGGACGAGCACCGCCCGCGAGGCGTCGAGCAGCCCGTCGACCTCCAGGCCGGCGAGGCCCCGCAGCGTCCGCTGCGCCATCGACGCCACCGACCCGGGGGCGTCGGCGAGCAGGCGCAGGTAGTCTCCGCGATGCCTGTCGACCTCGGCGGCGGTGGGCTCCAGCAGGGCGTGCAGGGTGACGAACGCCCGCAACGCGGCCGGCCGGTCGCCGCGCAACAGCCGGCTCAGGCAACCGTCGAGCAGCGTCTGGCGGTCCAGGCGGCCCTCGCCGGCCAGCCGCGTCAGCGCCCGTGGCAGCGCGAACGTCTCGTCGGTCATGAACTCGTCGAAGGACATCCGCGTCCCGATGCCGTCCACCTCGAACAGGCGCGGCACCAGGGCGTCGAGGAACACATCCGCCCGGAGCCGGTCCACGAGCGGGATCGGTCGCCGCGACTCCGGCGGCCACGCCAGCTGAGCGAGCCACCCGTGCACGAACTGGTCACCGGTGGGTGTCGCCGCCTTCTCGACGGTCACCAGCTCGGCGACGAAATCCCAGCCGTCCGTCGGGTCGTTCCGGCGGAGCCGGTCGGCCAGCCGGTGTGCCAGCTCGCCCAGCCAGGGCACCCCGCGCGTCCGCGCGACCTGGACCACCGGCTCGGCGTCGGCACGCCGCAGCGACACGTTGCGCCGGCCGAGCAGCTCGGCCGCCGCGGCGGCGGTGGGCAGGCACCCGATCGCGGCCACCGCCAGGGCCGTCGCCTCCTTGTTCCACCACCAGTTGTCGCGCCGGCGGCGCACGTGGGTCACCAGCCCGTCGGCGAACGACCGCCGCCCCCGCTCGTCGAGGCCGGTGACCGCGTCGACTGCCGCGCCGATGTCACCCCGGACCAGGAACTCGAACGGATCGGTCACGCCCCGACCTCCACCGCGGCGCCCACCATCGTCGTGGCGAGCGCGTGCTTGCAGGGCCCGCGCTGACCGCGGTGCCGCGCCCACCAGGGGCAGGAGCAGGTGTACGACCCGTCCGCCCGACGGCGGACCCGGTAGACCTCGTCGCCGTGTCGTACGGTCGACGCCTCGCCGTCGAGCGTGACCGCGCCCGCCTCGACAAGCGCCCGCGCCCCGACCAGCCGAGGATTGTCCCGCTCGGCCCGACCGGCGTCGTACGGCAGCACCCGGTGGAAGTAGCCCGCCTCGGCCACGTCGAAGCCGACCCGGCCGGCGGTGCCCAGCTGGGCCAGCGCGGCCCGGACCCGGTCCGCCGAGATCCCCGCCGAGGCGGCCAACGCGTGGACATCGATCGTCGGGTCCCAGGACAGCAGCGCGGCGACAAGCGCGGCGTCGTCGGCGGCGTCGTCGGTGGCGAGTGCGCTCAGCGCGCCGCCCTCACCGGAGAAACCCCGGTAGGGCTCCGGCGACAGGGTCAGCGACAGCCGCAGCGCGCCGGTGTCGAGCTCCCACACGCTCGGCAGCGGCGGCGACCCGGCCGCCGTCGGTGGCCCGTACACCCGCAGGGTCTTCGCATAGCGGAGCAGCCCCCGCAGGGTGGCGAGCCGTCCCGCGCCGGCCAGGCACACCGCGCCGGGGACCGGGCGGGAGGTCAGCCGCAGCGAGCGCCCGGCCGGCACCACCCAGAGCACCGACCGGTCGTTGCCCGCCGGCAGCCGGCGCAGGAAGCCGACGGCCTCCGCCGCCGGGATCTCCGCCCGCGGTGCCATGGCCGCGGCGATCAGATGGACCTCGGCGAACCCCCGGAGCCACCGCCCGGGCAACGGCACCTTCTTCTCCACCACCGGCCCGTCGAGGGTGGACACCGTCAGGTCGTCGGGCCCCACCGACAGGTGCAGCGGGTCGATGCCGCCCACCCGGGCCAACGCCTCCCGCAGCGGCGCGTTCACGTCGACGTTCGTGGTGCCGTGCTCGACCACGTCGCCGTCGAACCCGGCCGGCACGACGTCCAGCCGCGCGTACACGCCGCAGCAGCCGGAGAACGACTCGAACCGCAGCCGGTCCCGGCTGCCGGTGACCACGGGATCGAGACTCGCCGGGCTGACCGGCTGGTGATAACGGGTCCGGGCGACTTCGGCGACCGCCAGCAACCCGGCCGCCGCCGCCTGCGGAGTCGTCAGGAAGCCGAGGAAGAACCGCGGGTTTGTCGCAGGCCCGCCACTGGTCTGCAACGCCAGGTCGCCCCGGTGCAGCGTGGACGGTCGAAGGTAGCGGTACGTCTGAAGGGCGCTCACGGCCGCAGAACTTACGACCCACCCCCGACAGCGGGCCGCGACGGCGGCGAGTCCATGGATGATCGACTCGGTTTTGGTGAAACCGGGGTGTCCGAGCCGCTGGGACACCGCGAGTTTGCCAAGACCGAGTCGATCTTGCCGCCGGGACCGGTCGGGCGGCTCGCCGTCCTCGCGGACCGACACGTCGTGGAGGGGAGGGGAGACCCCGGTTGACTCCGTCGACCCCAGGTTCAGCCCCGGCCTCGGCGGCGGACTCTGTCCGCCCCGATCGCGCGTTCCTACCTGACGTGAGGCCTGACTCTCGCCGGCAGCCGGGCCGCCCTTGAGCACACCGCGGTGGCCGCCGGCACACCGGCGTGGCCGAGTCGGCGGCGGCGTCGCCTCCGGTTTTCGTGTTTCCGGGGCAGGGTGGGAATGGGTGTGGAGTTGGCGGAGGCGTTTCCGGTGTTCGCGGATGCCGTGGCGGAGGGTGCTGAGGTGTTGCGTCCGCTGGTGGGTTGGGATTTGCTTGCTGAGTTGTCGGGTGATCTGTCGCGGGTGGATGTGGTGCAGCCGGCGTCCTGGGCGGTGATGGTGTCGTTGGCGAGGTTGTGGGAGTCGTTCGGTGTGACACCGGCGGCGGCGCTCGGCTTCGACTCGCTCAGCTCGGTCGAGCTGCGAAACCGGCTGAGCACCGTCACCGGCCTGAAACTGCCGGCCACAGTGGTCTTCGACCACCCGACACCCGACGCGCTGGCCCGCCATCTCCGGGCGCTCGGCACCCGTCGCCGGCCGGCTGGTCGACCTGCCCACATACCCCTGCCAGCGGGAACGCCACTGGCTGCGTACCCCGCTGGACGGAATCCTCAGCGGCGCCGCCGCCGAGTGAACCGCTCCGTCACCCTCGGGAAGGACGTCATGTCGCACAGTCTCCGTACCGGCCGATGGATTCAGAAGCTGGGCACGCAGCACGGCGACCGGCCGCGTCTGCTGTGCCTGCCGCACGCGGGCGGGTCCGGCTCGTTCTACCACCCGCTCGGCGTCCACCTCGGTGCCACAGTCGACGTGCTCGCCGTGCAGTACCCCGGCCGCCAGGATCGGCGCGGCGAACCGCCGCTGGTCACTATCGACGAGTTGGCCGAACGGATCCACGCCGAAATCACCACGTGGACGGACCGGCCGCTGGTGCTGTTCGGGCACAGCATGGGAGCGGTGATCGGGTACGAGGTTGGCCGCCTGTTGCAGCGCGACGGCACTCCGCCGGCCGGCCTCATCGTGTCCGGCCGGCGGGCTCCCTCGGCACACGTCGAGGAGAGTCTCCACCGACGTGGCGACCAGGCGATCATCGCCGAGGTGCGGCAGCTCAACGGTACCGCGGCCGTCCTGCTCGAAGACGCGGAGCTGCTGGAGATGATCCTGCCGGCGCTGCGTGCCGACTACCAGGCCATCGAGACCTACCGACACCGGCCGGGCCGCGAACTCGACTGCCCGGTCACCGCGCTGGTCGGCGAGGACGACCAGCGGGCTTCGCTCGACCACGTCCGGGCCTGGCAGGGGCACACCACCGGCGCGTTCGACCTGCGCACCTTCCCGGGGGGCCACTTCTACCTGAACAACCGCTGGCCCGACGTCGCGGCCGCGATCCGCGACGCCGTCACGTCGTTCACCGCCCCGGACCTTCCGTGACCGAGCACCGCGCTTCACCGCCGCGGCCCGCGCGGTGACCGAGCGGTCCGCTCGCCGCCGCACGCGCCTCGACTGAATTCGACAGGAGAACCGGACCGTCGGACGCTGTCGCGTCCGACGGTCCGTTGCTGCCGTTGCTGCGTGCTGCCGTGCTGGCTCTGGTGCCGTGCCGGCTTGCCGCCGTGGCAAGAAATGTGGCCCGGGGCGCCGGTGGGGCGACCCGGGCCACGGGAGCGCCGGTCAGACCACCGAAGGGGGTCGGAGAAAGCCTGACCGGCGGTGCGGGCTGGTCAGACCCGCTGGCTCTCATCCGTGGTGCCAGACGAGGGCCCCTGCGCCGGATCCGCCTCGCCGCCGGCACCGACCACCGGGGCGAGGCGCGGCCGGCCGCGCCCGGGGCGCCACCAGGCCGTGTTACCGAGCAGGCTCATCACGGCCGGCACCAGCGCCATCCGAATCACCGTGGCATCCATGATGACGGCGGTGGCCAGGCCGATACCGATCATCTGGATCAACGTCTCCGGAACCGAGACGAAGCTCAGGAAGACACACGCCATGATGATCGCGGCCGCGGAGATGACCCGCGCGGTGGTGCCGATGCCGACCACCACGGCGCGGTGCGGATCACCATCCCTGTCGTACGACTCGCGGACGGCGGAGAGCAGGAACACCTCGTAGTCCATCGACAGTCCGAACAGGACGGCGAACAGGATCATCGGGACCGCGGACATGATGGGCACCGTCTTGTCGATGCCGAGCAGGTCCAGGCCCCAGCCCCACTGGAACATCGCGATGATGACGCCGAACGAGACACCGATCGACAGCAGCGTCATCACCGCGGCTTTGAGCGCGACCACCGGCGCCCGGAACATCAGCAGCAACAGCAGCATGCCCGCGCCGACCACGGCCAGGATCACCCAGGGCAGCCGCTCACCGACCACGTCGGCCATGTCGATGACCACAGCCGTCGCGCCACCGACCAACGCGGTGCCACCGGACGCGGCCAGCGCCTCGGGCCCGATCGTGTCCCGGATGCGGTGGACCAGGTCGGACACCTCCTGGTCCTGCGGGGCGTACCGGGGGATGGCCGTGACCAGCGCGACCCCGCCGCCGTCCTGGCTGAGCGCCGGTGGCGTCACCAGCTCGACGTCGGGGTCGGCGGCGAGCGTGCGGACGAGCGTGGCCAGGCCCGTCTCGTCCGCGCCGGTCACGGTGAGCACCAGCGGCGCGTTCCAGCCCGGCCCGTAGTGCTCGGCGATCAGGTCGTACGCCTGCCGCTGGGTGTTCTTGGCGGGCTGGATGCCGTCGTCCGGCGTGCCCAGCCGCAGGGACAGCACCGGCGAGGACAGCACCAGCAGGAAGGCCGTCGCGAGCACCGCGTAGAGCACGCGGAAGCGTTGCACGTGTCGGCCCCACCGGTACGTCGGGCCGCTCTCGTCGTCCGGATCGGCGGGGCCCGCCGCCCGGGCCCGGCGCGACAGCTTCGGAACGGCCAGCGAGTTGACCCGGTGCCCCAGCAGGCCGAGCAGTGCCGGCAGCAGCGTGATCGCGGCAACGACCATCACTGCCACCGTCACCGCACCGGCGACACCCATGGCGCCGACGAACGGAATGCCCGCGAAGCTGAGGCCGAGGATGGCCACCACGACCGTGCCGCCCGCGAACACCACCGCGTGCCCGGCGGACGCGGTGGCGTGCCCGGCGGCCTGCACCGGTTCCTCGTGATGGGCGAGATTCGCCCGGAACCGGCTGAGCACGAACAGGGCGTAGTCGATGCCGGCGCCGAGACCGAGCATCACCGCGATGATCGGCGCGGACGAGGGGATGTCGACGAACAGGCCGATGAGCAGGACGATCGCGGCGCCGACCACGATGCCGACGCCGGCGACGAGGAGCGGCAGCCCGGCGGCGACCAGCGACCCGAACGCGATGATCAGCACGAGCAGCGCGGCACCGACGCCGACCAACTCGGCGGCGGATGTGGTGGGTTCGGTGCCCAGGTCGACGACCGCGCCGCGGTACTCGACCCGCAGGCCGGCGGCCTCGGCCGGCTTGGCGGCCTCGCGCAGTCGGTCGTAGTGGGTGCCGTCGAGCTCGCCCAACTCCTTGCCGTAGTCGACGTTGACCATCGCGGCCCGTCCGTCCGGGCTCGGGAACGGATCGTCCACCGCCGCCACGTCCTGTTGGCCGCGAATCGCGGTGATCATCTGCCCCATCGCGGCCTGCCGCGCCGCATCCTGTAGGTCGCCCCCCTCGGCGCTCCAGACGATCGTCGCGCTCACCACGCCGTAGGTCGGAAAGTGTTCCCGGGCCACGTCGGTGGCCTGCTGGGATTCGGTGCCGGGCACCCGGAAGTCGTTGACGAAGGTGCTCCCGGCCCCCTGGCCGACACCGAGCAGCGCGCCGGCCGCGAACAGCCAGAGGACGAGGGTCCGCCAGGGATGTCGCGCGCAGAGGCGACCGAGCCGGTCCAGTGGGCGTTCCATGTCTTTCAGGGATACAACATTCGATGCAAATATGCAACGAGTGCGTTTATTTACCGAGTGCCGGAAGAGTAGGGTTGGCCCCTGTGACCCGACCACCCGGCCTGCGTGAACGCAAGAAGCAGCGCACCCGCGCGGCGCTGATCACCGCGGCGATCGAGCTCGTCTCCAGCAAGGGGTACGACGAGACGACCATCGCCGAGATCGCCGCCGCCGCGGACATCGCACCCCGCACGTTCTTCGCCTACTTCCCCGGCAAAGAGGACATCCTGTTCGCCGACTCGCAGTCGCGGGTCGACGAGATCGCCGCGCTGGTCGCCGAGCGGCACGCCGGGGAGACCGTGGCCGACGTGCTGCTGCGCGCGCTGCGCACGGCGGTGACCTCCGGCGCGGCGACCCGCGACCTGACCGGTGACCTGGCCGTCCGTCGGGTGCACGTGGTGCTGTCCACGCCGGCGTTGCAGGCCGGGGTGCTGCGCCGCATGGTCTCCGCCCAGCAGCAGCTGACCGCGGCGCTGCTGACCGCCTTCCCGGGTGAGCTGGCGGAGGCTGACGCGGCGGCCGCGGTCGGCGCCCTTGTCGGCTCGATGGTCACCGTCGCGTTCACCACCTTCGCCCGCAACCCGTCGCCGGAGGAGCTGCTGGGGGTGCTGCTGAGCGCCACCCGCGTAGCCCTCGACGGCATCCGCTCCCTCGGCCCCGCAGCGGAGGGCCCCGCGGCGGAGTGACCCTGGCCGCTGGCATCGGGTCTGGCTGGTGGCTCAGTGGTGCCTGGCCAGACCATCCTCGGTGTGGCCAGGGTTGATGTCTGGGGTCTGGCCGGGGGCCGCACTAGGGCTCCGCTCTGCTCAATGCTGCCGGCGACCGGCTGGAGCTGGTCTACGCGTACGCCGATCTGAGCGTGGCCCTGGACCGCGCCGGGGAGACCCGGCTGGGCGAGCTGGCGTGCCAGCTCGCCCAGCAACTCGGCATCGAGTGCGGGGTGCCGATGCCGCCGCAACGGTCGCCGGCGTCCACCCGGCCACCCTGGCGCCCCACCGGGACCCGTCATGCCGGGTCCACCGCCCGCAGCCGTGGCCACCGCTGCTCGGTCCAGGCCCGCAGCAGCCACTCCATCGGCCCGTACCGGAACCGGGCCATCCACGCCGCGCTGAGGGCGACCTGCACACCGTAGATCGCAAGCGCGATGAGGACGACGACCGGGGGCGCGACGGTACCGGCGAGGCCCAGCCCGACGCCGGTGAAGACCAGCACGCAGAGCAGCGACTGCCCCAGGTAGTTCGACAGGGACATCCGACCGGCCGGTGCGAGCACGGCGACGACCCTGCGCCCCCGGTCGGTCTGGAAGAACTGGAGCAGGGTGGCGGCGTACGCGGCCGCGAGCAGCGGCGCGGTGAGCACTCCCGCCGTCAGCCCGGTCAGGTTGGAGGTGCCACCGCCCGATGCGAAGATCACCCCACCGGCCAGGCCGACCGGGTAGCCCACCTGCTGTACGCGACGCAGGAGTTGCCGGTTACCGCCGACGTTGGTGAGGAGCCGCCGCCGCCCGGCCGCGTAACCGAAGAGGAAGGCCGAGAGGGCGAGCGGCCCCTGCACGAGGAGCGCGCCGAACATCGCCGGCAGCTGACGTACGTGCTCGGCGATCACGGAGCCGAGGCCGCCCTGTAGTGCCTCGGTGGACCGCTGCCCCGCCGCGAGTGCCGTCGCCGGATCGGTCACCAGCTGGGTCCCGGCCGTGGCGGCGAGCGCGAGGACGAAGCCGATCCCAGCGGTCACCAGTACGGCGGTGCGCAGCGCGGTGCCGACCTTGACTCCCCGCATGGCGAGCAGGACCAGGCCGAGCAACGCGTACGTGGTCAGGATGTCGCCCTGGAACAGCAGCACCGCGTGCAGGATGCCGACCACGAAGAGCCCGGCCAGCCGCCGCCGGAATCGTGGGGCGAAGTCGACGCCGCGCCGTGCGGCGGAGTCGAGCTGGAGCGTGAAGCTGTAGCCGAACAGAAAGGAGAAGAGCAGGTACGCCTTCATGGCGAGGAGCATCTCGACAAGCCACACCACAGTGTGGTCGCTCCACGAGTCGTGGGCGGGGTCCGGAATGAGCTGGAAGGAATAGCCGGAGGCGAAGAAGGCGATGTTGACGATCAGGATGAAAAGCAGCGCCACGGCGCGCAGGGCGTCGACGTCGACGATCCGGGAGAGCGTCCCGGGCGCCCGATTCTCGACTTGTGGGTTCTCGGTGGAAGGATTCACGTGACGACCTCCGAAAGGGATAGGAGTAGCGTTAGACAACTCTCCTGTGACCCTAGGAAGAGGCCCGTCCGGAAGACATCCAGCGAGCGGGAAGGTCGCCGGTGGGGTAGGCCCTACCCCGAATTTCGCGAGGTGGCCGCCTGCCCGTCCCAGTGATGCTGGACCTCGGTCAGTCGATGCCCTCGACGATGCGGAAGTCGCGCTCGACGCCGTCGGAGAGGGCGACCAGCGCGTCCTGGTAGGCCGCACTCTCGTATGTCGCGACGGCCTTTTCGAAGCTGTCGAACTCGACCAGGACGGTACGCTCGGCGATCCCGGCGTCGTATGCGGCGACCCGACCGCCACGGACGAGGGTGCGCCCGCCCCCGGCCCGGGCGGCCGGACCGGCCAGTCTGTTGTAGGCAGCCAGCTTCTCAGGGTCGGAAATGGTGCGGTAGACGCTGACCCAGTAGCCCTTGGGCATCGAACCTCCAGTGTGGGGATGAGTGCATCTGACTCACGGTTCTCCGGCTCCGGATTGTATTCGCGCGCCGAGAACTGATGGTCGTTCGGTTAGGCGTGCGCATGCCCGTGCGGAACGTCCTGGCTGGCGACCGGGCCGACGACGGCCCCCGGGACTCGGCGCACTGCCCGCATCGGGTCTGGGCGCCACGCCGGCCGGCCGCGCCACAGTCTTGACGGCGCCGTGGCGCGGTCAAATAATTCAGCCATTGAACAAATCTGGCCGCTGATCGAAAACCCCTCGGGAGGAACGGTGCCGCTCGTCGCCGGGGTCGACTCGTCGACCCAGTCGTGCAAAGTCGTCATCCGCGACGCCGAGACCGGAGAGCTGGTGCGCGAGGGCCGCGCACCGCACCCGAGCGGCACCGCTGTGCCCCCGGCCGTCTGGGAGGCCGCGCTGTCCGACGCTGTCGCGCAGGCTGGCGGCCTGGACGACGTGGCGGCCGTCTCGGTAGCCGGGCAGCAGCAAGGCATGGTGTGCCTGGACGCCGAGGGCGCCGTGGTTCGGGACGCGTTGCTGTGGAACGACACCCGCTCGGCCGGTGCCGCCACCGACCTGATCTCGGATCTCGGCGGCGGCGAGACCGGGCGGCGAGCCTGGGCGCAGGCGGTCGGCCTGGTGCCGGTGGCCAGCTTCACCGTCAGCAAACTGCGCTGGCTGGCCTCGGTCGAGCCGGAGAACGCCGCCCGTACGGCTGCCGTGTGTCTGCCGCACGACTGGCTGACCTGGCGTCTGGCCGGCGCGCCGGGGCTGGATGCCCTTCGTACCGACCGCAGCGACGCCAGCGGAACCGGGTACTGGTCGGCCGCGGCCGGCGCGTACCGTCCGGACCTGATCCGGTTGGCGTTCGGTCGGGATGGCCTGCTGTTGCCGCAGGTGCTCGGGCCGACCGGCCGGGCCGGTCACCTGCGTACCGGCGCGCCCCTGGGCCCCGGCGCCGGCGACTGCGCGGCGGCCGCACTGGGTGTCGGCGCCGAGTCGGGCGACGTCATCGTGTCAATCGGCACCAGTGGCATCGTGTCCACCGTTTCTGATGTGCCGGCCGCCGACGCGAGTGGGATCGTGGCCGGGTTCGCCGACACCACCGGCCGTTTCCTCCCGGTGGTGTGCACGCTCAACGCCGCCCGGGTGCTGGACGCTGCCGCGACGATGCTGGGGGTGGACCACGCGCAGCTGTCCGCGCTGGCGCTGTCCGCCCCGCCGGGCGCCGACGGGCTGGTCCTGGTGCCGTACCTGGAGGGCGAGCGCACACCGAACCGCCCGCACGCCACCGGAGCCGTACACGGTCTGACCCTGCGGACCTCGACCCCCGCGCACCTGGCACGTGCGGCGGTGGAGGGCATTCTGTGCGCACTCGCCGACGGGCTGGCTGCGATGATCGCGCAGGGCACGACTGTCAACCGGGTCATCCTGGTCGGCGGCGGCGCCCGCTCGGAGGCGGTCCGCCGAATCGCGCCCACGGTCTTCGGCTGCCCCGTGCTCGTCCCCCCACCGCTGGGGGAGTACGTCGCGGACGGCGCCGCCCGCCAGGCGGCCTGGGTACTGTCGGGCGGCCAGCGGCCTCCGGCGTGGACGATCGGGCAGGTCGAGGTGTACGACGCGGAAGCCGTGCCGGCAGTCCGCGAACGGTACGCCGCCGCCCGCGCGAACGTCTCCGACCACGCTGACTGACGGCACGTCCGCAGGTGCTCTCCGGAGGCAACGGTTCCGGAGAGCACCCGGGATCACCCGAGACTCAGCGGTTTGCCGCTCCGCCGCCGGAGGCGGGCTGGACCCGCTCGAACCGCACCCGGCTCAGCCACCCCGGGAGGTCACTGAGCACGTACAACTCGCCGCGCACGTCGGTGCCGATCGCGGTCGGCTGGATGGGGAAGTTGCCGATCGTGGCGGACTCGTAGCCGCCCGTGGACTTGGGGCGTACGGCGAATGCGAGCGTCGAGCAGTAGTCGCTCGCCACGTAGGTGCCCCACGCCTCCGGGGTTTCGGACCCTCGGTACACCACGCCGCCGGTCACCGAGCAGTTCTCCGTGAGGTAGTGCTCGTACTCGAAGACCGGGTCGGTCAACCGCACGCCCGGGCGGCACTGCGTCTGGTCGAAGACGGGAGTGCCCTCCCGGCAGGACCAGCCGAGGTTCGCCCCACGCTGCGACGGGCGGATGTGGTTGATCTCCTCAACCAGGCCCTGGCCGACATCACCGATCCACAGTGAGCCGTCGACCGGGTCGACGGAGAACCGCCACGGGTTGCGCAGCCCGTAGACCCAGATCTCCGGCCGCGCGCCCGGGGTGCGGACGAACGGGTTGTCGGAGGGTACGCAGTAGCGCTTGCCCCCGCAGCTGCGGTTGACGTCGATCCGCAGGATCTTGCCGAGCAGGGTGCCGAGGTTCTGACCGCTCTTGAACGGGTCGTTCGCGTGGCCGCCGTCGCCGAGGGACCAGTACAGGTAGCCGTCGCGGCCGAACGCTACCTGTCCGCCGTTGTGGTTGCCGTACTCGGCGTGCTCCTGGGTGAGCAGCACCTGCAACCGCTCGGGTGCGCTGATGGGCACTCGCGCCAGGGTCAGCGCGCCGGCCGGCAGGCTCGTGTAGGCCACGTAGAGGATCCCGGTCCGTGCGAAGTTCGGCGCGGGCGTGATGCCGAGAAGGCCACGCTCGTTGTCCGACGTGTCGATCCGGGCGCTCAGGTCGAGCACCGGCTCGGCCGCCAGGCCGGTGTCGGGGTGGTAGGCGCGCACGGTGCCGTTCTTCTCCGCGATGAGCATCCGGCCGTCGGGCAGCCCGGTGAGCGCGATGGGGCGCTGTAGACCGTAGGCCACCTGTTCGGATGTCACTGTCAGTTCGGCGAGTGGCGCGGCGCGGGTATGGGACGGGCCGGCCGCGGCGGCACCGGCCACCGGCGACGGTGGCAGGAGAGACACAGACAGGGTCAGAGCGAGCAGCCCGGCCAGAACGGTGGCCGGGCGATAACGCCGTCGCGACATGGTGGGGCTCCTCAAGCAGGTGGATGGAGGTGGCGATCTGGGAGCGTTCCCAAGATACATCGACTCACGCGAATGGCAAACCTGCCGTGTCGCTGCCCCGTGGGCGGCGGGAGAGCTGCTCATGCCCGTGATCGCGCTGCTTGCGGCACCGGCATCACGGCCCCCGTCGGTCTGTCCCCGGCCTGCTCGGTCGGTGATCGATTGGTGGGGTACGCGGTTCCACTCGACGCGGCTGCCCGCTGCCGGTGTCGAGGCGAGCGCACCTGCGCTGATGCCCGTCGATGTTGCCAGAACGGATCCAAACGTGTTGGAATGGCTCACATCGCCGCAGCGCGGGGGCAACCGCGCTGGGACCGGCCAGCACGGGAGCATCGCAGTGTCGGCAGCGCGCCGCTTTGGCAGGCGCTCGCGTGCCGCAACGCCGGGCCAGCTCCAGGGCCACGGGCACGTCCCGGGTGGGCAGCCCTGGTCGCCGTACGCATCCCTCGCTCGGCGGCCCACGCGCTCGACGTCTGACCTGCCGGGGACGTCCGATCGGTCTGCCAGCCACCAGTACCGGCGACGAGGTGAGAAGCAGTCATGATTTCCCGAGAGAGTTTCGCGGGTTGGTACCGGAACCGCTTCCTGTGGGTGGCGGTGATCCTGCTGGTGGTGTCGGCCGGAACGGTCGTACTGCTGAACCGGGCCGACCCGGAGGCGGAGCCGGCGGATCTGCAGGGGCAGATCACGGCCCGGATGCGTACCACACTCGAACAGGCGGACCCGGGGCAGCACAACCACGCCGGACACAATGCCCAGCAGGCGGCAGCCACGGAGACGAAGCCGCAGGTGATCTGCGGGGTCCGCGTCTACGGCTACGAGCCGTCCGAGGCGACCGCGCTCGCCGACGTGCGGACGGTGTACGGCTTCCACCTCTGCGGGGTCGCCGAGCAGAAGCGTCCCTGGGACGTGGCGGTCAAGCTGGCCGGTCCGGTGATCATGGACATGTCCACCGACCCGCCGGGCATCCAGGTGGTCGAGGCGACCGCCGACGTCAGGTTCGTCGACCGGCTGCGGGAGATGTTCCCGGACAAGTACGAGGAGTTGGCAATGAAGGAGGCGCTGACCGAGTCGGAGATGGCCGACCAGCGCCGTCGGTACGACGCCGCGGCAGGTCTCTGACCACGACGGGCGGTCGGGCGTAGCGGTCGTACCCGGCAACGCCGGAGGCTGGACAGCTCGCCCGCGGGCCCCTCCGGTGGGTGTGGGTCGTCCGCGTACCCAGTGGTGGATGCCGTTGCGGGCGATCCGGTCACCTTGATCCATGTCGGACCATAAATAGCTCAGTATTGATATCTAAGCTCATAGATGTAACAGTTGGTTTGGGAGCGTTCCCATTGTGATCTCTAGTACCGAAGAGCGGAGGATGAACAGTGCGTTCACAGACGTCCGATGTATCCGGAGGACGATCCCGGTCAACAGTCCGTCGACCCCTCCAGGTGGTCGTCCTGCTGGTCGCCATGGTGGTCGGTACGCTGCCCTTCACCGGGGCGGCCCAGGCCCACGGCACCATCATCAACCCGGCGAGTCGCGCCTATCAGTGTTGGAAGACCTGGGGCAGTCAGCACATGAACCCGGCCATGCAGCAGCAGGACCCGATGTGCTGGCAGGCGTTCCAGGCCAACCCCGACACCATGTGGAACTGGATGAGCCAGCTGCGGGACGGCCTCGCCGGCCAGTACCAGGCTCGCACCCCGGACGGTCAACTGTGCAGCAACGGCCTGACCAGGAACAACAGCGTGAACCAGCCCGGGGAGTGGAAGAGGACGAACGTCAGCCGCAACCTCACGGTCCAGCTGTACGACCAGGCCAGCCACGGCGCTGACTACTTCCAGGTCTACGTCACCAAGCAGGGGTTCAACCCGGTCACCCAGCAGCTCGGGTGGGGCAACCTCGACCTGATCCAGACGACCGGGCGCTACGCGCCGGCGCAGAACATCTCGTTCAACGTCTCGCTCCCCTCACGCAGTGGGAACCACATCCTCTTCGTGCTCTGGAGGGCGTCGCACCTGGACCAGACCTACATGTGGTGCAGCGACATCAACGTCACCTGATCGGCAAGACCGCGAGCTGCGACACCAGTCCGGCCCAGGGCGTCGGCGTCCTGGGCCGGACCGCGGCCGTCCTCCGCACGGAGGTTGGACGGCCCACGCGCGCCGGCTGTCGTGCTGATGCGAAGCTGCCGGGCCGCAAACACGTGGGGCCGGGGCACGACTAGCCGCTGAGGGCGGTCACCGTCGACGCGACCGCCGCTTCGAACACCGCCTCGTCCGGCGGCTCCGCGATGGCGGTCAGTTGCACCACCACGAGGTTGTGGCCGAGCCGGACCAGGCCGTACAGAGTCGTACCGGTGATCTTGCTCGAACCGCTGCCGCTCGCGAGGTCGTACCGTACCCGCCAGGACTCCTCTCCCACCTGGGGCGCCGGCTGGGCGCTCACGGTGAACCGCACCGGTGCGCCACCGGGGGCGGTGGCGGTGAACCGGGTGCACGCGGCGCGGGCGACCTCGGCCTCGTCGAGGAGAGTGTCGGGCACGGGGTGGGCGTACGAGGTGACGATCACGATGACTGTCGACCCGCTGATGCTGCTCGGCGTCTTCCTGGTGGCGAAGCCGCGAATCTCGTCGACCCGTCGGTCCGGCTTGATCCGGCGCAGGTAGTCGTCAGTGGCCAACTGCCGGCAGGCCGCCGGCTTGACGACGGAGCGGGACTCACCGGTGTCCTGCTGCTGCGGCTCCGGCTTCCAGAACGCCGGCAGTTTCGCCCGGACCGCGCCGGCGGCGGCGCCCGCCTCCGCGACGGTGAGCATCCGGCCAGGATCCGCACCGGTCCGCGTACCCGGCGAGGCGTTGGCGCTCGGAGCGACGGTGGTCGGTGACGGCACCCCCACGGCCGCCGGGGCGGTGGTCGCCGGTGCCGCGGTGGGCAGCGGCACCGGCCCGCCGGGCAGGCCGACGAGGGCCGCGGCCCCGACCAGGAGCGCTGCCGTGACCGGAGCGAGCACCTGCCACACCCGTGCTCGCGTGCCGCTCCGGCGGGCCGGCCGTCCGATCGGGTCGGGTCGTTGGCCGAGCCGTCCGGCGAGAGCGGAGAGCCCGATCAGGACGGGCGTCGTGAGCACCGCGAGGTAGAACCACCAGATCACCGGCACACCGACATAGAGCCGGAGCAGTGTCGCGTCCACGGTACGACCGGAGACGACCTGGTGCACGAACTGCGAGGTGCCGGTCAGTGCCGCGACGCCTACCCCGGCGACGAGGGCCCTCCCCACACCGGGGTCACCGCGTCCGAGGGCGAGCACCACGAACGCCGCCCACCCGGCCAGGGCGCAGATCCATTCTCGTTGCTGGAGGAGGGCGACCGCGGCGTCCAGTGTGGCCGGTGGATTCGTGAGCGCCTGTGCCGATGCGAGGCTCGCACCGATCAGCCCGGTCACCGCCATGACGGACAGGGCGGCGCGGGTGGCGAGACGACGCCAGCCGATCAGGGCCACGACCGCCGTCGGCAGGGCCAGGCCCAGCCACGGCCACGGCGCGTCGGGCAGCGCGTAGACCAGCCAGGCGCGTATCGAAACCGGCCATTCCAAGCCGACGGCGAGAGCCGGCAACGGCCAGCAGATCGCCGTGACGGTCGCGGCAGCCGTCAGATAGGTGAGCCCTCGCCGGAGTCGGGTGAACCGGTCCAGGCCCCGGCGGGCTGCCAGCCCGGCCAGCACGGTGCAGGCGGTGACGGCGACCATGCTGGCGAGTGCGGCCAGGATCGCGAACCACAGACTGATGCCCAGGCTGTTGGTGCCGGTGGGGAACGACGCACCGCCGTCGGTCGTTCCGGTGGGGAAGAGGAATCCACCCACGGCGAGGCCGGCGGCGGCCGCGACGATCGGGAGCCAACGCCGCGACGGGGCGCCGGTGAGCGCCCGGCGGTGCAGCGCGGGGGTCAGCCCGAACCCGAGCAGCACACCGACCAGACTGGCCGGCAGCACGGAGAGATCCCGGTCCAACGCCAACGCGTTCGCCGCCTGGGCCACCGCCCCCGCGACGACCGCCGTCACCGCCCCGGTCACCGCGGCCTGCATCGGGCCATCCACCGACACCTGCTGCCCGGCACGCAGCGCGGCGGCCCGCCGCTGGGGCGTCGGGTGCCGGGCGAACAGTCGGCGCAACCGCCCGGGGTGGTGCGGTCGGGTCGCGGCAGCGGCCTCCAGCAGCCGGACCAGCGCGGTGGCGTCACCGCTCCGGCTGACCTGCTGATCCGCCTCGTGTTCGCGCAGTCGCAGCACCAGTGCCCGCAGGAGGGCGCTCACCAGCACCAGCACCAGCGCCCGGCCGGCCGTGACGACCGTGATCTCGGGCAGTCCCACCGCGCGGGTCTCGGAAACACTGGCCACCGCCACCGCCGGTACGACAAGCCACAGCAGGCCACGCACGGCGGAGACCCACCGGACGTCCCGACCCCGCACGTGCGCCAACTCGTGCTGCACGACCGGGTCGAACCGTGCCGGATCCCGGTAAGCCACCGCCACTGCGGCCGGCAGCACCACGAGTGGTCGGCCGCCGGGCCGGACAGTGGTGAACGCCTGCCGCACCGACGGTCCCGCCACGAACAGTTCGGGCCGGTGCCGGCCGTGCAGCCCCTGCCGATCGCAGAGGTCGGCAAACCGCTGCGCGGCGCCGGCGACAGGGCTCGCGAGTCGGTGGTGGCGCAGCCGCCACCGATCGACCACCGGGGTCAGTACGACGATCAGGGCGAGCCCCACCACCAGCAGGACGCCACCGGTGAGCATCACCAGCCCGCGTACCCGGGCCGGGTCGGACATGCAGGTCAGGAACTGCATCGTCCGGGTGGCATCGAACTCGGCGGGTACGCTCGGGTCGACGTCATGGGCCCTGGCGCAGCGGAGCATCGCCTCCCGGTAGGGCTGCGCCAGGGGACGGTTGCCGTAGAAGAACATGCTGCCCACCGCGACACCGACGGCACCCACCAGTCCGACGACCTGCAGATAGAGCCAGAGCAGGGGAGTGGGCGGCCCGGCGGGCCCCCGGACCACCGGAGCAGCCGGCGGCTGCCCGTCGGTGCGGGTCACCTCGGTGCGGAGACGCGGTCGTGCGGACGGCGCGTGCCGCGCCACCAACCGGCACCGGCCGCGCTCGCGTCCGGCGGGAGGATGTCACCCACCCCCGACGTGACGGCCTGCGGGGCGTGCCGGGCCACCCCGGCACGGGCGGCGGCCGCGACGAGATCGGGCATCCGCGTGTACGTATCGACCATGCCACCCTCCAGAGAGTAGGCATCAGGATACGCAACGTCCGCAAGGCGGTCGGTGACGACAGTGGACTGTCGCTTCGGCTCCTACAGGCCGAAGTCGCTGCGGGCCTCCAACTCGGCAAGGGTGGAGTCCAACATGGTGGGAAGGTCCTCGCGTGGATCGCCGGTCACGGTCAGGTAGGAGCTGGTGACCAGGCCCATGACCGCGCCCACCAGGGTCCGCACTGTGAGGTCGTCCCTGTCGCGCCCGACGCGCTCCGCGAGGACCTCGGTGATCGCGCCGAACGCCTCCGCGAAGTCGTCGAGGATCCGTGCCCGAAGCTCGGGAACGGAGAGGATCAACGCGTGCCGCTCTCGTGCCAGCGCCATCGCTCCCGACCGGTCCTGCCCGTACGCCTCGTCCTGGTCGTCCTCGTACAGGGGTCGGATCGCCGCGCGAAGCGCGCCTATCGAGTCGACGGCCGCCGGCTGACTGCGCAGGGCGTCGATGAACAGCGGCGCCAGGTCGTCGTGCAGGACGACGTCTTCCTTCGTGGGGAAGTATCTGAAGAAGGTGGTGTGTGAGATCTCCGCGGCCTCGGAGATCTGACCGACGGTCGTCGCGTGGTATCCCTGCTTGAGGAACAGGCGAATCGCGTGCCCCCGGATGGTGGCGCGGGTCTTCGCCTTCTTGCGCTCGCGTAATCCCGGTTTGGACGGGGTCCCCTGCGAAGTCACGACGGACGGTCCCTTCCTCGGCACCGCATCGGGGGCGACGTCCGTGGGGTGGGGTTGGGCACGCCACGTGGGCCGTCGTGGTGCTGGTCCGACAGCGTAGGTTGACCCGCTTGGGCCGACAGGGCTGATCTGGTCGGATCACGGTACCCCGCTGGCGCCGTGTCGATCCGAGCCGGTTGCCTCGTGTGGCGAGGGCGTGCGGCAACCGGGGCGGGCGTGGCCCGGTGCCCATCGCCGCGGCCGGCGCCGCAACCGCAGGCGGCTGTACGGGCTGCTCCGGTGCCGTGATCCTCTCGCTCAAGCTCTTCGGGCTCACGCTGGCCGCTGCCGTCCTGTTCGACGCCTTCCTGGTGCGGATGACGCTCATGCCGGCCGCCATGGCACTGCTCGGCCGGAGGGTGTGGTGGCTGCCGCGCTGGCTGGACCGCGTGCTGCCGAACGCGAACATCGAGGGCGGACACGATGGCCGCGAGACGACGCCGTCCCGGGCGGCCGCGAACCTCCTACCCGCCTCCGGCGAGGGCGGTGCCTGAGGCAGCCAGACCCCCCGGGGTGCGCCTGCGTCCCGGGTCAGGGGCTTCGAGTCCGCCGCGTGCCGGCGAACCACCGAGCCTGCGGGGCCGCCCGGTGGTCGCCGCCGCGGTCAGCTCAACGTGAAGGAGACGTCGTCCACGTCGAAGGCCGTGACGCCGTTGCCGGCCGTCTCGCTGGCGAGGAAGCTCGCCGTCGCGGTGCGCTCGGTCGTCGCCGTCCCGGTCGACATGGCGTACTGCCGCCACTGCGACCCGCCGTCGAAGGCCAGCGAGAACCTCGTCTTCGGGGGTATCCCGGTGACCGCCAGCCCGACGTTCAGGTAGTCACCGCGGCGGGTCTCCGTGGTGAGGGTCCGGACCCAGAAGCGGACCGTCAGCTCGCACCCGGCCGGCACCGTGACGGTGGTGCGCAGCAGGTCGCTACGCGTCACGTCCAGCCCCGCGAAGGCGGCGTACGCCTGACCGGTGTGTGCCGGCCGGGTCGCGTCGCCGAACACGACGACGCGAGGGCCGGCGGTCCAGCCGGTGGTGCCGAGCTCGAAACCCGGGTTGGCGTGGATCTGCCCGGTGCAGGGCGGGTCGGCCGCCTGCCGGTCGGAGGATCCACCGCCCGACGGCAGGAGCAGCAGGACCGCGGCTGAGACGGCGGAGACGAAGGCTTTCATCAACCCTCCCCAAGGTCAATGCATTCAAGGAAGTCGATTCAAGATGACGATGCGTGATGGACGTCGACGCGTCAAGCCCGTCCCAGCGTTGGCGCGGTGCGCGCGGCCGACCGGGGTGCCCCCGTGCTACCGGCGGCGTCGGGCGTCGGCCTCGGTGTCGAGCAGGTCGTTGAGCGTCAGCGCCGAGTTGATCAGCGAGAGGTGGCTGAACGCCTGGGGGTAGTTGCCGATCTGCTCACCGGTCGCGGCGATCTCCTCGGCGTAGAGGCCGAGGTGGTTGCTGAAGGTGAACATCTTCTCGAACGTGAGACGGGCGTCGTCGAGGCGTCCGGAACGGGCCAGCGCCTCGACGTACCAGAAGGTGCACATGTTGAAGGTGCCCTCGTGGCCGGGGAGGCCGTCGGGGGAGTGGACCGGGTCGTACCGGTGGACCAGGCTGTCGGACACCAGTTCGCGCTCGATCGCCTTCAGGGTGGACTGCCACAGTGGGTCGCTCGGCGTGACGAAACCGACCGCCGGCATGGCGAGCAACGCCGCGTCCAGCACGGTCTCGCCGTACGCCTGCACGAAGGTGCCGCGGCCCCGGTCGTACCCGCGGTCCATGACCTGGTTGTAGATGCGGTTGCGTTGCTCGGTCCAGCAGGTCATGTCCCCGGGGCGGCCGGTGCGGGTGGCCAGCCGGATGGCCCGGTCCAACGCGACCCAGGACATCACCCGGCCGAAGGTGTAGTTGCGGGGGTGGTGACGGCTCTCCCAGATGCCGGCGTCGGGCTGGTCCCAGTGCTGGCAGAGCCAGTCGACGAGCCGCACCGTGCTCTTCCACACCTGGTGCGAGACGCGGATGCCCTGCTCGTCGGCGAGGTGCATGGCGTAGAGCGCCTCGCCGTGGATGTCGAGCTGGAGTTGGTCGGCGGCGCCGTTGCCGATCCGCACCGGCCGTGAACCGCGGTAGCCCTCCAGGTGATCGAGCACCTCCTCGTGCAGGTCGGACGAGCCGTCCACCCGGTACATGATCTTCAGCGGATCCTGGAGGTCGCCGGCCTCGCGGATCCGCTCGTCCAGCCAGTCCATGTACCTGCTGACCTCTTCGGTGAAGCCCAGGCCGAGCAGCGCGTGCACCGAGAACGACGTGTCCCGTACCCAGGTGTAGCGGTAGTCCCAGTTGCGGGTGCCGCCCACCAGTTCGGGCAGCGCGGCGGTGGGCGCGGCGATCATCGCGCCGGTCGGCGCGTACGTCATGAGTTTCAGCGTGATGGCGGAGCGCTCGACCATCTCCCGCCAACGGCCGGTGTAGCGCGAGCGTTCGAGCCAGCGCCGCCAGTAGTCCCGAGTCCACTCGAACATGCCCTGGATCTCTTCGGCCGCGATGATGCGCGGCTCGGTGCCGCCCGTCTCCAGGACCACCCCGCCGGTGTCGCCCTCGTTGAGGGTGCCGTACGCGACGAGGTCGTCACCCTCGAAATGGATGTCGCCGTGATCGGAGATCAACCGCCGGGTGGGGTCGACCGGGTTGAATGTCAGCGACGCCGACCGGCCGCGGAAGACGTAGCCGTTGGGGTGGCGCTCCAGGTGGTGGCCCTCGCGGGCGTAGTCGAACCGTGGCCGGCACTCGACCTGGAAGCGCATGCTGCCGCGCACCATGGTGACGATGCGGACCAGGCGGTGCGCGTCGGTGGCCCGCTCACCGGTGACCGGCATGAAGTCCATCACCTCGGCCACACCGTCGGCGCTGATGAACCGGGTGATCAGGATGGGTGTGCCGGGGAGGTAGAGCTGTTTGGTCACGTACCGCACGTCGTGCGGCGCGATACGGAAGTAGCCGCCCTTCTCCTTGTCCAGGAGCGCGGCGAAGATGCTCGGCGAGTCGAAGCGCGGCGCGCAGAACCAGTCGACGGTCCCGTCACACGTCACGAGCGCGGCGGTCTGCAGGTCGCCGATAAGTCCGTGATCTTCGATCGCCGGATAGCTGTCCACGTCTCTCCCCGGTTCGGCGGCGTCCTGCGCATCGAACCTAAGGGGTGAATTGTCGAGTTAGGCGAGATTCACGTTTCAGCCACCCTGTCGCGTGCCCCGATGGGCCCCGACCGTCCGGCGGCTCACCCGACCCGGTCGGCGGAACCGCGCCCTGCTGGCCGGGCAACGGCCGGGCAGCCGCGGTGGCCGCCGCGCAGCGGGAGTTCGCCTGGCGGCCGATGAGGGCCTCACCGTCAGCCTCGGAGCGGCGGATCACTGACCGCCCCGACGGCCGGTGCGCACGGGCGTTCGTCATCGATATTGCTGGATCGGCCGGGGGTGTGCTGGAATGGCTCACATCGCCGCGGCACGGGGGCAACCGTGCTGGCAACCGGCAGCACGGGAGCAGCGCAGTGCCGGCAGCGCGCCACGTCGGCGCACGCGCGCCGCATCGCCGGGCCATCCGCACGACGACGGGCAGGTGCCCGCCGTACGTGCCCCGACCACGCGTTCTGACGACACCGAGACGACCGCCCGCGGGTAGCTGAGGCGTCCACATCGCCATGTCGACGCGCCAGACCCCCGGTGAGCGGCGCTCGCGACGTCCGAGAAATGCTCCGGCCCCGCCGTACGCGGTGCGGGCCCAACGTCATGGAGGATGACCATGCGCCGTTCCCTCGCGGTGATCACCGCCGCCCTGCTCCTCGGCACCACAGCCGGCAGCGTCCCGGCCGCCGCGTCGGGCGCCCCCCAGCACTCGTGCACCCGCGGCCTGCTGTTCTGCGAGGACTTCGAGCGGTTGCCGCCCGGCGGTGCCAGCACGTTGGACTGGGGCGTCGACACGCGCAACGGCACGCTCACCGTCGAGCGTGCCCGGCGCGGCAACCAGGTGCTGCACGTCCACACCGTGGACAACGGGCGTGCCTTCCTGCGCGTCGACGACTTCGCCGCGCCGGGCAACCGCTTCTACGGCCGGATGCGGCTGCGCGTCGATGCCTTCCCCACCGCCCCCGACTGGGCCCACTTCACGCTCGTGGAGGCGACCGGCGCCGGGAGCCCGGAGGTCGTCCGTCCCGTCGGCGGTCAGTACGCGCCCACCGTCCCCGGGATCTTCTGGGGTGTGGGCGCCGACGGTGGCCCGACCGGCGACTGGACCAACTGGCGGGAGTCCGCCCCGGTCACCGAGGACACCTGGCAGTGCTTCGAGTGGAAACTCGACCCCGCGGACAACCGCGTCACCGTGTGGATCGACGGCGTGGCCAACCCGGAGCTGACCGCTTCCACGACCGAGCACGGCGGCAACGACGTGCCCTTCGTCCTGCCGACGGTGAACACCGTGAAGATCGGCTGGCAGCTCTACCAGGGTGGCACGACGCCGGGCGAGTTCGACCTCTGGATCGACGACATCGCCCTCTCCACCAAGAGACTCGGCTGCTGACGGGTCGCGCTGGGGCGTGTTGTGGACGTGTCGATTCCCCCGACACCTTCCGCAACACGCCCCGTCAGTGTCGGGGACCGAGCTGGCTGATCTCGTACCCGTCGGGGTAGCTCCGGGCGGTGATCCCGTCGGCGAACAACGCCGTCGTCCGTGGCGCCCCGAACCAGCGTTGCAGCCGCGAGCGCGTCCGCAACGCCAGGTGCAGGCCAGCCCGGACCGGCCACGCCGGCTCGTCGACCTGCGTGGCGCGCCGCAGCGGGGCGTCGTACATGGCGCTGACCAGCGCGTTTCCCAGCGGTGCGAGCACCCGGGGGATCCGGGTGAGCATCAGCATCCGGGTGGCCCGCTCGATGGCCGCCGCGTCGTCGTTGGGCCGCAGGTGAACCGCGTCGTGCGCGGTGAACCAGGTCTCGAACTCGTCGTACGACCCGGGGATGTCCGTGATGCCCATCCGCCGGCCGAGTTCCCGGTAGAACAGGTACGTGGCCTCCCGCTCGTGGCAGCAGGGCGGGCGCCACCCGTACTCCCGCAACCACCGCGTCGGGATCACGACCAGGCAGCCGAGGACGTAGAGGAAGTCGTCGTTGCCGATGTCGTACGGGCGGTGGATCTGGTTGACACGCCGCAACGCGTCCCGGCCACGAGGATCTTCGAACCCGTTGAGCACCATCTCGTACATCAGCAGGCCGGTGTCGTCGATCCGCTTCTGGGTGCGCTCGGTCAGCTCACCGGTGGCCGTGTGCACGGCGGCGATGGCGGGGATGGAGAAGGACCTGTTGAATGCCAGGTTGAGCCCGAGCTTCATGTCCCACGGGAACTCGTACCGCAGCATGGTCTGGTAGATGTCCAGGTAGTCGCGCTCCGGCAGCAGAGCGCGGGTCCGGCTCAGGTTCGCGTAGCGGCCTCTCATCGGCGGGTGTCTCCAGCGGTGGGGTGCGGGGCGCTCTCGGCGGTGGCGGCCAGTGTCTGCGCCACCACCGGCGAGTGGACGTAGGCGTGGGTGACGAGCGTCAGCCACGCGACCTCGCCAGCGTAGCCACCGTCCGGGCGGTGCAGCTCGTCCGCGGGCTGCGGGGCGGCGGCCACGAGACCTGCGCCATGTCGGCGCAGCGCGCAGGCGAGGTGGGCGGCCTCGACGGCAGCCTGCCGCTCCTCCGTGCCCAGCGCGGCCCGCTCGGCGAACTGCTGCGCCAGCACCGTCACGCCGACGTCCGTGTAGGGGCGGAGCGCCAGGCGGCCGTCGCGGATCTCGGCCACCCGGCGGGTCAACGCGTAGTCGATGTCGCCCAGCGCCGCGAGAGTGCGGCGCAGGGCGGGATCGAGTTCGAGTTCGGGCAGGGCCGCGATGAGGTCGCTCCAGAGCGGTTCGAGCCGTCGGTAGGAGTGGAAGTCCTCCCACCGTCGGCTGATCTTGAGGGTGGGCCCCCACGCCGGCATGGTGAGCCCGATGGTGATGAGCAGCGCGCCGATGGTCACCAGGACCGCGGCGATCTGCCGTTCGCCGGTTGGTTGGTGACCGGCCCAGTAGGCGATGAGATACACGATCTTGTTCGTGCTGTAGAGCAGCGCGAAGGCCGCGCCCACGGCGGTGATGCGAAGGCCACGGCGCAGCCAGGGTCGCCCGCAGATCTTGGCGAAACTCCAGCACAGCCGGGTGATGTCGAAGCAGTAGGCGAAGAAGCCGAGCGACAGGAAGATCAGCAGGTAGGCGGTCACGACGGGGTCGGTCGCGTACTCGACAGTCAGCAGCACCGGGTCGTCGTAGCTCAGGGTGTACGCGAAGAGACCGGCCATGACGACGAAGGCGAACCCGGTGACCCACACCCAGACGCGGGCGCGGGCGGCGGCCTTCGCCGGGGGAAGCGCGAAGTGCAGGAGCATGATCTCGGCGTTCGCCGAGATGGTCAGCGCGCAGCCATGGGAGATGACCTTGGCCAGGTTGGGTAGGCCGGACGCCTGGTCGATCGCGGCCGCGATCGGCGGGATGGCGGCGGTGATCCCCGCGGCGAACGCCCCAAGCCCCAGACAGATCGCACGGCGGGCCTGGCTCGGGTGCCGGCGTTGGAGCCGCACCATGTACGCGACGGCGATCCAGCCGGCCACGGCGCAGACGGTGTAGAGGACGGTATCCATCGCCGCGCTACCAGCGGGGGTGTTCGAGTGAGTGCCGCAGCCGGCCGTACAGCTCGGCGTCCTGGCCGTCCAACGGTTCGTCGTCGTCGCCGAGCCCGCCGCGGAGCCGCCGGAGGAGGAGTGAGCCGATCATCTCGGCCTCGCGTTCCTCGGCGGCGGCGTAGTTGCTGCGGCCGAGGCTGCGTCGGACCAGCTGCGGGTCGAGGTCCGGCAGCAGCAGCCGGGAGGCGTCCGCGTCCAGCACCTCGGTCGCCTCGTGGCCGGCGAGCAGGTGACCCAGCTCGTGGCCGATGATCAGCTGTTGGTGCAGCGGCGAGGTGTCCTGCTCGAAGAAGATGGCGTCGAAGTCGCCGGTGGGCACGCACATCCCGCACACGGTCTGCGCCGGCAGCTTGATCGGCACCAGGTGGATGGGCCGGCCGCGGCGTTCGCCGAGGACGTCGCACAACGTCTGGATGTCGAACGGCTCCGGCACCCTGAGCTCGGCAACGATCCGCTCGCAGCGCTTGCGTAGTCGGTACAGCTTCACGTCGGCGTTCCCCTGCTCGTCGGCGTACTCCCACCGGAGGATGTGCACGGCTATCTGGGCTCGTCGGGCGCGGAGCTTGTCGCACCGGCCTCGGCCACGGCCCGCAGGCGGACCACCATCTGCTCGATGAGCTGGGTGTCGGTCGCGGAGAGTCCGTTGTCGGCGAGGACCTGCCGCAGCGCCACCTGCTTGACGTCCATCCGACGCAGCTCGCTGAGCAGCGTGATCTGGTCCTGTATCCGCCGTGCCGCCGCGTCGTCGACGAAGTAGCCCGAGTTCACACCGAAGGCGGTGGCCAGGGCGCGTACGTGTGAGGTGCGGGGATCGCTTGCCACACCACGGCGCAACTCTCCGATGTAGGCCGCGCTGATCGTGACGCCTGTTTCGGCCGACGCTTGGTTGATCTTGTCGGCAATCTCCCTGTTCGTGTACTTGCGCCCGGGTTCGTCGGAGTCGCCGAGCTCGTCCGGGGTGGGGCGGATCTCGTCGAACAGGTATTCGAGCCTCGCGGCCAGCGTGTCGAGGGGTGGCAACTCCTGCTCCGTGTGCTGATCCACCATGATCCTTCACCCTCCAGCGACCGAAACGACAGTGTCGCAGATGCGTGCCGCAGCGAAACAGACGTTGACACGTGAACGGAACGTGAGCGTATGCTCGCTCCTGTTTGGAGCAACGGGCGTTGAGCCGAAATCCAATCTGCTCAACACCTGTTGTGCGGCGGATGGGGTCGAGGTCCGGCCACCCAAACCGAAGGTGCCGTGGGAGGGGTCAGCTCCGCAGGGAGCACAACGGGGGGACTCCTCCTGCCGCATCGGTTGACGTGCTGGTGCGGGGCCGGGTGACCACCACCTCGACGGCGGCGGATTCTGCCGTCGCGGCGGGACGGGCTGGCCGCGCAGCCCTCGCGGTGGTGCGGGCTAAGCGCCGAGGAACGGGAACGCCCGGCGCACCTCCGTCAGGAACTCGGCTCGCTGAGCGGCGTAGGTGGCGACCCCGGCCCAGAGCGCTTCCAGCGCGGCCTGTAGCGGATCCGACTCACCAGCGGCCAAGAGCGCCGGCAGTGCCATCGCGACCGGATTCACCGGGGCGTCGAGAGACGTGTGGAGCGCCTCGGCCGGGCTCCGACCTCCCCGGCGCAGCGACACGATGGAGAACGTGACGGCCGGCTCGCCCAGGACCCGTGTCCACAGCGCCGTCGGGTCGGCGAATTCGGCGGGTAGCGGCTCGCCCCGATCCAGCGCCGTCCACGCCGGCCTCATCCAGTCGAGGTCCGCGACGCCGGCGACGGTGAGCGCGTGCCGCGCCGCCCAGATCGCGATCTGCCGCTGGCCTGTGGCATCAGCCGCTGCCACGGCGTCGACCAGGTCCCGGTCGAGCAGGACGATGCCCTGGATGTTGCCCTGAACCCGCCGGAGCCGCTCACTCGGCAGGCGTCCGCCCCAGCGCCGTAACTCATCCCGCATGCGGTACTCCTCGGCGCGGCGTTCCCGCTCCAACCGCATGCGCAGCTCGGCCTCGACCTGCTCCCACAGGGTGGGCGGGGGCGGCAGCGCGCGGGCCCACGCGTGCCAGTAGGCGGCGGCGCCGCTGGTCTCGCGCAGGACCACGTCGGAGCGCGCCCCGCCGGCATCCGGGTCGCCGGCCGTATCGCCCTCCGGCCACAGGCACAGCAGGTAGCGGTCCGGCCGCCGGTCCAGGTAGGTGTCGTCATCCTCGTCGAGCTCGTCCGGGTCGAGCCCGCCGAACGGGTCTCTTCCCTCGTCCATGCCAGTGGCGCAGTACCGGACGCGGTAGACCGGCAGCCGGCCACTGTCCTGCCCCTCGGGGATCAGCGGCAGCCGGGCGAGTGACCCGTCCCCCCACGGCACCAGGTCGAGGACCCCGGCCCTCAGCGGCAACGACGCCTCCACCACCTCCTCCCACACCTCCGCCGCCGGCGGCGGCTCACCGTCGTGCAGTTCGATCGTGAACCGGACGCGCCCGGTGTGGGTGCCGGTCATGAGGAACAGCGCGCCCGGCTGACCGGCACCGCAGAGACCGTTCACCTGCCCGGCGAACGCCCTGTCCATGTCCGGCAGCTCACTGGTGCACACGTAGATCTGCCCGTAGGCGACAGGTGCCTCGCCGTCAAAGAGAACGCGCATCGGCCGATCCTGTCATCGCCAGGCGGCCGCCCGCTGTCCGTACGTCCCGAGGGAAACCGTCTTCGGTGGACAGCCGCCGGGTCTCGGTTCGCCGGGCGCGGTGGAGGTGGGAACGGCAGGATCACCATCCTTGGCCCCCCGTCCACCCACAATGGAGCGACATGGTTCGTAGACGTGCGGCAACGGCTCTGGCCTCACTCGCCCTGGCGACCGGCACCCTCCTGGCCGTCGGGGCCACACCTGCCGCAGCGGCCGGTAGCTGCTCCCAGTGGTGGGACGAGAACACCTACGGGGTCACCTGTCGCGGATACGCCAGCGGCACGCAGGTGCGCGCGACCGCCCGGTGTGCCAACGAGACTGTCGCCACCGGCGACTGGAAGAACGCCGTAACGGGAGGTTGGTCGTACGCCTACTGCGACAACAGAGGCGGCCGACACTCCAGCGACAGCATGGCTCCCAGCTTCCGCTAGCACCCGGCCTGACCACGAAGGCCGCTGCGCGGCGCTCGTCCGTCGGCGGAGAAGGTCGAGCCGGCTGATTCCCCGCTTCTGCGGGGGACACGGCTCGGCCATGACCGGCGTGCCCCGCTCGGCCGGCGGGGCCTAGGCGCTGCGGGCGGGTGGTGAGGTCAGGAACGGCGGCTGGCCCTGACGACCACGTCGTGGATCGAGGCTTCCTGGCCGCCGTGCCCCGGCACGGTCCGGTGCGACTCCCGAGCGGTCACGACCTCCCAGACGCGCGGGTCGAGGCGTGCGGTGATGTCGGCGGCTGTCACCGAGGCCGAGGCGGGCGGTTCGGTCTCGCCGTGCCGATGTCCGGCGCTGGCGGCATGAGCCTCGTGGTGGAGGTGGCCGACGATGAGCAGGGTGCCCGTCGGGGCGACCCAGGACGCGATGCGGTCGTAGAAGTCCAGCTGCGGCATCGCGGGATGCGCGTAGTGGGTGGTGACCAGCTCGTACCGTGCGTCCGGCTGCCACGTGGCCAGGTCCGCCCGTACCCACCGCACCCGGTCGGCGACGCCGCTGGCGGCGGCGCGCTCGGCCGCGCGGGCGAGCGCCGCGGGGGCGATGTCCGCGGCGGTGACCTGCCAGCCGCCGGTGGCGAGCCAGATGGCCTCGGCTCCGGCGCCGCAGCCGGCGTCGAGGGCCGTCGCGGGTGTCAGGTCGGCGACCTCCCGCACCAGGTGCGGGTTGGGTGGGCTGGCGGCCATGGCTGCGGCACGATCGCCGTCCCAGATCTGGTCCCAGTAATCCTTGTCGAACGAGTGCGTCATCGCGCGTCTCCGTTGGTGGTGGGGGCGGGGCCAACGCGGCCACAGCCGCTCAACAGTGACCACTGGCGGACGTGTCCGCAAAAGCTTTTGCCGAATGGCAAAATGCGGGCATGGACACCTCACCGGAGCGCACCCTCGACGCCGTCGGGCCGCGCCTCAAGCACCTGCGGCAGCGCCGCCACATCACCCTGACCGACCTCGCCGCGGCGACCGGCATCTCCACCAGCACCCTCTCCCGGCTCGAGGCCGGCCTCCGGCGTCCCACCCTGGAACAGTTGTTGCCCCTGGCCCGCTTCTACGGCGTCACCCTCGACGAACTCGTCGACGCGCCCCCGACCGGCGACCCCCGCGTCAACATGCGCCCGCTGCCCACCAGCGACGGCTCCACGGTCCTGCCCCTGACCCGCCGCCCCGGAGGCATCCAGGCCTACAAGTTCGTCCTCCCGACCGGGCGCGACGACGCCCAACCCGACCTTCGCACCCACCAGGGCTACGACTGGGCCTTCGTCCTCAACGGCCGGCTCCGGCTCGTGCTCGGCGAGCACGACCTCATCCTCGAACCGGGCGAGGTCGCCGAGTTCGACACCCGCACCCCGCACTGGTTCGGGGCGACCAGCTCGGGGCCGGTGGAGTTCCTCAGCCTCGTCGGCAAGCAGGGTGAACGCGCGCACATCCGCGCCGCCCCCCAGCGCCACGAATCCCGTTAGAGACGCGTACGCAGGCGGGCGACGGCCTGGCGGCGCGTGAGGTCGACGACGACAAGCCGCCCGTTCTCCTCCCACACGGTCAGCGTGTCGGCGTGGCGTCGCATGCCGATCGCGCCGACGGTGGGCGGAAACACCACACGCAGGTCGCCGTCGGCGATGTCCACTGTGGTGTCGGTGGAACGGTCGATGCGTATGCCCCCACCGGCCAGCAGGGTCGGCTTGGCCTCCACCGTCCGGGCCGGCGCATCGCGCCCCTTCACCTGGTAGGTGTCGGTGTGCTCGTCGTGGCTGGTGGTCATCAACGCCGATGAGGCGAGCAGCGCGACGCTGGCGAGGCCGTCGAGGTCGACAGGTCGGCGCACCCGCAGCATGAGCGTGGGCAGGTCCCAGCGCCACACCTCGCTGTGGTCCGCGTCGAAGCCCGGTTGGCCGGTGATCCGCACCAGTGCGGCGAGGCTGGTCGGGCTCCGGGCGATGTCGAGCACCGCGATGGTGGGGTCCAGTTCCCGCCACGTGATGCGGGGAACATCGGCGGTCAGGTCGACGAAGGCGATCCCGTCGTCGTCGACAACGGTGAGCAACGCGCCGTCGTAGCTGGGCAGCACGAGGTGCGCCGTGATGGCGACGGGCGGTCGCAGCCGGCGGGTGCTCAGGTCCAGGCCGCGTACTTCGCGGGAGGGGCCGCGCCGCGCGACGATCAGGACGTTGGCACCGTGATCGGCGACGACAAGCTGGTGTGCGGGTACGTCCCACCTGGCGCGGGTCCGGCCATCCAGGCCGAGCAGGCGTACCCCGAACTCGCCGTGCGCGGTCAGGATGGTGCGCCCGGAGAGCAGGACCGCGTCGTGGATCGGCAGTTGACCGGCGTCGTCGGCCGCCGTGATGTCGATCCGGTTGCCCGGGGCGGGCATCCTGCTCGTGGGCAGTGGTGGCAGGTCGGCGGCGGCCAGCCGGTCGGCCCGGTCCCGCAGCCGACCGGCGATCCGCCTGCGTTCGCCGGCATCCACGCCGGGGTCGGCTGCCGCGGCGCGAACCAGGAGACGCAGCGCGGCGGTGCAGAGTCGGCGGTCCCCCGCCCTGTCGGCGCAGGGCAGCTCGGCCAGCGCTGCCACGAAGCCGCGTTGGGCCGGCGCCAACTCCTGGTCCTGACCGTCGAGCAACGCGATCGCGGTGCTCACGCTCGTGGTGGTCGGGCGCCAGGTGACCAGGTGCGCGAACAGGTGCCCCGCGGTGTGGCCGCCGAGAGCCATCCCGGCCTGGATGTTCGTCACCGCGAGCGGGCGCAGCTCGTCGTCGGGCCAGGCCGCCTCGACGGCGCCGAGATGATCGTCGGCGGCCTGCCGGGCGCGTACCCACTCGGCGCGCAACTGCCGGGCCGCCGCGACGTCGACGCGGGCAAGGCGCTCGACGGCCGCCGCGAATGCGCCACGGGTCCGCGCCACCCGCACCGCGCGGTCGCGGTCGCCGGCCCGCCACCACAGCCGCACCACCAGGTCCGGATCGAGTTCCCGTCCCTCGGCGAGCGTCGCGGCGAGCCGGTACGCACGGTGTCGCTCCAGCAGTGCGACCGCCTCGATCGGCAGGTCGAGCAGGTCCGCGAGGACGAACGCGGATTCCTCGACCCGGCCGGCACCGTCGAGGTCCGTGGCCGCCTGCCGGTAGAGCGTCCGCAGGTGCTGCTCGGCCCCGACGTCGAACGGGACCCCCGGTCCGCCCGGCGGGCGCGGGTGCGGCACCAGGTCGCCGGTGCGTGGCCGGGGGAGCCGAAGTGTGGGGCGCCCGCCGGAGCCACCCACCGCGATCGCCGCCCGCAGGGCCTCGTCCCAGTCCCGACGCTCGAACGCGGCGGTGAGCCGCCGCACGTAGCGGTGCTGCGCGTCGCGGGCCAGCCAGGCGGTGCGGCTGGCCAGCACGAGCCGGGCGAGCAGCGCACTCCACCGTCCACCCGACGAGGCGCCGCGACCGCTCGGCGGCACGTCGACGTCCGCCGACGTCGCGGTGCCCCTGGCGATCAACCGGGAGATGCCCCAGAGCAGGCCCGCGCCGGCACCGACGACGAGCATCGGGTGCGCCGCCGCGACGAGCGCGGCGAGGCCGTACACGAGGATGGCCGCGCCGATCGCGACGGTCTTCGCGATGACGGAGTCGGGGAGCTTGCGCCACCGGCGCGATCGGGTGGCCGCGGACAGCAACCGGCGGGTCCGTCGCGGTGGTGACGCGACACCGGCCACCGCACGCAGGTCGGGTGCCGGTGGGGGTGGCTGCCAGGGCGCCGGTGTCGCCGCCGCGACGACCGGGCGGTCCAGTGCCGCGAGCGGCTCGATCCGCAGGGCGGTCAGGTCGATCCACGAACTCCTGTCGACGAGGGTCAGGGCCGCCCGGCGGAGCCGGGTCGTCGTGCCCCCGCGCGGGATCAGCACGTCCCCGGCCTCGGCGTCCCCGACGGGCGTGCCGTGCGGGTGCAGGACGCCGCCGGTGTCGACGAGAACGAGACCGGGTGCCAACTCCGCGCGTACCGGGACCGGCTGGTCGACCGCCAACAGCCACGCCCCGCCGGGCAGATCGAACAGCGTGGCGCCCGGCCGCCAGGCCTCGACGACCCGCCGACGCGCCTCGACCTCCCCGAGCAGGGATACGTCGATCAGCAGGGCGCGGGCCGGCAGTTGGCCACGGAACGCGCTCACCCGGTGCTCCGGACCGTGCGCAGCACCTGGTTCGTGGTGAGGTCGGCGATCTTGATCAGCCCGTCCGGCCGTGGCACGGCCAGCCACGGCTGGCTCGGATGCAGTGCCGGAGCGCCCACTCCACCCGACCAGCGGGTGAGTGTCCGGGTACCGGCCGGCGAGACCAGGCGGACGATGAGTCCGCTGCTCGACAGGGTCACCAACTGGGGGCCGTCGATGTCGGCAAGGCCGACGACAGTCGTACCCCTCTCGATTGTCACGTCGCCGACCGGACCGGACGCGTCGTGGATGCGCCACGTGGCGTCCCCCACCGACCAGGCCGTCCTCGAACCGGCACCGAGGACCACGCGGGCAGTGGTGGGGATCCGCACCGCGACGGGCAGGCCGGTGGCCCGGATGTCGGTGCCGCCCCGCCAGGCCAGCCGGGGGTCGTCCAGCTGCCGGCCGGGGGCGACCGCCACATAGGCCGACAACGCGCGGCCGGTGGACAGGTTCCACCAGACGCCACCGAACGCGCACAGCAGGTCGCCGCCGAGAAAGTAGAGCGGCGACAGCGGTCCCTGCGCTGCCGCCTCGACGTCGGCGACGGACCGGCCGATGGTGGCCAGCGGCACCGCGACGTCCTGCGTGCCGCCCAGCGCCTTACCGATCACGACCAGCCGCAACGTCTCCTCGACGCAGCTCAGGACGACGAGCCGCCGACCCAACCAGGAGGCGGCCAGTGCCGGGCCGGGCAGGTGATGCCGTCGCGGGCGCCCGGTCGGCACCCGGACCGAGACGACCTGGGCCGGGCCGTCGCCACGGGTGAGCAGGTACGGCGCGGTGCTCGGGAACGTCGGTGTCCGCAACGGCCCCACGGCGTCGCCGACGGGGGCGGAACGGAACGCGGTGCCACGCAGGACGCGCAGCGCGACGTCGCCGGGCGGTAGTGGGAGATCGAGGTGCCGGTCGCCGACGACGGCCCGGGCGGTTGTCGCTCCGTCGACACCCCACTCCTGCTCGTGGCTCACCAGCACCCGGCGCCGGTCGGTCAGCTCGCTGGCGAGTCGCGGTCCGGTCAGCACCCAGGCCTGGTCGGCGGCGTCCAGCCGCTCGGTCCACTCCCGGACGGTCGACGGCTCCGGGTCGGCGGCTCGGCGGGCCAGCAGCCAGCCGGCGAGCTGTTTGGCCAGGTCACCGTCGCGCCAACTGCCTGGCCGTTCACCAAGCACGCCGAGGACCAACGACCGCCCGTGGCTGGCGGCCCGCCGATGCAGCACGACGAGCGCGGCGAGCTGCACCAGCCGGGCGGCGCCCAACTGCCCCGGGCCGGTGTCGACGAGGACGACCACCCGCCCGCGCGTCGCGGCGGATCGGGAGGCCGACGCCAGGTACAGCAGTTCCCCGCCGGCGGCGCGGCGGACGAACTCGTCCGGTAGCTCCCGCAACAGCTGCACCTGCGACGGGAGTAGCCGCTCGATGGTGCCGCGCGGCGCCAGCCCGTCGTAGCCGTCCGGATGGCCGTCGGCCGCCCCCGCGCCCTCCGCCCCGGAGAACAACTCGTCGATCCGTCGGACCAGCGGACCCATGGCGAGCGCGACGTCGCTGGTCAGCGCGGACAGCGCCGGCGCCCAGGGAGTCAGCGACGCCGGGAGGCTCCGGTGGTCGGTCATCAGGAGGCCAACCGTGCGGGATCGAGCGGCTCCCGCGGCAGCGGACCGGCCAGGACCAGCCCGGGCAGCAGGGCGATCAGCCCGGCCGGTTGGTCGGTGTGGTGGCGTAGCGGCTCACGCAACAGGTCGGCGCAGGGCCAGGGCTCGGCGAGCGTCGGCACCAGCACCCCACCGTCCCACCCGAGGTAGACCGCTCCGTCGGCCCACGGCAGATCCGCCGGGTCACCGAGCACGATCAACCAGCTCTGCTCCCGGCCCGCGCAGGCGCGCAGTTGGGCCCCGGCCGTCACCCGGAGCAGCGTGTCCGCGCGCAACTCGGCCACCACGGCGGCGGAGGCGGCGACGGCGGCAGCGGGGAGCGGCGCGTCGCGCCGACGCCACCGCAGGGGCAACGGAGGTACGCTCACCGCTGGATCGCGGCGACCAGGAGGCCGCGCGTGTCCCGTAGCGCCTGCGGCGCGTCGGCCAGGACGAACCCCGCGTCGATCTCCCGCAGCGTCGCCTCGATGCGCAGCCGGTCGTCGTGCGTCAGCGGCCCGGTGCCCACCTCGTCGAGCAGGCGACTGCCGGCGTCGACAAGTCGAGCAGCGCGGGCCCGCTCGCCCCGGGCGAACTCCTCGGCGGCGTACACCAGACTGCCGTTTCGTCCCCGCGCCAGCAGGTCGGACAGCACCTCCCGGGCCGACGCCTGGGTGTGCGGGGTCGGCGCGATCAGCGGCAGCACCCAGAGGTCGTCGGCGGTGGCCGTGGTGCGTCCGTCCATGGCCGCCGCGGCGGCCACCAGGCGCTGCGACCGCACCACCCGGCGGTCACTGAGCGGTACGCCCGCCTGGCGCAGCTGACGGATCGCGGCGGCCAGCGGGCCGCGCACACCCTGGAGGTCACAGCCGTCCGCCGCCCGGGACAGCCGATCCAGTGTCGGCAGCAGCGAACCGGCCCGCTCGGACGGTCGGGAACTTGCCGCCCACCCCACCTCCAACAGCTCGTCGAGTCGCGCGTCCGGGACCGGGTTGACGAACACGTGGGCCAGGAACCGGTCCGCGAACGCGGCGAGAGCCGGATCGTCGGGCAGGCTGTTGGCGGCACCGACGCAGACCCGCAGGGGGCACGTCACGAGCGTCGACCCGCGCCGGAACACCCGCTCGTTCAGGATGCCCAGCAGGGTGTTGAGGACCGCCGTGGAGCCGAGGAAGACCTCGTCGAGGAACGCCACCTCCGCCTCGGGCAGCATGCCCGCGGTCTCGAACTCCACGAACCCCTCGCGCAGTCGGCGCAGGTCGACCGGGCCGAAGATCTCACTCGGCTCGGTGAACCGTCCGAGCAGGTATTCGAAGTAGCGGCCGCCGAACTGGTCGGCGGTGCGCCGGACGGCCTCCGACTTGGCGGTGCCCGGCGCGCCGATGACGAGCACGTGCTCGCCGGCGACGGCGCACAGCGCCACCACCTCGGCGACCACCTCCCGGTCGACGAGACCGGTTCGTGCCCGCGCGATGGCCTCCCGCACGACGACGGCGTCCGTCGACAGGGGAGCCGGCTGGGTGGAGATCGTCTGCACCGGCGAAGTCTACGGAAACAGCACGTCCACGGCGCACCAGATACGGTGCCGGCCGCGCCGTGGACGTGCCGCGCCGCGAACTCGGGTGTCACGCGTCGCGACGTCGGAACGTCAGCGCGGCCAGCGTCAGGGCGCCGAGTGTCCACACGATAGTGGCGGCGGCGCCGCGCGACGGGTCGAGGGCTGCGGTGTCCGGCAGCCAGGCGGCGCTGGCGTCGGACCCGGCCCGCAGCAGCGGGCCGGCGACGAAGTACAGCCCGAGCAGCAGGATCGCGGCGGACAGGGCGCGGCGGACGATGGTGCCGACCGCCGCCGCCAGCAGTGTGGTGAGCGTCAGGTACGCGGTCGCGGCGGGCGTCCAGGCCGCCCCGTCGGCCGGCAGGGTGCTGGTGGCCGCCGTCGCGGCGGCCACCGGGAACGTCAGCGCGGCCAGCGCGAGGGCCTTCGCGCCCAGCAGGGGCAGACGGCGGGGCATCGCGAGCAGCGTGGTCCGGACCTGGTCGCCCTCGTCGTACTCGGACGTGGCCGCCAGCACGCCGAGCACCAGGAAACCGGCCTGGGTATAGCCGAGCGGGGCCAGGGCGGCGTTGTCGCCGACCGGCTCACCGCGGGACTCGGCGGACGCGTGCGCGTACGTCAGCAGGAGGTTGGCGGCCCAGGTCAGCAGCACGGTCCGGCGCAGCGACGGCAGGGTCAGCAGTTTGCGCAGTTCGGCGCGGGCCGTGTTCACGCGTCGCGCCGCTGGAAAAGGACGGCGCCGACCGCGAGCAACACGACGATCCAGGCCGTCATCACCAGCCCGGCGGTCACCGGGGCGACCTTGACGGGGAAGTCCCCGCCGCGGATGAACATCTGCGCTCCGACGATGTCCGGCAGGTAGGAGGCGAGGTCGGTGACCTTCGTCAGCAGGTACGACACGGACACCACGGAGCTGTTGATGATCAGCAGGGTCAGCGGCACGATGCCGTTGCGGGTGATCAGCGTGATCGCGTACGCGAGGAGCGCGGTGAGCGTCCAGTAGAGGATCGCGGCGGCGACTCGCGCCGGAGCGGGTGCCGCCGCGTTGTCGCCGTGCAGCACCCGGGTGAGGGTGAGCGTGGCGGCAGTGGTGACCGCTGCCTGTGCCGCGACGACAAGCACCAGCGCGGTGGTCTTCGCCGCGAGCAGACGCAGCCGGTTGGGCACCGCGGCGAGCGTGGCGGTGAGCTGGCGGGCGCCGGGGGCATCCCGGCCGGTGGACGTGTACTCGCTGCTCACCACGATGACGCCGAGGACCATCGGACCGATCAGGCCGATGCCCAGATCGCGCAGGCCCAAATCGGACGTGTCGCCGAAGGATCCGTCGGCGATCGCGCGGCGGGTGTACGGCGCGTTCAGCAGGACGATCACCGGTGCGATGAGCGTGCCCAGCACCAGACCCACCCAGGCGGTGGGCAGGCCGAGCAGTTTGCGGAGTTCGGCGCGGACCAGGTTCACCACGGGCCACCCGCCTCGGTGGCGGTCAACGCGAAGAAGGCGTCCTCCAGGGTGGGGTGGCCACCGGTGACGTCGGCGAGTCTGCCCTGGGTCACGATCCGGCCCCGGTCGATGATGACGACGTCGTCGGCGATCTCGGCCAGTTCGCCCATGAGATGGCTGGAGAGCAGGACCGTGCGGCCCTGTGTGGCGCTGTCGCGCAGGAATCCGCGCATCCAGCGGATCCCGGCCGGGTCGAGGCCGTTGACCGGCTCGTCCAGGACCAGCACCTCGGGGTCGCCGAGCAGTGCGGTGGCGAGCCCGAGCCGTCGGCTCATGCCGAGGGAGAAGCGGCCGGCGCGCTTGCGCGCGTCGCCGGTCAGGCCCACGGCCTCAAGGACCTCGTCGGCGCGGGAGTCCGGCAGTCCGTTGCTGGCGGCCACCCAGCGCAGGTGGGCACGGGCCGTGCGGGCCCGGTGCGCGCCGCTGCCGTCGAGCAGGGCGCCGACAGTCGTCAGCGGGCGGTCCAGTTTCCGGTACGGGTGTCCACAGATCGACGTGGTGCCGCTCTGCGGGCTGTCCAGGCCGAGCAGGATCCGAAGCGTGGAGGTCTTGCCGGCCCCGTTCGGTCCGAGGAAGCCGGTGACCCGACCAGGCCGGGCCTCGAAGGTGACGCCGTGCAGGATCCGCGTCCCGCTCCTGGTCTTGCTGACGCGATCGATTGTGATCATGAGTCGAGTCAACAGGTGAGCGGGCCCGCACACATCGGACCGTTCTCGGATCCGTGCGGCCCTGTCGATCCACGGACCGTCAGACCCTGGTCTGAGAACTACAGTCGGGGTGGTGAACGCCCACCCGCGCCCCTCCGGACGGTCCAGGACCGTGCCGGTGGTCGCCGTGGTGATCAGCGTGCTGGTGATGGCCATGTGCACCGTCGGCACGCAGGGCCCGCTCGCCGTCATCCTGCCGTCGCTGATCGTCGGCGGCGCTGTCACCGCCGCGCTGTGGGCGGTGCGGCGGACCCGCGCCGACCGCGCCGCCTACGAGTCGCGGCTGACGGCGTGGGCCGCGTCCGAGGCGGTCCTCGCCGAACGGTTGCGCATCGCCCGCGACCTGCACGACATCGTCTCGCACGGCCTGGGTCTGATCACGGTCCGCGCGGCGGCCACCCGGCACCTACCCAAGCCGGCCGAGGTGCAGGTGGCGCTCACCGACATCGAGGACGCGAGCCGGCACGCCACCGCCGAGCTACGCCGCATGCTCACCGTCCTGCGGGAGCCGGCCGCCGCCGGCCGCCGTGCGCCGGTGGACAGCCTCGACGACCTGCCCGACATCGTGCACGGGGCGTCGCTGGCCGGGATTCGGGCACGGCTGACTGTCGAACCGCTCGGCCCGGTGTCGCAGGGCGTGCAGGTCGCCGTCTGCAAGACCGTGCGGGAGGCGCTCAGCAACGCCGCGCGGCACGCGGGGCCGACGGACGTGCGGGTATCGGTGTACCGGGACGGGACCCACGTGGTGGTCACTGTGGCGGACACCGGCCCGTCGGTCGACGGTTGGCGGGCGTCGCCGGGTGCCGGACACGGGCTGGCCGGGCTACGGGAGCGGGTCGGCAGCCTCGGCGGCACCCTGTCGGCGGAGCGGGTCGGCGCGGGCTTCCGCCTCAGCGCGCGAATCCGGGACGAGGCGGCGTGAGCGACATCCGGGTGCTGCTGGTGGACGACCAGGCGCTGCTGCGACAGAGCCTCGCCATGATCATCAACAACGAGCCGGACCTGACCGTCGTCGGCGAGGCCGGTGACGGCGCGCGGGCCGTGGCGTACGCCCGTACCACCCGCCCCGACGTCGTCCTGATGGACGTCCGGATGCCGCACCTGGACGGCCTCCAGGCCACCCGGCGCATCTGTGCCGACCCCGCCCTGTCCACCGCCCGCGTCCTGGTCCTGAGCATGTTCGAGCTCGACGAGTACGTCTACGAGGCGTTGCACGCGGGAGCGTCCGGGTTCCTGCTCAAGGACGCCCGCCCCGACGAGCTGATCGAGGCGATCCGCCGTACCCACAGTGGCGAGTCGCTGTTCGCGCCGTCGATCCTCACCCGGCTCGTCGCGCACTACGTCACGGCGCCCCGACCGGATCGGCCGACTCCGGCACTGCGGCGGCTGACCGGCCGTGAGGTGGAGGTGCTGACACTGATCGGCGGCGGCCTGTCGAACGACGAGATCGCCACCGCGCTGGTCATCTCGGTGAAGACGGTGAAGACGCACATCACGCACCTGATGGCGAAGTTGGCCGTACGAGATCGGGCGCAGCTCGTGATCGCGGCGTTCGACGCCGGCCTGGTGCGGCCACGGCGCTGAACCGCGGGCCCGGGGCGAGCGGCGCCGAACCTGACGGCGGTCCGCGCCGCTCGCCCCGACCTCGACGGGTTCCGCGTCAGCTATGCCGGCGGTGTGACGATCAACTGGCCGAGCTCCTGGGTGCATCGGGTGAGCGCGACGTAGAGACCGTTCCAGCCGCGCGGTTCGGCGGCGATGCCCTGCGGGTCGACGAGGAGCGTCGCGTCCCACTCCAGTCCCTTGGACTGGGTCGCGGTGAGCACCGGCACGTCGCTCAGCACCGCCAGGAGCCCGCCGACGCGGCCGGTGGGGGCGATGACGCCGACAGTGCCGCCGTGCCATCGTTGCCGCAGCTGTCGCACCGCCTCGACGGCGGCGTCGGCCACCTCGGCGGGCGTGACGGTGCGCTCCCAGGGGGCGATGCCGGCGGAGCGCACCGCCCGTGGCGGGGCGTTGTGGCTGCCAGCTCTCCGCAGGACCGGCTCGGTGAGATCCATGACCTCACGCGGGGTCCGGTAGCAGATGGTCAGGGCCGCGGCGGTCCAGCGGTCCCCGAGAACGGCCCGCACCGCGTCTGCCCAACTGCTGTGCCGGTGTGCCGCCTCGGCCTGGTCGATGTCGCCGACCGCCGTGATGGAACGACTGGGACAGCGTCGCAGCACCATGTGCCACTGCATCTCGGACAGCTCCTGCGCCTCGTCGATGACGACGTGGCCGTACACCCAGCCGCGCTGCCGTCGGGCGCGGTCGGCGACGAACTCGCCCTGTGCTTGCGGGGCTTCCACCTCGCCCAGCAGGTCGGCGAGAGCGTCGAGCAGGGGAATGTCGCTCGATGCCCACGGGGCCGGCTCGGCCGCGACGGCGGTGCACTCCTCCCGGGACAGCTCCGGGGCGAACCGGGCCAGCAGGGTGCTGTCGGTCAGGAGATCACGCAGCAGGGTTTCGGCGTCGAGGGTGGGCCACCAGGCCTCGATGAACCGGGCGATGCTGGCGCTTCCCGCGATCCGCGACCGGAGATCGTCGACCTCCTCCTCGGAGAGCAGGCCGTCCACGTCGGTGCCGCTGGCGGCCCGGCCGGGGTGGCGGTCGCGCGCCAGGTCCCTGTCGAAGCGGGCGAGGATGTCCTCGAAACCCTCCTCCATCTCGTTCAACAGCGTCTCGCGCTGCTCGACGACGGCTTCGGCAAGAAGGTGGTGCAGCTGTTCGACGAACACCGCGCGGGCCCGGTGGTACGGGCGTCCCCGCACCGCCGAGGCGAGCGCCTGCGCCACCGTCGGGGCGGGGATGGCGTAGAACTCGCCCTCCCAGCGCAGCTTCAGCTCCCGGGGGCGGGGGAGCAGCGACGTCACGTAGTTTTCCAGGGCGGGTTGCCAGAGGGCGCGACCCTTGATCTCGGCGAGATGCCGGCTCTCGTCGCGGCCCACGCGAATCTCGGGCAGCAGAGTGTCGCAGGTCGCCGAGACCACCGCGGTCTCACCGAGGGCGGGCAGCACCTGGGCGATGTACTCGAGGAACCGTGGCGAGGGCCCGAGGACCAGGACCGCCTGGTCGGCCATCTCGCGGCGGGCGAACAGCAGGTAGGCGACGCGGTGCAGCGCGACAACTGTCTTGCCGGTGCCGGGACCACCCTGAACGATCAACGGGCCGGTCGCGTCGGCCCGGATGATGTCGTCCTGTTCGCGTTGCAGCGTCGAGATCGCCGTGGACATGCGGCCGGTGCGCCGCTGGTCGAGGGCGGCCAGGAGCGCGCCCTCACCGACCAGCTCCGCCGACACGGTTCCGTCCAGTGGCTCGTCGTCCACGCCGACGACGACCGATCCCGTCGTCCGGATGTGCCGACGCCGTGCCTGCCCCTGTGGATCGACAGCCGTCGCGGTGTAGAACGGCCGAGCCGCGGCGGCACGCCAGTCCACAAGCAGCGGCTCACCGTCCTCGCGGTCGTCACGAAGACCGATCCGGCCCACGTGTCGCACAGTGCCGTCGAGGCCGTCGAGACGGCCGAACACCAGCCCCTCCCGCGCGCGCCGTAACTCCTCGTACTGCTGGCGGAGCATGCGCTGCCGGGCGGCTTCCACCGCGTCCCGGGCGTCCGCCGAGAGTTCGGCCCGTAGGTGCTCGGCCAACCTGTCGCGCCGAGCCGTGGCCACGTCGAGGAACACCTGCTCCTCGGCGACCGCGGACCGGCGTGCGTCGTCCTCCCCGGCGGCGATCGACGGACCGCCCTCCGAAGTCGCCTCGCCCCTGTGGGCAGTGCCGTTGTACGGAGCAGAATCCCGGCGCATTCGCGAATCCCTGTATTGGTGGTCGGCTGGGCCCGGACGAGCCGCAGCGTATTTCCGGGGGCGAGCATAGAGCTGCTTTCTCCTCGTTTGCCAATGAACGTGTCGGCAGAGACGGGAATCTCAATGTCTTGCGGCTCCGGTTCGCTCGTGGCCCCATTCAATCCGTATTCGATTATTGACAGTTCGGGCTTTATCTGATCTGAGCGCGGACACCGCCAGGGCTGGGCCGGCGCCCCGTTTCAGGAAGGGCGGCCGACCTCTGGGGGGTGCGCCGATTGATCGATACGACTAACATCCCCGGAGTGATCGAGGAGTTGATCGAGAAGGCGGCCGTCGACGACGAGGAGGCCATCGAGGAGCTGTCCGCGATCGCGGACACGGACCCGGGGAGACTGACTCCGTACCTCGGAAACCTGCTCGATCGTGACGTGCTGTGGCCGGCGACGTTGTACCGGGCGGCGGAGGACGACGTGGTCCGCCGGGTCATCGAGCGGATCGACGGCGGCACGACCCCGGACGACCTCAACGGGCTCCTCGCCATCCTGGCGCACACCGCTCACCCGCTGGCCGAGAGCGCCATGCGTCGCTGGACGACGCAACCACCGGCCGGCGCGGAGGAATTGCATGTCAGCGCACTGCGCTACGCCGAAGAGGGCGGCTGGACGATTGGCCCGGACGGCAGCCGCAGGGATCTGTGCGGCGGCGTCGCGTACCGGTGGGTCATGCGGGAAACGCCGCGGCGAGCGGACGGCGACATCTGTGCGTGGTGTGCGTCGCCGTTGTGGATCGCCGCGGACCTCGACACCGCGGACCCGGCCGTCCGCGCCGCGCTGGCCCACACGGGCTGGTCCGGCCGTCTGATCATCGAAACCTGCCATTTCTGCTCCTGCTACACGACGCTGTACAGCCAGGTCACGCCGGCCGGCACCACCACGTGGTGGCCCGGCAACACCCGCCCGCCCTACCTCGGGTCCACCGAACCGGAGGACCCGCCGACGCTGGCGCCGGTCCCGGGCCCGGCCCGGCAGAGCCCCTACCAGGCCAGCGCGTGGGATCAGGGCGGTTCGACGTTGGGCGGCCGGCCCGACTGGATCCAGGACGCCGAGCACGCCGTCTGCCCCGGTTGCGCCCAGCCGATGGACTACGTGGGCCTGGTCGGCGGCGCGGACCTGGACGAATACGGCGAGGGCGCCTACTACCTGCACCTGCACCAGCCGTGCGGGTTCGCCGCCGTCAACTACCAGCAGAGCTGAGCCCCGTAAGCGCCTGCGGGTTCACGGCGGACGGTGGGGGCGTCGACCCGGCCGGCTGACGTCACGAGCGCACGATGTCGCGGTAGACGGCGAAGGCCGGCTTGGGCCGGTAGGTGTCCGTGACGAGGCCGAGAGTCCCGGTGGGTTCCGTGGAACTGCTGTCGGCGTCCCTGAGACTGAACAACTCGTAGTGGGTGATGTGCAGAGACTCCTGCTCGGAGAGGATGACACCGAGCATGTCCGACAGTGAGTCGCACTGTGCCTGCTCGGTGCGTGTGGGCCCGCTCGGCGTGCCGTTCTCCACGATGTGGATGGGCGTGCTGGGCGGGATGTGCGCGCGTGGCAGCGACCCGCCCCGCAAGTGGTGCAGGGCGTGGGTGGTGAGGGACGCGGTGTCTCCCGGGTTGCCCCGCGGGGCCACGGGCGCGAAGGCGTCGGGGTACAGGCCCAGGCCGACGTAGTCGACGTGGGCCGCGAAGTCCTCGCGCGGGACCGAGGACAGGTACGACCAGAATCGATCGTCGCCGCCCAACCATTCCGGTGGTTCGGCGACGGAGAAGCCGACCCGCACGTGCTGGAGACCTCGCCGGTCCAGTGCGGCGCGTGCGTGCGGGATGCCGACCACCAGGGCTTCGAGCACGCCGGGTGAGCTTCCGTCGATGAGCGGGATGGGGAAGTTCGGCTCGAGCGTCACCTGGAGGTAGCGCGTCAGGTGACCGTAGCGGTCGATGACGGCGTCCAGGAAGACCAGCCATCCGGAGAGGTCAGCGGCCCGGGGAAGGTAACTGACCACGAGGTCCAGCTCGCGGTTTCCCTCGACGTACCACCCGTCGGGCATCGTGAGGTGCGCGAGTTCGTGTTCGGCGCCGAGCGAGGTGACGACGTCCGGCGGTGCGGTGTCGCCGAAGAAGTGGACATACTCGCGGATGACGAAGGGGCGACCGCCCGAGACGTCGTCGACGAGGTGGCGGATCGCGGCGATATCGGGTGGGTGGGAGCAGACAGTGCCGGCCCGCCCGCCCGGATAGATACCGAACTTCACGCTTCTACGCTCCCCTGTTCGTCGGTCTGCCGGGTCGGCCAGCCGATCTCGTGTGACCGGATCCGCCGCACCAGGGTCCTGATCCAGGTGGCTTCGGTGGCGACGATGGTGCGCCAGTAGGCCACTTCGAGCATGTGCACTTCGAGTACGTCACCGTCGGGCAGCGCCGAAAGGGCGGCCAGTTCCTGGTCGAGCCGGTCGGCGCGACAGTCCAGGATGCCCGCCGCCTGGTCGATCGGAAGAACACCGACGTAGGCGACCGCCATGACGAAGTCCACAGACGCGGCCGGGGACTCGCGCACCCCGGCCTCGACCCTGTGGCGGAAGTCGGCGAGGCCCACGGCAGTCAACGCGTAGGCCGTACGTGGTGGCCGGTTGCCTATCCGCTCGGGCCGCCTGGAGGAGACCATGCCTGCCTTCTCGAGCGCCTTCAGCAGGGACGTGACAGTGCTGCGGGTGACCGAGAGGTGTCCGTACCGCTCGCGTAGTCGTGTCGTGATGTCGTAGCCATGCGCTGGTTGCTCGACGAGGAGTCCGAGGATCGGCAACACCAGGCTGTTCCGTGACGCGTTCAGGGGCACCCAGGCAACCTATAGGCGTATACGTCTAACGGCAACATCAAGCGGGCAGGTGACCGGAGGCTGGGACCGTTCCCGCCGAGGTCCGTACCCATCTCAAGATCTCCGCCCGGTCACCAACAGCCATGGGCAGAACGCCCAGCAGGCAGCCCATCGGGGTTCCGACGGGTGACCGCCGCTCGAACGGGCTCGGCGCTGCGATACTCTCCAGGCGCCCACGCCGGGGTCGAGCAATCCGCGTCCGGCGGCTGTCGCTGGTCGACAGGGCGCCCCAGATCCAGGGAGATACCGATGCCGGAGCCTGAGCCCGTTCACGACGACCACGAGGCGGATGCCGACACCACGGCCGAAACCACTGCCGAGGCCGAGGCTGACCAGCCTGCCGCTCCCGCGAATCGGGCTGCTCGACGCGCGAAGGGCAAGGTCGCCTCGCCCCAACCGCATGGGAAGGGTCAGCATTTCGGCGGCCGGGGTGGCTCGGTCCAGGGCCCGCGGCAGTGGGGTAACCGACGAAGCGGCTGATCCGCTCGTGACGCGACCACCCACCGCGTACGGCTGCGTGCGCTACTCCTCGTAGTCGAACGCGAAGGTGCCCGCCTCGATGCGGTCGATGAGGTGGCCGACATCGTCGGCCTGCCGGATCGCGGTGTCCCACCCGCTGCTGGAGATGTCGACAAGCAACACCGGCACCGGGTCACCGCGCAGGTCGAGCACGAGCTGCTCCCGGGAGCCGTCACCGCCGATGATCGCGATGCCGGGGTGCGCGTCGGTGGCGGAGCCCCATGCCTCGTGCGCCTTGAGCATCTCGCGGGGCGAATTGAGCCAGACGTGTGCCCCGCTTGTCATCCAGCCTCGCCGGAACCACGACTCACCTTGCAGGTAGCTGCGCCAGGCGGCGGGCAGTGCTCGGCCCACGGCCTCGTCGGCCTCGGAGAACTCCCTGTCACTGACCGGGCCACGGTAGTCGGCCTCCGCGATGATCGCGCCGACGAGGTGAGCGTTGAACTCCTCAAGCTCCTCGGCGGGGATCCAATATTCCAGAACGTCGCGGCCACCAGCCTGCTGAACCTCGTAACGGTCCAGGTACGAACGCTGAACCTCGAACCGGGTCACGTGGCCGACGCCCTCGGCCGGGACGTTCCACTCGCGGGCGATCTTCGTGGCGTACCAGCGATTGAGCACGGTATAGAAGATCGGCTGATCGGGCAGGCGCGGTGGCCACGCCCGCCACCCGGACGCCGCCACGAGGTCGAGCTCGGCCTGCCCGGTGGGTCGCCACAGGGTGATCGTGTCGGGGTTGTCGATGGTCGGCTCCTCACCGGTCGTGGTTGTCGCCACGGGCCTGCGCTGCCGCCGAGCAGGCGAGGGCCTGGTCGTGCCGCCGTTGCCAACTGGGCGGTTCACCGCTGATCAGATCAGATGCCGAACACGTAGCAGCCGCGCAGGATGCTGACGTCGTCGTCCGACTCCGGCCAGGCGATCACCGGCTGACCCTGGACGTGCGGGTCGGTGGGCCATCCGGTCCACACCGGGTCGATGCTCAGCTCGGCCGCGACCTGCGGCGCCCCGCATTCGATGACGAAGTCCCACAGGTAGTCGGTGTCGAGTCGTTCCGGTGGCCCGCCGAGGCCGAGGCGGGCCAGGGTGCGCTGTTCGACAGGCAGGGGCTCACCCGTCGACGTCTCCGGCTTGTTACTGCTGTAGCGGCGAACGATCCGCCCGCGTGAGCCGACCAGCCATGCGTCGCCGTCGCCCTGGCTGCCGTAGAAGTAGGCCTGTGCGTCGCCGTGGCGGGAACTCAGCTCTTGGACCCACCCCTCAACCTGAGGTTCGTCGTCGGGATCGCAACTCGGGCCGTAGACCACTGTCCACCCGTTGAGCAACGGTGAGATGAGGACGTGCCGCCACGTACGCGAATCGTCGGGCCCGCCGTGGCCGAGGTGGGCGACGAGCGTCTCGCCCAACTCGTACGTGGTGGGCGCGGACCGGGCCAACCCGAGCACCCGCATGATGTCCTGCTGGTCACCGCCGCGGACGGTCAGCCACGCGTTGAAGCAGCCATCGATCGAGTGCGGCCGGTCAGTGGGGCGCTTGATCTCGATGAGCCGCCGCAGCACGGCACTGTCGGCGGGGTCGAGCGCCTGCTCGCCGCCGAGGTGCAGCAGAGCGAGCAGCGCGGCCCGCCGAGCCCGTGCGGGGCCGTCGCGGCGGATCGCGCGCAGCTCCGGCAGCAGAGAGGCGTCCAGGCCGCCGAAGCCCTTGTCGGCCGCGTCGATCACCAGGTCCACGAGATTCACGTCGGAGACGTTAACCCCGGGGTGTGACGGGAGGTCTCGTCCGTCGGTGTCGAACGCGCCGCCCGTGTCGCCTGGCCGATCTCCTCGTCGCGGGCCCGCTGCTCGCGAGCGTGGAGTTGCCGGTAGTGGTCGAGGAGGTGGCGCTGCCCGCTGTGCTCGGCGGCGGCGATGGCGGCGTCGAGCACGCCGTCCATCCAGAGCCGGGACACGCCGCGCATCTGCCGGGCACCTTCGTCCAGGAGGTGCTGGGCGAGATCGGGGTTCGGTGCCAGCGGGACGAGCAGGAAGTGCTCCCTGACGAAGTAGCGCCACAGCCCCGCGTCCTTCCAGAAGGGTCGGTCGGCATGGCGTCGCCGCAGTCACGCAGCGCCTGTCGCGCCTCGGCGAAGTGGCCCGCCGTGCGGTGCAACCGGATCAGGGTGAGCAGGGCGCTGGCCTTGCCGAAGCCGGCTCCGCTGACGGCGACCGCCTCGGCCTGTACGTCGATCGCCTCGTCCAGGAAGCCCAGGTGGGCCAGGCCGAATTGCAGGCTGTTCAGCGTCTGCCCGGTGCGGGGCTCGGTGGCGGCCCAGTGCAGCAGGAAACGGCGCGCTGCCTCGCGGTCACCCAGCAGCGCGGCGTGGTCGGCCCAGTCGCGCGGGGTCTCCTCGTCCGGGTGGTCCGGAAACCGGGTGCGCTGCGCCGCCAACCAGTCGTCGACCGCGTCGTCGGTGAAGTGTGGCGTGCCGTCGTGGTTGCGGGCGGCAGTTATCTCGTGCACGATCCGGTCGCGGTCGGGGTGGGCGCTGGCCCGCACGGCGGCGACGGTGGCGGCGACTCCCGCGGTGAGCAGGTGGTGGGTGCGATAGCCCAGGGCCGTGTCGAAGGTGACCTGTTTCGCCTGCCAGTGCAACCACACGTCCGCGCGTTGGCGGTGTTCGGCGACAAGCAACCCGGCGAGTTCCAGGCCCCGCCCCAGCCCGAGGGGTGCCGTCTCGCGGTAGCGCCGGGTCTCCTGGTCGAGCAGGAACCGCAGCAGTGGCAGGTCGTCCGGACGCCTGTCGTACTGAGCTGCCCACAGGACACCGAACCGGGCGGCGCGGTTGCGGTCGACGAGTTGGCCATCGCCGGTGGACTCCGGCACGAAGGCGAGTTGTGCCCACGTCGACGTGCCGCGCCGGGCCGCGGCCAGGTCTCGTCGGGGAGTCCGCAACAGTCGGGCTCGATCATCCTGCACCGGCCCAGTCTCTCGCGCCCGGCCCACCGGGACCAGCGGGGAGCCCGGTATTCGGTAAGCAGCGGATGTCAACGATCGAACGCACGGTGTCGTCGCGATCGCTGATCGTGTCACCATCTGTGGGCAGGCGTGCGGCGCTGACCCCTCGGAGGTTCGATTGGCAGACACCCGGCGGATCGACGAGTTGCAGAACAACGCCCGATCCCTGCTGCTCTTCCGGGCCATCGCGGTGGCCCACACTTACACGCAACGCGCCCAGGCGGCCAGTCTGCTCATGTCCCTTGTCGTCGCGAGCCTGGGCGTCGTGGCCAAAGTGGCACAACCCGCGCTACAGCCCGCTGCCTCGATCGTCGGTGCGCTCTGGGCCGGCGTCTACGCGGTCGTCCTGGCCCCCCAGATCGGTCGTCACCTGCACATCAGCGCGACGTTGCAGGAGATGCTGGACACTGATCTGTTCGGTTTGCCGTGGAACGCGGTTCTGGTCGGTGAGCGGCTGTCCGAGGAGGAGCTGAGCCGCCTCAGCCGGCGCTTCCGCGGCGACGACGCGCGCCTGCGGGACTACTACCTGGTCGCGAGCGTCGCCGCCCCGTACGACGTGCTCTTCTGTCTCGAGCAGAACCTGGCGTGGGGTTCGCGGGTCCGGCGACGCTTCGCCGCCGGCCTGCTCGCTGTCGTCGCGGTCTGGTGCGCGGTGGGCGTCGCCGTGGGCCTGCTGACCGAGAGTACGGTCGCGAGCCTGGTCAGTGTGTGGTTCGTACCATCGTTGGGTCTGCTGTTGGCCTGTTCCGACATGGCCCGCGCGCAGATCCTGACCACCCAGGACCGCACCCGCGTGCTCGGCCTGGTGCGCGCGGAGATGGAGTCGTCTCGCGCGACAGCTGATGAGCAGGCGTTCGTGGCGTTCGCCCGGCAGGTGCAGGATGTGTTGTTCGCCGCCCGCCGGCAGCAGCCGCGGATGCCACAGTGGTTCTTCCGCCTCTTCCACGACGACGATCTGGCCGACTTCCGCTACAAGATGCACGTGCTTGAGCAGCGGGTGGGCGTCACCTCCTAGCGTCGGCCGCTCTGCGGTGTCGAGCTGTCGTGGCGGGACCACCCGGCCGGCGGGGAGGAGCTGCTGCCCTTCACGGTCCGGGACGTCGCCGCCCAGGACGGCCTGCTGTTCGTTGCCGGCGGTGGTGGCTTCCTGACCCTCGCCCTGCGTGTGTCGGCGGGAAAGGGACGGTGAGCCGGCAGCTCACGCGGGTGTCCGGACGGCGACGTCACGCCATCTCGGCGCGGGCGGCGGTCTCGGTGCGCTACCCGCCCGCCTCGGTCAGTAGGGGTAACCGGGGACGTTGAGCCGCACGCCGTAGAGGCTGGAGTCGTTGCGAGGGCCCGAGGTGATGTAGAGGGTCTGCCGGTCGGCGCCACCGAAGGCCACGTTCGTCGTGCCGGTGTTGGCGGGCCGGATCGTGCCGAGCTGGGTGCCGGTGGGGGAGTAGACGTGGACCAGGGAGTCGAAACCCGACGTCCAGTACACGTTGCCGGCGCAGTCGATCGTCCCGCCGTCCGGACCGCCGATGTAGTTCACGAAGACACTGCGGGCGCCGATGCTGCCGTCGGGCTGGACGGCGTACTTGTAGATCTTGTTCTCGCCGTACGCGCCCACGTACAGGGCGCTCCCGTCGGGCGAGAGCGAGATGCCGTTGGGCTGGCGCAGCCGGTCGTCCACAAGCGCCACCTGACCGCCGGAGACGCGGAAGACGCTGGTACGTCCGTTCATCTGGTCCGGGCGGTTGCCGCGCTGGAAGTTGGGGTCGGTGAAGTAGACGACGCCGTCGGAGCGGACCGCGACGTCGTTGGGCGAGTTGAACGCGCGGCCCTGGTAGTTCGCGGCGACGGTGCTGCGGGCCCGGTCACCCAGTCGGTACGCGGAAACGCTGCGCTGGTCGTGGGTGGCCGCGACGATCTGCTGGCCGTCGGCGCTGAGGGCCAGGCCGTTGCTGCCGGCGTTGGCGATGAACGTGTCGAAGGTCGCCGGTGGGGTGAACCGGCGGATCGTGGACGGCTGGACGTTGTACGGGCCGGTGCCGGGGGCCATGTCGGACATCAGCAGGTAGCCGCCGTCGGCGACCCAGACCGGCCCTTCGAGGAACGAGAACCCGCCCTGGATCTTCGTGGCCGACACGGAGCTGGCTGGCAGCGGCGGACCGTAGCCGACCCCCGACGGGCAGACCCCGGGCGGTGCACCGGGCGGACCGGCGAGCGCGGAGTGAGCGCTAACATGAGCGGTGTCGACGGCTGTCGAGGGTGCCGCGGCGGCACCGGTGGCGAACGGTGCGGCGGTGGCCGCGAGGCACAGCCCGGCCAGTGCGGCAATTGTTGGACGCCAGGTCATCGAATACTCCAATCGACGCCGGCCGTCGCGGGGCCGGCGGTAGGAGGTCGCGGCGGCCGGCACGGAGCGGGTGCGGTCCGTCGATCTGTCACCAGGCAGCCTAGGTGACGAACGAAGGAGTCGCATCGGTTTCGCGCCGGTTAATTCGCCCAAGATTACAAAGACGCTGGTCAATGGGTAAAGCGTACGTAAAATGTTTTCCTGGTCGTACCCCGGTCGAGATCGTTTGAACCGCCCCGGACCGTGGGTACGCTCCCACCCGCTGATCCCCCGATCGACGGAGACCTATCGTGATCATGGCCTTGCTGCTCGACCTCGCCAACATCGTCGGTGGCTTCCTGCTCGCCGTCGCGGTGCTGCGCCTGCTGCCCCGCGTCGGCGACGACCTCGGCCGCCTCGCCGGTCGGGCCGCCCCGATCGCGTGGGTGGTCGGCCTCGTGGCGCTGGTGACAGGCGGTTACTACCTCATCGTCCACCTGGTGTCCGGGCCCCGGGTGTTCCACTTCGAGGTGGTGGGGATCGGCGTCGGTCTCGCCCTGCTGTGGGACCGGCTGACCGGGCGGCCGGCGCCACGCGACGAGCCGGCGACCGGAGCGACAGGGGTCCGCCTGTTGCTCGCGATCTTCGGTCTCATCGCGATCGTCGTCGGCATCCAGGGGCTCTTCACCCCGGACGGCTGACTCTGCGGTGCCAGCCCGGTCGGCGGTCTGGTCTGCTGTCTCTTCCCGGCACCGCCGTCGATGGGATCAGCCCGCGTCGTCGGTCGTGGCCTCTCCGGTGGGTGGCCGCTGGGAGGGTCGGCGGAACGCCTCCTCCCGGGCCTGCTGGCCCCGATCGGTCGACCGTGCCGCGGGCTGCGACGGCATCCGGGGCGACTCGCCGCTCTCGGTGACCAGGCGCTCGGTCTCCTGCACCAGATAGTGCGGTCGGCGCTTGGTCTCGTAGTAGATCCGGCCGATGTACTCCCCGATCACGCCCAGGATGGTCATCTGGATGCCGCCGAGCCCGATCACGCTGACGATGATCGTGGTGTAACCGGGGACGTCGATGCCCTTCTCGATGGCGTCCGCGACCACCCAGGCCATGTAGACAAGTGCGATGAGGGTGAGGAACATGCCGCCGTAGATCGCCAGACGCAGGGGGCGGTTGTTGAACGACAGCAGGCCGTCGAACGCGTAGTTGAACAGCTTGCCGAACGTCCACCTGCTGCGACCCGTCTGCCGGGCCTCGTTGCGGTGCGCCACCACCACGGTGCGGAAGCCGATCCAGGAGAACAGCCCCTTGGAGAACCTGTTGTATTCCGGCATCGCGAGGATGGCGTCCACCGCGAGGCGGGACAGCAGCCGGAAGTCACCTGCCCCGTCCTGTAGGCGCACGTCGATCCACCAGTTGATCATGCGGTAGAAGGACCGTGAGGCGACCATGCGCACGAACCGGTCACCACGCCGGTCCCGGCGGGCGATCACCTGGTCGAAGCCCTGCCGGTACAGCGCCACCATCTCGGGCAGCAACCGTGGCGGGTGTTGCAGGTCGGCGTCCATGATGACGACCGCGTCGCCGGTGGCCCGTTGCAGGCCGGCGAGCATCGCCGCCTCCTTGCCGAAGTTGCGGCTCAGCGACGTGTAGCAGACCGCCGGGTCGGCGGCGGCGAGCCGACGCAGCGCCTCGAGGGTGCCGTCCTCGCTGCCGTCGTCGACGTACACCACCTCGACATCCAGGTCCGACAGGTCGGCGAGCGTGGCCGTGACGGTCTCGTGCAACCGCTCCACCGACGATTCCTCGTTGAAGCAGGGCACCACGATGGACAAGCGCATCCTGCTCACCCCGCCCGACCCGGACCCGGGCACCCGCCGACGGCGCCGGCGGCGCGTGCCCGCTCAGAGGCGGTAGAGCAGCGTGCCATCGAGATCCTCCCGGGTGATGCCCAGCCCGTCGATGGGGCGGGCCGCGATGCCGTCCCACGGCGTCCCCGCGGTGCGGTCCGGCAGGGCGACGACCGACCGTACGCCGATCCCCCGCAGGTACGCCACGCTGCCCTGGTCGGGGAACGATGCCACAGCCGCCCGGGTCTGTGCCTGGCTGACCGGCTCGAACCCGGCCAGCCCGTTGGTCACCCGGGGGAACCCGTCGGTCGTCCACAACATGTACGTCAGATCGCCCACACCGCCGGCGGGCAGCACCAGGATCGGGTCTTGCGCGGCACCCATCGCGGCCGGTGGCGGGGTCACTGTCGGGTGGGGTGTCCGGTTGACGCCCTCCAGGGTGACCAGGGACAGCGGCACCAGCAGGACCAGCGGCATGAGGACTCGCGTCCACCGGCGGGCCGAGGTCTGGCTCGACGACTCGGCCAGCGCCGTCACCGCTCCGGCGGCCAGCAACGCCAGCAACAGGCTGGTCCAGTGCATCATCCGGCCCGGTGTGCGCAGCGCGTCCCAGCCCGGCAGGAGCGTGGACAGCGTCAGATAGCCCGGATCGCCGTCGCCGCCAAGCGTCGAGCCCAGGCCCAGCAGCACAGTGCCGAGCACGCCGAGGCCCAGCGCGAGCCGGTGCCGGCCCGCGTACACCGAGACGAACAGGCCCGCCGCGGCCAGAGCGATCACCGTCAGCCCCGGCAGCAGCGCCATCTCGGGCGGCCAGGACAGCTGCTCGCGTGCGGCGGCGTGCCGCTCACCCCACAACCACGAATCCGCTGGTGCGGTCACGAACCCGATCAGCGGAGGGGAGAACATCCTGGTCCACTCCAGCCCCCGCTCGGCCTGCGGATTGATGTCGACAACGCGCAGGTAGACCAGGCCCAGCAGGAGCGTCACCGCACCGAACGCGGCCCCGCCGGCCAGATCCGTGAGCAGCAACCGCCGACCGAACGGCGGGCGTTCCCGCTTGCGCCACCAGGACCACCCGTAGCAGCCCGCCGCCACCAGCACCGCGGCCAGCAGGAAATACACGAGTGGCAGCCCGATGCCGAAACCCAGCGTGACCTGCCAGGCGGCGACCAGCCACCCGGCCAACGCCCAACCGGGCCGTCGTCGCTCCGGCCGGTAACCGTGGCGTAGCGACCAGCCGTGACCGCGGGCCAGCATCGCCAGGGACAGCGCGATCCCCCCGCTGGACAGGATGTTGAGATGACCGGCGTGGGCCAACCGCCAGGGCGCGAACGCCCACGCGATCCCGGCGACCGCGCCGCCCCACCGGTTCGCGCCGAGCTGCCGCGCCAGCACGTACGCCCCGAAGGCCGCCAGCGCGTGCAGCAGCACGTACAGCACGTTGTATCGGATCAGGGCGGCCTCGAAGCCGGAGCCGATCATCCCGACCGGGGCGTACCCGAGCAGGGTGTCGCTGTAGGCGTAGGTGTACTTCTCGGGGAAGAACGTGTTCGAGTCCCAGAGGCCGGCCGGGTCGCTCAGGAGAGCATGCCCGGCCCAGGCGACCTGCCACGCCTGCAACGTCGGGTCGCCGATGTCGTTGGGGATCGTGCTCGCCGGATGCCGCATCGTCGGCCAGGTCAGCAGCACCGACAGCAGCAGGCTGCCCAGCGCGGCCAGGATCCATTCGGGGCGGGCCCAGCGCCACCGATCCCATCCGGTCGGCGTCCGGTCGTCGGACGTCTGATCGGGGATCGCGTTCTCGGCGGTTGGTGCGGCGCCGGTGGACCGGGTATTCACGGGATAGATCCTCTCCGATGCTGAGGACCTTGTCCATCAGCTGTCCGCGGCGTGGCTGCGCGCGGTGACGCGTGTGGGGCGGTCTTATTTAACCCTGTCGGGCGGCGTCGGTGGGCCAGGCACGTCCCGCGTGCGCAGCCCCTTCGATGTCGCGGGGGGGATCAGTCGTTGAACACCAGGACCCAGTCGGCGACACAGGCCGGTTTGGTCTCGCCCTCGATCTCCACCCGCATCCGCACCACCACCCGCGCTCCGGCACCCATCCGGCGGGCCTCCAGGAGGGTCGCGACGCCGCGCACCCGGGCGCCGACCGGGACCGGGGCACGCATGCGCACCTTGTCCAACCCGGCGTTGATGACCAGGCGGACGCCGTCGACCTGCACCAACTCGGACAGGAAGGTGGCGCAGAGCGAGAGCGTGAGCATGCCGTGCGCGACGGTGGTGCCGAAGGGACTCTCTGCCGCCGCCCGCGTCTGGTCGACGTGGATCCACTGGTGGTCACCTGTCGCGTCGGCGAACGCGTTGATGCGGGCCTGGTCGACGAGGTGCCACCCGGTGGTGCCGAGCGGCTGGCCGGTGCGCTCGAGCAGGGCGTCGACGGTGTCGTATCGGCTCACAGTGCCCACCTTTCCGGCGACGACGGCCCATCCGCAACCCCACGTGTCGATACCGGCGGCGGTCGATCACCGACCGCCCGGCTGGTGACCGGCTTGTCGCAACGACCGACCGGAGGTCTCGGGGCGTCGGGAGCCGAGCTGCCTACCCCTGTCAGGATGTGGTTGCCGCCGGGCGAGGTCGCAATACTTCGAGTCATGAACGCGAGAGGACAGCTCGGCGACTTTCTCCAGGCCCGACGCTCCCAGCTGAGGCCGCAGGACGCGGGCGTGGCGACGTACGGCGACCGGCGTCGCGTGCGAGGGTTGCGCCGGGAGGAACTGGCCCTGCTGGCCGGAGTGAGCGCTTCGTACTATTCGCGGTTGGAGCAGGGGCAGGCCGTCAACGCCTCACCCGAGGTCCTTGAGGCGCTCGCCCGGGCACTACAACTCGACGAGGCGGAACGTCGCCACCTGGGCGAACTCGCGGCCGGGTCCCGCCGTCGGCCCTCGGTCCGGCGTCCGCCGGCGGAGCGGGTGAGCCCGGCGGTGCGCCAGCTCGTCGCGACGCTCGGTGACGTACCAGTGGTGGTCCTCGGTCGTCGTTCCGACGTGCTGGCCTGGAACGTCGGGGGTCATGCCCTGTTCGCCGGCCATCTGGACGACACGCTCCCCGAGCGGCCGGACCAGGGCCCGAACCTGGCACGGCTGGTGTTCCTGGACGCGCACACCCGCGACCTGTACGTGGACTGGCCCGCCAAGGCCCGCGCGGTGGTGGCGACGCTGCGGATGGTCTCCGGGCAGCATCCGAACGACCCGTTGCTGACGGCACTGGTGGGGGAGCTGACGGTGCGCAGCCCGGAGTTCGGTGCCATGTGGGCTGACCACCGGGTCAAGGCCGGCGGCGGCAGCGTCTACGAGATGCGCCACCCGCTGGTCGGCACGATGACCGTGACCCAGCAGGCCCTGCGGACCGAGGACGGTCAGACGGTCGTCGTCGGCACCACCGAACCCGGTTCGGCGTCGCACGCGGCGATGACACTGCTCCTGCACGGCGCCGTCACCTCGCGCGCCGGCACTCGGCAGTCGGCGACCATGCGCGAATAGCGCCCCTTTTCCCATCGGCTCGAATTGAGGTGCTCCGCCAGGAGCGCCGGACCCTTCGCGCCCGTATCAGCCGAATTTCATCGGCTTTTCGAAAGGAACAGAAATGCGCAGGAGAATGATGACTCTCGCGGTGGCTCTCGCGGCGGTCGGGGTCGGTGTCGTGGCGGTCCCACCGTTGGGTGTCGCCCAGGCCGGGACGGCACGGGCAACCGCCGTCGGATCGGCCGGGCTGTCCGCCGTGTCGTCGCCCTCGCGGATCGCGGTTCACTTCGATCTGGCGAACGGGCAGATGCCCGAGAACATCGCGCTGGCCCCGGACGGCACGGCGTACGTCACCTTCGCCGCCGCCCGCCAGGTGGCCGCGGTGACCCCGTCCGGTGCGACGCGGATCCTGGCGACGATGCCCGCGCCGGCCGACGGCGGCGTCAACACGCCGGTGCTGAAGTTCGCGCTGACCACCGGCATCGTCCGGATGACCGACGGCACCCTCTACTTCCTCTACGCCAGCGGTGCCGCCGCCACCACCGGCCTGTACCGGCTGCGCCCCGGCCGGGCCCCGCAGCGCATCGCCGCCCTGCCTGCCGACGGACTGCCCAACGGCCTGGCGTTCGACGCGGTGGCGAGCCGGTTCTACCTCACCGACTCGGTGCTCGGCACGATCTCGACGGTCCCCCTGGGAGGCGGCCGCGCCGAGGTGTGGTCCTCGGCACCCGAACTCGCCTCGACCGGGTTCCTCGGCGCCAACGGCATCAAGGTGCGCGCCGACGCCATCTGGGTGACGAACCTCGACCAGGGAACGTTGCTGCGCGTCCCGCTGCGGCACGGCCGTCCCGGAGGTGTCCGGGTGGTGGCGACCGGCCTCGTCGGCATCGACGACTTCACCTTCGTCGGCACCGGTGAGCACCAGGTCGTCGCCGCTCTCAACGGGCCGAACACGGTGGTGGGCATCGACGCCGCCGGCCGTTCGCGAACGCTGCTGAGCGCCGCCGACGGGCTACAGAACCCGACCTCGGTGGCCGTCCGTGGCCGCACCCTCTACGTGCTCAGTGCCGCGTACACCACCGGTGCCGACCCCAACCTGGCGCTGGCCACCCTGCCGCGCCGCTGACCCGTTGCCCGCCGCCGTCGCAGGACGGCGGCGGGCGCTCGTGCGCCGGGGCTTTGCCATCATCGGGTCGGGGTGGTGGTCGCGGGACGCCAGGCCAGCCAGCCACGGCAGAGCACGTAGGCCGTCGCGACGACGGCGACCAGCCCGAGGTCGATGAAGGCCGACAGGCGGGCCTCGGAGACGTCCCCGATCGTCATGCCGAACACGACGAGGGCGGTCTTGCCGGCGAGCAGGATCTCCCAGACGCCCGCCGACCGGCGTGGCCGGAACGCGAGCAGGGCGAAGAGCGCGGCGAAGATGGCGAAGCTGGAGACTCGCCAGCCCTCGATGAACAGGCGGTCGTCGGGGGCGGCGAGGGTCAGCAGGAGGCCGTTGACGAACGCCACGACTGTGGCGAGCGCGGCGACGGCCGCGAACCCGCGACCGATGCGGTCGGCGAGAGGGGCGGGGGTGGTGGTCATGAGAACTCCATCTCTGCGCTACGGACTTTAACTTACATCCGTTAACTTACAGACTTATCTAACGCCTGTAAAGTTATGGGCGATGGCGAGGGGAAGTCGTCGGCCATACGCTGGCACCGGTAGAAGGACGTGGAGCTGCGCACCTCATCGGGGCGGGGCGATCCGCTCCGTCGCGACTCTCAGAGCTGGGCAGTGCATGCGCGTCATTCCGGGTAGGACTCCGAAGTACATGGTCATCCGCGACGACCTGATCAGGCGGATCGGCAGTGGTGAGTTCGCTCCCGGTGACGCCCTGCCCGGCCAGCGGCACCTGAGCGAGGAGTACGGCGTCAGCCTCATGACGTTGCGGCAGGCTCTGGACGAGCTCTGCGATAGGGGAGTGGTGGAGCAGTTTCCCGGCAAGGGCACCTACGTCCGGGCGACGCCGGTCCCGTACTCGATGGGCAACCTGCGCAGCCTCGCCGACGACCTGCGTGCGCACGGCATCGAGGTGCTGACCCGGGTGCTCGGCCGCGAGATCGTCGCGGTGCCGGACGAGATCGCCGCGCGGTTGGGGGTCCCCGCGGGCGACAAGGTGCTCCGGCTGGAGCGGGTCCGGGTCGTCCGGGGCGCGCCGCTGATCCATCAGCTGTCCTATGTTCCACAGCCCTTCGGCGACCTGGTCAAGGGCGTCGACTTCGAGAGGCACGAGCTGTACGCCGTGCTCGCCGAACGGGCCGGCGCGGTGGCCGTGCAGGCCGAGGAGACGATCTCGCCGGTGCTCATGCCCGAGCGCGTCGGCGCTCTGCTCGGCCTGCCGGCCGGCGAGCCGGCGATGCGCAGCGAGCGGATCACCCGCGACGCCGACCGGCGCACGCTTGTCGTCGACGTCGCCGTCCTCGCGGGAAACAGCGTCGTGATCATGAATATTCGCGAGGCCAGCGGCCATCAGGTCAGCTACGCGGTCGGCGGCGGCCGGCCGGCCTGACACCACCCGCGGGGGTACGCCCCAGGTGGGGTGCGCCGAAACTGTTCTAGAACTATCTCGCCACAGATACCTCGTCACCGGCACGCCCGACTACGTCGTCGCCTGTGTCGGCGGCGGGTCCAACGCGGCCGGCACGTTCGCCGGCTTCGTCGACACGCCGGCCCGGTTGGTCGGCGTCGAGGCGGCCGGTGGCGCCGCGATCTGCGGCGGCACCCCCGGTGTGCTGCACGGCTTCCGCTCCCTGGTGCTCCAGGACGAGCACGGGCAGATTCGTGAGGCCCACTCGATCGCGGCGGGTCTGGACTACCCGGGTGTCGGGCCGGAACACGCGCACCTGGCCGAGTCGGGCCGGGCCAGCTACGTGACAGTGGACGACGCCGAGGTGGTCGCCGCCACCCACCGGCTGGCCCGCGCCGAGGGCATCCTCTGCGCGCTGGAATCCGCGCACGCGGTCGCCTGGGTGATCCGCGCCGCCGGCGACGGCACGATCCCCCCGGGCTCGACGGTGCTGCTCACCCTCTCCGGTCGGGGCGACAAGGACATGGCGACCCTGATGGAGCTGTCGTGAACGCACTGGAGACCCGCACCCGCGCGGCCAGGGCCGCCGGCCGCACACTGCTCGTGCCGTACGTGACAGGCGGGGTCACCGACAACTGGACCGACCTGTTGCGGGCCGCCGTGGACGCGGGCGCCGACGCCATCGAGATCGGCCTTCCGTTCTCCGACCCCACCCTGGACGGCCCGGTCGTGCAGGAGTCGTCGTACCGGGCCCTGCGGCGGGGCACCACCGCCCGGCGGATCCTCGACGAGGTCGCCCGGCTGGCGCTGCCCGTGCCGCTTGTCGCGTTCACCTACGCCAACCTGGTCCTGCACGACGGCGCCGACCGGTTCTGCGCCGCGCTCGCCGACGCCGGGGTGGGCGGCCTGATCGTGCCGGACCTGCCCGTGGACGAGGTGGAGCCGGTCGCCGCCGCGGCGGACACCCTGCTCGACCTCGTGTTGCTCGCCTCCCCGGTGACCGCGCCGCATCGTCGCGACGAGATCGCCAAGCGCAGCCGGGGCTTCGTCTACGCGGTGAGTGTCATGGCGACCACCGGCGAGCAGTCGACGTTGGGCGAGGCCGGCGAGCGGTTGGTGACGTCGCTGCGCCAGGCCACGGACCTGCCCGTGGTCCTGGGCTTCGGCATCTCCGGTCCGCGGCAGGCGGCCGAGGCCGCCCGGTACGCCGACGGGGTCGTGGTGGGCTCGGCGCTCATGCGTCGCGTGCTCGACGGGGCCTCGGCGGCGGAACTGGGTGTCTTCCTCACCCAGCTCCGGACGGCGCTGGACGGCGCGTGACGTGACCGTCGAGGTGTAGCGCGCCCAACCCCGTACTCTTAAGGTTCTTTGAAGTTTCGTGGCTCAGCCTGGAAGTTGGCAAACCGGCTCACTAACCTCATCCCGCCCGGATCATCGCTAGCTTGACGATCCGGGCAAAGTCCCCTGAGGAAGGTTGCCAACACCAATGAGGCTGTCCCGTCGTACCCTGCTCGGCACCGCGGTGGCCGGCACCGCCGTCTCCGTCGCCGGAGTCTCGTTCGACGCCTACGCGGCCGAACCCGCCGCGGCTGCGGTCAGTCCTCCCGGCGACGTCGTCGGCAAGGTCACCGTCGGCTACCAGGGATGGTTCACCGGGGCCGGCGACGGGAGCCCGCTGGCGGGCTGGTGGCACTACGGCCAGGACTGGCAGAAAACCCCCTCGCCGGTCAACGAGGCCCTCAAGTCGTGGCCGGACGTGCGTGACTACGAGCGGGTCTACAAGACCGGATACCAGAACCTGGGCAACGGGCAGCCGGCCTCGCTGTTCTCGTCCTACGACCAGCAGACAGTGGACACCCACTTCCGCTGGATGCGGGAGAACGGGCTGGACACCGCGGCCCTCCAGCGCTTCAACCCGGTCGGCGGGGAGGGCCCGATCCGCGACGCCGTCACGATCAAGGTGCGCAACGCCGCCGAGCGGTTCGGGCGCAAGTTCTACATCATGTACGACGTCAGCGGCTGGACGACCATGCAGCAGCAGATCAAGGACGACTGGGTCAACAAGATGAGGGCGTACACGACCTCCCCGGCGTACGCGAGGCAGAACGGCAAACCGGTCGTCGGGATCTGGGGCTTCGGCTTCAACGACGAGAACCACCCGTGGAGCGCCGCGGTCTGCCTCGATGTGATCACCTGGTTCAAGGCGCAGGGCGTGTACGTCATGGGCGGCACGCCGACGCACTGGCGCACCAGCGACGGCACCCAGGACTCGCGGGTCGGATTCGCCGACGTCTACCACGCGTACGACATGATCTCGCCCTGGATGGTGGGCCGGATCGGCGACCAGGCCGGGTCGGACTGGTTCTACACCAACGTCACGGTGCCCGACGTGCGGGACTGCGTGGCGCACGGCATCGACTACCAGCCGTGTGTGTTGCCCGGTGACCTCCAGGAGCGGCAGCGCGCGCACGGCGACTTCATGTGGCGACAGTTCTACAACGTGATCCGGGCGGGCGCTCCGGCGATCTACATCTCGATGTTCGACGAGTACAACGAGGGCAACCAGATCGCCAAGACCGCGGAGAGCGCGGCGTTCGTCCCGGTCGGCTCGAAGTTCCTGCCGCTGGACGAGGACGGCACGGCCTGCTCGGCGGACTACTACCTGCGGCTTGCCGGTGACGGTGGCCGGATGCTCAAGGGCGCTATCGCGTTGACCGCCAACCGGCCGACCGCCCCGGTGATCGGTGCGACCCCGCCCACCACCGCGGCCGTCGGCGTCCGCTCCCGCGCCAACGGCCTTTTCGTGGGCGGCTCACCGCTTGTCGCCTCGCTGACCTCCGCGTCGGAGAAGTTCACAGTCGTCGACGCCGGCGGCGGTATCGTGGCCCTCAGGTCCACCAGGACCGGCAAGTACGTCTGCGCCGAGCAGGCCGGCGCGGCGGCGCTGGTGGCCGACCGGGACGTCGTCGGCGGTTGGGAGACGTTCACCCAGGTGGCGAACCCGGACGGCAGCGTCAGTTTCCGCAGCAGCGCGAACGACATGTACGTCTGCGCGGACAACGCCGGCACCGACCCGTTGATCGCGAATCGCGCGGCGGTCGGTCCGTGGGAGTCCTTCGACCTCGTCTAGCGGCGCGTGCCGCCAAGGCTCTGCCTTCCCGCTGGCCCGGGGGGAGGGCGTCTGTCAATCCTGGACAGCCTCTCCCGGGACACGCACGCGCGGACGGCTGTGCGCTGCGCGGATGCCCTGGGTGCCGCGCCGGCCTTTGCCTGCTCGATGCCGTACATCCGATGTATCGGCCTCTGGAGTGCCGTCGGCCGGCGCTGTCCGATACGCCGCCCTGTTGGGCCGCGTCCGTCCGTTGCCAAGTCCCCGCAGAAGCGTCCTGTGGGGTGGTGCGGAGCTTGCCATCGATCGATCGTTGCCGATTGCGTGGCGCCGGAGTAACCTTCGCGAAACACATCAGATGTCTGCCCGACTCGGGGCTCGACGCTGGCCTGCTCGACAAGGTCCTGGTCGGCCCGCGAAGCGGACCCATCTCGGTTACCACAGTTGTCACGCATCGGGGTGGCCGGATCGGTCACCGTTTGGAGGATCGATGTCAGACCTGACCCGACGCCAAGCCCTCAAGATCGGTGCGGCCGGTGCGGGCGGTGCCCTCCTGCCGCTGCCCTGGACGGCCGTGGCCAAAGCGGGCTCGGTGGCGCCGCCACAGGTGCTGGCCGCCAATGACCTCGCGCTCTGGTACGACGAGTCCGCCGGCACCGACTGGCTACGGGCCTTGCCGATCGGCAACGGTCGGCTCGGCGCGATGGTCTTCGGCAACGTCGACACCGAACGACTCCAGCTCAACGAGGACACCGTCTGGGCCGGTGGGCCCCACGACCCCAGCAACCCCAGAGGCGCGGGAGCACTTGCGGAGATCCGGCGACTGGTCAACGCGAACCAGTGGACCCAGGCCCAGGATCTGATCAACCAGACCATGATGGGCAACCCCGGCGGCCAGCTGGCCTACCAGACCGTCGGCAACCTCCGGCTCGCGTTCGGCTCCGCCAGCGGCGCCTCTCAGTACAACCGGACGCTGGACCTCACCACCGCCACCGCCACGACGACGTACGTGCTCAACGGCGTCCGGCACCAGCGGGAGGTGTTCGCCAGCGCACCGGACCAGGTCATCGCGATCCGACTGACCGCCGACCGGACCGGCTCGATCAGCTTCACCGCCACCTTCGACAGCCCGCAGCGCACCTCGGTGTCCAGCCCCGACGGCGCCACTATCGGCCTCGACGGCGTCTCCGGAAACATGGAGGGCGTCACCGGCCAGGTCCGCTTCCTCGCGCTGGCCAACGCGACGGTCACCGGCGGCAGCGTGTCCAGCTCCGGCGGCACCCTGCGGGTGACGAACGCCAACAGCGTGACCCTGCTGGTCTCCATCGGCACCAGCTACGTCAACTACCGCAACGTCGGCGGCGACTACCAGGGCATCGCCCGGCAGCGCCTCACCGCCGCGCGGGCCAGCAGCTACGACCAGTTGCGCAGCCGGCACGTGGCCGACTACCAGGCGCTGTTCGGCCGGGTCACCCTGGACCTGGGCCGCACCGCCGCGGCCGACCAGACGACGGACGTCCGGATCGCCCAGCACAACAGCGTCAACGACCCGCAGTTCTCCGCGCTGCTGTTCCAGTTCGGGCGGTACCTGCTGATCTCGTCCTCGCGGCCCGGCACGCAGCCGGCCAACCTCCAGGGCATCTGGAACGACTCGCTGACCCCCTCCTGGGACTCGAAGTACACGATCAACGCCAACCTGCCGATGAACTACTGGCCGGCCAACACCACGAACCTGGCCGAGTGCCACAACCCGGTCTTCGACCTGGTCCGGGACCTCGCCGTCGCCGGCACCCGGACCGCCCAGGTGCAGTACGGCGCCGCCAGTGGCTGGGTCACCCACCACAACACCGACGCGTGGCGGGCCACCGCGGTGGTGGACGGCGCGTTCTGGGGCATGTGGCAGACCGGTGGCGCCTGGCTGTCCACGTTGATCTGGGACCACTACCTGTTCAACGGCGACATCGAGTTCCTGCGGACGAACTACCCGGCCATGAAGGGCGCGGCGCAGTTCTTCCTCAACACCCTGGTGACCGAACCGACCCTCGGCTACCTGGTGACCAACCCGTCGAACTCGCCGGAGCTCAGCCACCACTCGAACGCCAGCGTGTGCGCCGGCCCCACGATGGACAACCAGATCCTGCGGGACCTGTTCGACGCGTGCGCCCGCGCCAGCGAGATCCTCGACGTGGACAGCACCTTCCGGGCCCAGGTTCGCGCCACCCGGGACCGCCTCCCACCCATGAAGATCGGCTCGCGCGGCAACATCATGGAGTGGCTCTACGACTGGGTGGAGACCGAGCCCAACCACCGGCACATCTCGCACCTGTACGGGCTGGCCCCCAGCAACCAGATCACCAAGCGCGGCACCCCGCAGCTGTTCGAGGCCGCCCGTCGGACCCTGGCGCTGCGCGGTGACGACGGGACGGGCTGGTCGTTGGCCTGGAAAATCAACTTCTGGGCGCGGATGGAGGAGGGCAAGCGGGCGCACGACCTGATCCGCTACCTCGCCACCACCGCACGGCTCGCGCCCAACATGTTCGACCTGCACCCGCCGTTCCAGATCGACGGCAACTTCGGCGCCACCGCCGGCATCGCCGAGATGCTGTTGCAGAGCCACGCCGGCGAGCTGCACCTCCTGCCCGCGCTGCCGCCGGCCTGGCCCAGTGGGCGAGTGGCCGGCCTGCGGGGTCGGGGCGGGCACACCGTCGACATCACCTGGAGCAGCGGTCAGGCCACCGAGATCCTCGTCCGACCGGACCGCGCCGGCACCGTCCGCCTGCGCGCCCGGATCCTCACCGGCACCGTCACCGTCGTCGACACCGCCGACGGTACGGCGGCCCGGGTCACCCGGATCGAGTCCGACCTGATCGAGGTCACCGTGCAGGCCGGGCGCACCTACCGGGTCACCAGCACGGGCGTCGCCCTACCGACGCTGGAGCAGAGCTTCAGCAACGTCGGCATCAGCAGCGACAGCAACACCAACGTCGCGAACATCGACGGTGGCGGGGCGTCGCTCTCGGCGCAGGCCCTCGCCGCCGCCGGTGCCAGCCCGGGCGGCACGGTGAGCCGCAACGGGGTCACCTTCCGGTGGCCCAACGTCAGCTCGGGTGCCGCCGACAACGCCATCGCCTCCGGGCAGACGATCAGCGTGACCGGCACGGGCAGCACCCTCGGCTTCCTCCTGACCGGCACCTACGGCGCCCCGTCGGGCACCGGCACCGTGGTCTACGCCGACGGCACCCGCCAGACGTTCACCCTGAGCACGCCCGACTGGTACGGCGGGCCGAGTTCGGCGGGCACCGCGGCCATCGTGTCGGCGTACCAGAACCGGCCCAACAACCAGCGGCAGAACACCGCCGCCTGCATCTACTACGTGGGTGTCGCGTTGCAGAGCAAGGCTGTCGCCTCGGTCGTGTTGCCCAACATCAGCGCCCGGCCGGCGACGAACGTGTCGACCATGCACATCTTCGCCATCGCCATCGGCGGCTGACCGCGACGCATCCTGCTCGGGGGAGCGTGACCGGGCCCGTCCCCACTGGGACGGGCCCGGTCACGGTTGGGCGGAACCCTAACGAATGCGCTCCCCTCGGCTCTCGACCCGGAAGTAGTCGAACGCGACGTCGAGATCGGTGGAGGTGCCGGCCCGGTTGAAGGCCAGCAGCCCGGCCTTCGTCGTCTCGACGTTCAACGTCGTGGAGCCGATGTAGCGGTAGACGCTCCCGTCGCGGGAGTAGTAGGCGCGGTAGCTGTCCCCGATCTTGGTGAGTCGGAGCCAGATGGCGCCGTCGGCCCCGACGATGCGCTGGGCGTCCGCGCCGGTGATCTCCACGGTCGACGTCGCGCCGTTCTGCTCGCGCAGCAGGACCAGCCGGGTCTTGTTGACGGCCGCTGTCGCGCTGCCCATCTCCCAGGCCAGCTTCACGTAGTTGTCGTCGTCGGCGTACCCGATGACACCGCCCTGTTCGTTGTTGTTGGCCAGCGGGCGGGAGAAGACGATCCTGGATTCCACTGTCCAGTCACCGTCGACGTCCTGCAAGGCCAGGTTCTTCGCGGTGTTGGTGCTGCCCTGGAGGTCGCCCTGCTGGGTGGTGATGACAAGCGACCCGTCGGCCAGACGCCACCGGCTGTCGTCGGGTCGTACCCACTGCCACTGGGAGCCGAGTGCGGCCGAGCGGAACTCGTCGCTGCCGGTGAGCGTGGTGTTCAGGTCCACCGTGTAGACCGACGTCGTCCCGCCGTTGGTGACGGTGACCCGGGCCTGCCCGGTGGCGCTGCCCGCCTGCTCGACCGCGACGGTGGCGGCGGGATCGGCGGCCCTGGCGGTGACCGTCGGCACGGCCGTGGTGCCGGGCGGCGTGAGGGCGTTGTAGTGCAGCACCGCCGGTGCGAAGGAGGTCAGCGGCTTCCCGTCGACGCGCAGGCTCGTCAGCGTCGTGTCGGGCACCAGGTTGAAGACGTAGTTCTTCACGAGCGGGCCGAAGAAGCTCTCCGTCGTGACCTTGACGACCGCCTGCCCGGGAACGCTCGCCGCCTGGGAGACGATCTGGTAGCGCGCCTTGCGGTCGGCCGTCCGCACCTTCGTGATGGTGGGGGAGCCCCCGGCGCGAACCGGGATGGTGTACGACGTGTCGGACAGGTTGAAGCCGCCGAACTCCCTGCCGTTCACCACGATCTTCGCCGAGAGGGGCGCGTCGTCGACCGGGATGGCCCGGCCGCTGAACTCCTTCCAGTAGTTCACCGACGTGTCCCGCCAGTCGGCGGCGTCCGTCTCGTGGACGGCCAGCTTGGCGCGGACCTCAGCGAACCGTCGCGCGTCGATGTCGGCCCGGAGCGTCTCCCAGGTCTCCCGCATCCAGGTCACGTACTGCACACCCATCTGGTAGCGGTAGACCAGCTCGTCCCAGAACGGTCGGCCGCTGTCCATCCGATGGCCCCACGGCACGTGGTGGAACCACATCAGCAGGTTCTCCGGGACCGAGTCGATGTCCCCGTAGCGCCGCTGGAGCCGGGGGAAGTACTGGGCGGCGAGGTTACTGCCGGTGGGGGAGCGGTCGTAGCCGAGGCCGACGCTGTCGGCCTGGTTGTAGTAGACCGGGCTCCAGTCGTCGCGGCCCGCCCAGTCGGCCGGGTCGGGCCGGTAGTGGGCGCCCTCGGCGAACTGGTGGCCGATGCCCAGCGGCGTCTGGTAGCTCACCAGCGCCTCCCACGACCCCATCATCATCTTCCGGATGGTGTCGACGACACGCCTGTCGTTGCCCCAGGTCATCCGGACCCAGTCGGTCGCGATGTCGGTCGAGTCGAGCGTCCAGTCCCAGGCCTGCCGGCCGAAGGCGAAGAGGTTCGCCTGGGCGAAGTGGTGCCCGGTCAGGTTGTCGGCGTTACCGAGGTTGGCGACACCCACGATGGCGGTGTCCGGATGGTGCTGGGCGCTCCCGTCGACGATGTCGCCGACGAGGCGCTTCTTGAGCAGCTTCCCGTTCGCGTCGGTCGCGTACGTGTCGGTCTTGAGGATCTCCTCGTACATGGGCCCGAGGTAGGTCAGCATCCAGTTCTGGCCCGTGTACTCCTGGGTGATCTGGAGCTCCAGCGCCTGGTTGGTGTTCTCCATCCGGCCGAACATCGGGTGGATGGGCTCCCGGGCCTGGAAGTCCAGTGGCCCGTTCTTGGTCTGGAGGAACACGTTGTCGGCGAAGCGCCCTCTGCTGCCGTCGGATTGGACCTCGTCGTCGATCGGCCCGAACTCCAGGTAGGCCCGCTTGAGCCGGTCGTTGTCGACCTCGGCGTTGTAGACGAACGTCCGCCAGTGCACCGTCATCCCGAGGGGCGCGACAGCCGCTCCGATGGCGTTGGCGCCGTCGCCGTGGTCGTACCCGAAGTCCTGTGGCCCCGGCTGGCCCTCGGAGTTGGCCTTCACGGTGAAGCCCATGAAGTCCGGGATGGCGGCCTGGATCTGCTGCGCCCGGCGCTGCCACCAGCCCCGGAAGTCGGTGCCGTACGGGTCGAGTTGGCTGTTGGTCAGCGTGTCCGGTGCGAACCGGGCGTCAGTCGGCGCGGTGTAGCGGATCGACAGGCCCAGCTTGATGCCGTACGGACGCAGCGCATCGGCGAGGGCCGCCTCCTGCGCGATCCGGGCGCTCGTCAGGTACGCGTTGTCGGCGTTGACGTTGTTGATGGTGATGCCGTTGATGCCCAGCGACGCCAACGCGCGGGCCACGACGACGTAGCGGTCGAGGATGACGGGCAGGTTCTTGTCGGCACTCGCTCCGGTCGCCGCGAAGTTGAAGATCGCACCGCTCTCCCCGTTCAACCCACCCAGGCCGGAGGCGTTGTTGCCGGCGTAGAGCCGCTCGGTCTCCCAGTTGTTCAGCAGACGATGCTTGATCTTCGGGGACTCCGCGACCCGGAGGTGGTCGATGGGTTTCTGCGTCTGCATCAACCGCAGGAACGCGTAGGTCCCGTAGAGCGCGCCGAGGTCGGTGTTGCCGGCGATGACGGTGAACCGGTCCCTGCCGCGAGACAGCGAGCGGACGAGGTAGCCCTCGTCGCCGACCCCGGCCAGGTCCCGGGCCGGGATGAGGCGGCGCACCAGCGGCGAGCTGGTCGGCGTGCCCACCACGACAGCGCCATCGGGGACCCGGTCGCCGCTGACAGTCGTCACGGCTGCCGCCCGGTCGAGGAGCCCGCCCAGGCCGCGTACCAGCTCGTCGCGGGCCGCGCCGAGCGTGGTCTCGGCCAGCTTCTCGGTGGAGCCGGGCGCCATGGCGAGGTCGGCCGTGTGCCGGTGGACCCGGGTGGCGTCGGCGTTCTCGACAACGATCGACGTGGCGGTGCGGCGGTAGTCGCGCAGCAGCTTCGCGTCGCTGACCGGCACGTATCGCAACCACAGGTCGGAGCCGCCGTAGTCGGCCGGCGACTCGGCCGCGGTGGCGGGCGTGGTGGCGACGGCGAGGGTGGCCGCGACCGTGGCGAGCGCCGTGCCGAGCACGATGAGAACTCGCCGCAGCCTGGGCACCGGACCTCGGTTCATTGCCTTCTCCTCTGTTGTCCGATGGGGACGTCGATCGGGACGGCGTACGGACGCAGTGATGCGAATGAATGGAAGGTGCGCCGATCGTGTCCGGGCTGTCGCGGGCTGGGCAAGGAGTTGTCGTTTCTTGTCGCGCGTGCCCTCACCACAGGTGCGCCGCCGGGTTGGGCGCCGGCCGCTGGCGTACCCAGGGCGATCGGGCCCGACCCGGGCTCGGGTTGCGGGGGGCCGTGGAGTGGCGCACCACGAGGCGTACCGGGAGGACCATCGGTCGACCGGTGTGCCCGGGTGCCCCCTCGATCATCGTGAGCAGGTGTCGGGTCGCGGCCGAACCCTCCGCGTACAGAGGTGCCGCGACGGTGGTCAGCCCGGGTGTGACGATGTCGGCCGCGACGATGTTGTCGAAACCCACGATGCTGACGTCGCCCGGAACGTCGACGCCCCGCTGACCGAGACCGCGGATGAGGCCGATCGCCATCTGGTCGTTGAAGGCGAGGACCGCTGTTGTCGGGCGGGCGCACCACTCCTCGGCGGCCCGCTCGCCGCCGGCGATGGTCGGGCTGAAGGGGCCGATCTGGCGTACCTTGATCTCCAGCTCCATGCCGGCTTCGAGCAGCGACCGCCAGCGGATGCCGTTCGGCCAGGAAGCCTCCGGCCCGGCGACGTACGTGATGTGGTCGTGCCCCAGCTCACCGAGGTGTTCGACGGCCCGCCGCACACCCCGGGGGTTGTCCGTCACGACGCAGGGCACGTCGGCGATGGCGCGGTTGAGGACCACCACCGGCCGCTGCTTGGCGAACATCCGGATGGCGGAGTCGGACATCCGGCTGCTGGCCAGCACGATGCCGTCGACAGTCGACATGGTGCGTTCGATCGCCGCCCGTTCCCGTCGGTCGGACTCCTGGGCGTCGATCAGCACAGTGGTGTATTCGCTGTCGGTCGCCGCCTCCTGCGCACCGCGCACGATCTCGGCGTACACCGGGTTGCTGATGTCGGCGATGACCAGCGCGATCATGTGCGTGCGGGCGGTGCCGACGGTGCGCGCGAGGGGGTTGGTCCGATAGCCCAGCCGTTCGGCGACCTGCCGGACCCGCTCGGCGGTCTCGGAGTTGACGCGGCTCGGCCTGGAGAAGGCGCGGGACACAGTGGACGGCGAGACGCCGGCTTCGCTCGCGACGTCGTAGATCGTGACCCTCTTGTCGGGCGGCCTGGTGTGGTCGGGCATCTGCATGCTCCTCCCGGCTACGCGCCGTGATCATGGTATGACGGCGGTGCGGACTCGGCAATGCCCCCGCAACATTCCGCTGCCGCGAACGCATTCGCGCGAGGCAATACATGGCAACCCATTGCCGCCGCGGCACGCCGGCTGCCTGAATCAGCGGGATGACACCTGGCGGAGGGAACAGCTCATGGGTATGACGCGACGCGAGGCTCTCCTGGTCACGGCATCGTCGCTCCTCGTGGGCGCGGCCGGGTGCGGCGCACCCGAGGGCCCCGGCAAGTCCACCGGCGACACCACCGGCGAGGTGCCGCAGCGGCCCGGTCGGGCCGTGACGCTCAACGTCCTCGACGTTGCCGGCAACCTCCAGCTGACCCAGGGGATGATCGACGACTTCGTGGCCAAGAACCCCGGCGTGATCTCCCGGGTGACCTACTCGAAGGCACCGGCACCGGAGCTGGCCGGCAAGATCAAGGCCCAGCAGGGCGCGAACCGGGTGGACATCGGTCTCGTGCTGACCGGTGTGGACGGGCTGGCGGCGGGCATCGAACAGGGGCTCTGGCTCGACCTGCTGCCGACGTTCCAGGACCGCCTCGGCGGCATGCGTGACTACCTGGCACCGGCCGCCGCGATGCAGCAGCTCGCCGGCAACGCCGGCGTCACCGTCACCTACTACCCGTCCGGTCCGCTGCTCGAATACCTGCCGACCCGCCTGGCCACGCCGCCGACCAACGCGGCGGCCCTGCTCGCCTGGGCCCGGGCCAACCCCAAGAAGTTCCAGTACGCCCGGCCGGCCAACTCCGGCCCCGGTCGCACGTTCCTGATGGGCCTGCCCTACATCCTGGGCGACGCCAATCCCAAGGACCCCACAGCGGGGTGGGACAAGACCTGGGCCTTCCTCAAGGAGCTGGGCCAGTACGTGGACTACTACCCGTCCGGCACCACCGAGACGATGAAGAACCTCGCCAACGGCACGGCTCACCTGATCGTCAGCACGACCGGCTGGGACATCAACCCCCGGGTGCTGGGCACGGTGCCGAAGGAGGCCAGGATCGCCACGCTCGACGGCTTCCACTGGGTCACCGACGCGCACTACGCCGTGCTGCCCAAGGGCGTCTCGACCGACACGCAGGCGGCGGTGCTGGCCCTGCTGGCGTTCATGCTCACTCCCGAGCAGCAGGCCAAGGCGTACGACGAGGGCTACTTCTACCCGGGCCCGGCCGTGAAGGACGTCGGGCTCACCTCGGCACCGCAGAAGAGCCAGGACGCGATCCGGGAGTTCGGCCGCCCCGAGTACGAGGCGCTGATCGCCGGCAACCCGACCGAGGTGCCGCTGGACGCGAAGAGCCTCGTGGCGGCGTTCAACCGCTGGGACCGCGAGATCGGCGGCGGGAAGGTCAAGCAGGGATGAGCGCCTTCACCCAGCTGCGGTTGGACGGGGTGTCCCGTCGGTTCGGCGGTCAGGACGCGCTCACCGAGCTGGACCTCACCATCGAGACGGGCGAGTTCATCGCCCTGCTCGGCCCGTCCGGCTGCGGCAAGTCGACGGCCCTGAACTGCCTGGCCGGGCTCCTGCCACTGACCCGGGGGAGCATCTGGCAGGACGAGCGGCGGATCGACACACTGCCACCGGAGCGGCGGGGCTTCGGCATGGTGTTCCAGAGCTACGCCCTCTTCCCGCACCTGACGGTGCGGGCGAACATCGCCTTCGGGCTGCGCATGCGACGGCTGCCGAAGGAGGAGATTCGCCGGCGTACGGCGGAGGCGGTGCGACTGGTGCGACTGGAGGACCACGTCGACAAGCTGCCCGGCCAACTCTCCGGTGGGCAGCAGCAACGTGTCGCCATCGCCCGCGCGGTGGTGTTCGAGCCGTCGCTGGTGTTGATGGACGAGCCGTTGAGTAACCTCGACGCCAAACTGCGGCTGGAGATGCGTACCGAGATTCGCCGGCTGCACCAGTCGCTGGGGCTCACCACCGTCTACGTCACGCACGACCAGGAGGAGGCGCTCTCCCTGGCCGACCGGCTGGTGGTGTTGCGGGAGGGGCGGGTGCAGCAGGTCGGGTCGCCGCGCGAGTTGCACACCCGGCCGGCGAACTGGCACGTGGCCGACTTCATGGGCTACCGCAACCTGTGGCGGGGCCGGGTGGTGCGGCGCGACGGCGGCCGGGCCACCGTCGAGTCGTCCGGGCAACGCCTGCTCGGCGAGGCCGTCGGTGACCTCGCCGACGGCGCGGAGGTGGTGGTCGCGGTACGCCCCGAGGACATCCGCGTCGACGGGGCCGCAGGGACCTCCAACACCCTGTCGGCGACGATCGAGGTGGTGGAATACCAGGGCCGCGAGTTGGCGGCCGAGGCGCGTACCGACACCGGCCAGTCGCTGCACCTGCGTACCGAACAGCGGATCGCGCCCGGCGACCAGGTCAAGCTCGCCGTCGACCCGCAGCGGCTGCTCGTCTATCCCGCCGGCGCGACAGCGCAGGCCGACCGTCTCGCGGACGCCCCGGTGGCGACGCGGTGAGCGCCGCCGGCCCCGGCCGACCGGTGGCGCACCTGCGACACCGGCTCGCCGAACGGGGCATCGACCGCCAGCTCCTCCTGTTGGTCCCGGCGCTGGTCTTCGTCATCGCCCTGTTCCTCTACCCGTTCTTCTACGGGTTGACGCTGTCGTTCCAGCCCACGAACGGCGGGCCGTTCAGCGACTACGCCCGGTTCTTCTCCGACGCCTACGAGCGCGGCACGATCTGGATCACACTGCGGATCGCGCTGCCCGCCGCGCTCCTGAACGTCCTCGCCGCCGTGCCGATCGCCTACCGGATGCGCGGCCGGTTCCGGGGCAAGCGGCTGGTCACCACGCTGCTGGTCGTGCCGATCACGCTCGGCACCGTCCTCACCGCCCAGGGGCTGCTCAACTTCCTCGGCCCGACCGGTTGGTTCAACCGGATCCTGCTCGCCACGCACCTCGTCGACGAGCCGGTCCGACTGACCCACAACTACTGGGGCGTGTTCTTCTCACTGGTGATCACCGGCTTCCCGTTCGCGTTCCTGCTGGTGCTCTCCTACCTCTCCGGCATCGACCCCACCCTGGAACGGGCGGCCGCGACGCTGGGGGCGGACTGGCGTCGCCGGTTCACCCGAATCACCCTCCCGCTGCTGATGCCCGGCCTCGCCACGACGTTCTGCCTGACGTTCGTGCTGGCGTTCAGCGTGTTCCCGTCGGCCGTCCTGGTCGGCAACCCGGCCGGTGAGACGCGGGTCATCTCCCTCGCCGCCTACCAGGCGGCGTACGAGCAGTACGACTACCCGTACGCGTCGGCGATCGCCATGATCATGGGCTTCGTCGAGCTTGTCGTCATCGCCGTGGTGCTGGCCGCGCGCAGTCGTTTCTACACCGGCGCCACCGGAGGCAAGGGCTGATGACACTGACCACCCAGGCCCCACCCGCGCGACCCCCCGCAACAGGCACCGACCGGCGGCGGCGCGTCGCCGCGCGCCCGGTCGCCTGGATCGTGTGGGGCGTCGTCATCTTCTTCTTCGTCAACCTGCTGGGCGTCGTGGCGTCCGTGCTGGTCAGCTCGTTCGGCCAGCGGTGGTTCGACACCTGGCTCCCGGACGGCTACACCACCAGCTGGTACGGCCGGGCCTGGGACGAGTTCGCCCTCCTTCAGGTCATCGTCGTGACGCTTGAGGTCTCCGTCCTCGTCGTGGGTCTCGCGCTGCTGATCGGCGTGCCGGCGGCCTACGTCCTCGCGCGGCGGTCCTTCCCCGGCAAGCGGCTGATCTTCCTCGTGTTCCTGCTGCCGATCCTCATGCCCCCGATCACGTACGGCATCCCGCTGGCGACGGTCCTCTACAAGTTCGGGCTGGCCGGGAACATGTCCGGTGTGGTGCTCGCCAACCTCGTACCCTCGGTGCCCTTCGTCATCCTGACCATGACCCCGTTCATCGAGCAGATCGACCCGCGCATCGAGAGCGCCGCGCGGATGTGCGGCGCGGGTCTGCGTACGGTGTTCCTCCGGGTCCTCACGCCGCTGCTCGTGCCGGGCATCCTCGCCTCCGCGATCCTCGTCCTCGTCCGGACCGTCGGCATGTTCGAGCTGACCTTCCTGACCGCCGGGCCCGACTCGCAGACCCTCGTCGTGGCGCTCTACTACTCGATGTCCGCGTCCGGCATCCGGGCGCAGCAGTCGGTCGACGCCATGGCGGTCATCTACACGTCGATGATGCTCGTGCTGCTCGTCGTCGCCCTGCGCTACGTCAACCCGACCCAGCTCGTCGCCCAGGTCAAGGAGGACCCCGAGCACTGACGCCCGTCGACCGGCCCGGTCAGCCGCCCACCACGTCCCGGGCCGCCGTGGTGGTGGCCCGCCAGCCGACGCCCGGCCCGGCCGCCACCTCGTCGAGGATCTCGCCCACCCGGCCCACGACAGTGCGGAGGGCGGGCAGCTTCGCGCGCAGGCCGCGATAGGTCGTGGCAAGGGTCGGGTCGACAGCGACCGGCTCGGCGCGGGCACTCTCGGGACTGAGCCGGGTGACGGCGTCAGTGAGATCGGCGGCCAGGCCGATCGCGAAGAGCCCGAGCGCCGCCGCGCCGAGGGCGGCGTCGTCGTCCTCGCCGGCCACCTGGGTCGGACAGTCCAGGACCGCGGCCATCACCGCACGCCACAGCGGAGATCGGAACGCGCCGCCGGCCAGGCGAACGCCGCTGACCGGCGTCAGCTCGGCCAGGCGGTCCCGGACGCCGCCGAGGTGCAGGCACACACCCTCCACCGCGGCCCGCACCAGGTGACCCCGGGAGTGCTCGCTGCGCAAACCCAGGTACGCGCCCGGCAGGCCGGGATCCACCGCCGACGTCCGGTCGGCCAGCAGATAGGGCAGCATCACCAGGCCGTCGCTGCCCGGGGCGATCCGTTCGGCGAGCGCCAGCAGCTCGGGCGCGGCGAGCTGGTCGTCGGACGCCGGGCGAGGATCGGGTTCGAGGGCGCCACTGGCCCACCGCACCACGTTGCCGCCGTTGTTGACAGTCGTGCCGACCACCCACGCGTCCTCGGTCAGCGCGGCGCAGGAGAAGATCTCCGCCGGGTCGACGAGCGGAGCCGCGACGACAGTCCGCAGGGCCCCGGTGGCCGCGAGCGTCAGACCGGCGACACTACTGTCGATCGCCGCCATGCCCAGGGTGCTCGACGGGCCGTCACCCGCGCCCACCACGACAGGTGTGCCGGACGGCAGGCCGACCGCCCGCCCGGCCGCCGAGGAGAGCCGCAACACACCGGTCGTGGGCAGGACCGGCGGCAGCTGGCTGCCAGACACCCCGACCAGATCGAGTACGCTAGCACTCCACACCCGCCGGTGCACGTCGAACATGCCGGTGCCGGACGCCGACGACAGCTCGGTCACCAACGTCCCGGTCAGCCGATGGACCAGGTAGTCCTTCAGGCCGACCCACCACCGCGTCGCGGTGCAGAGGTACGGCTCGTGGCGGGCGAACCAGATGAGCTTGCACAGTGGGCTGCCCGGGTGCACGGGCGTGCCGGTGAGCCGGTGCAGCTCCCGGCTCTGGCCGGAGACCCGCAGGTCGCGAGCCACCTCCGCGGAGCGGGTGTCCCGCCCGGTCAGCAGCGGCGTCACCGGGCTGAGTGTCGCGTCCAGCCCGATCACGCCGTACCTGGGGGAGCTGACCGCGAGGGCCACGACCTCCGCCCCGGCGGTGTCGGCGACACACGCGGACACCGCCGCCAGGGTGGCCGCCACCAGCACGTCGGGGTCCTGGACCTGCCAGCCGGGCAGCGGTTGGAGCAGCGGGTACGCCCGTGTCCGGACGTGTCGGGCGGAGCCGTCCACCGCGAAAGCGCCCACCCGGACGGCGGTGGCGCCCACGTCGACCCCGAGGATGACACGACGCTCCGGCCCCATGAGCACATGGTCGAGCGGTGTTCGACGAGTGGGCAAGCGGTTGCGCACAGTTGTCGCGTCGTGTGGCACGACAACCGACAGCCCCAGCAGGGCCACGCCTACTGCGACCACGTTTCGACGGCAGCGGCGGCTACCACATGGCGCAATGACAAGCGTGAGGAGCGGGTGTGGGCCGCGTGGATCGTCTTGACTAGAACAAGTCCGGATCTGCCCACGAGCGGAGGTAGCCGAGACCGAGTACCGCCGCCGACATCAGCAGCAGGACCAATGGCACCACAAGCCACTGCCACCGCCCCCATCGTGGAGCGACAAACCCGATGTACAGGATTGCGCCAACGATGACGAGGATGACGGGGATCGTCAGAAGCCCAGCGATGATCTTCCGATTCGCGTTGAGATAGCCGGCAGCCACCGCCAGCAGGTAGATGATCGCGGCAGCAATCAGGTTCGCCACTACGTTGACCCCAGCATCGCGGGCCAGCTTTCGCCATCCTCGTTGACGGTGCTCCTCAGTCGCCACCAGACCAGAGTGCCCGACCACCGCCACGCACACGACGACCCAGCACAAGGCCCCTCAGTTCACCCCAGAGGCGCGGACCCGAGCCACCTTTCACCGGATCCCATCTCCAGACGGCACGCCCCCGGGTCAGGCCATGCAGTGGCCCGGCACGGAACTCCAACGCTGCGAATGGTTCGTCGACGTCCAGCAGACCGTGATCACGCGTCGCCTGACGGTGAGTGCGCGCGACTACGTCGGACATCTGTCGACGATCTCGGCGTATCTCACGCTGCCGACCTCACAGCGGGAGCAGGTCCTCAGCCAGATCGAGCAGATCCTGCCCGCGACGGTCGAGCTTTCCGCCGACATCATCGTGCATCTCGCCCGTCGACGCCCCGATCAGTGACCCCGGGGGCGCTCAGACCAGGAACTCCACCCGCGTCCGCGCGCCCAGGTTGATCCCGCCGATCGTCCGTGGGCCCGCCGACCGCCGAAGAAGAAGGAAGTCCGAGCGCTTCACCCGGCACCGATGTCAGACGTTGAAATTGCCGCCCTTGATGCCCCGGACGAAGCCGGCCCACTGACCCGCACCGAACGACAGCACCGGTCCCTGCTGGTCCTTGGAATCCCGCACCTGGGCGGTGTGATCCGTGTACCGAGCCTCCACGCACGCGCCGTTGCCGCCGCTGCGGGTGCTGGTGCGCCACTGGTTATCGAGCGCCTTCATGGTGTCTCCTTGTCACGAAGCTTCTTGATCAATGTGGTCGACGCCGTAGGTGACAGCGCGGCTGCCCGTAGGTCGCTGAACACCCGTGCGCACCTGTCGACGTCCTCGCCCTCAGCGTAGAGGTCACCGGTCAGTCCCTCGATGTAGACCACTCCGGGACCCTCCGCAAAGCCAAGGATGTGGAAGCTGGACACCATCGAGGCGTAGGCACCCTCGCGAAACGGGATGACCTGGATCGTGACGTTCCAGCGCTTCTGCGCTTCGAGCAAGATCGTGAGCTGTTCGACCATGACCTCCGGTCCACCGATCTGGCGGTGGAGTACCGCCTCGTCGATGACCGCAACGAGCTTCAGTTGACCATCACTCAGTAGCTTCTGTCGTTCCGTGCGTGCGGCGACTCGCTGGGCCACCCCATCCGGCGTCGGTTGCGAGGCGTCGGCGCCGATGATCGCTCGGGCGTACTCGGCGGTCTGGAGCAGGCCGGGCACCACAAGCGTTTCGAAGTTGTGGATCTCGGATGCTGCGGATTCCAGGCCGATGTACTGGCGGTAGGAGTTCGGCAGGTCGCCATACTTCGCCCACCAGCCGCGCTGCTTGCCGCTGCGAGCCATGGACAGCAACGTCTCCCGCAGCTCGGCATCGGTCACGCCGTAGCGATCCAGCAACGCATTCAGGGCTGGTCCTTTGAGCCCGACCCGGCCCTGCTCGATCCGGCGCAGGGTGCTCGGTGACACCTCGATCAGGTCGGCGGATTGCTCGACCGTCACGCCTGCTTCCTCGCGTGCTCGCTTGAGCTGTGCGCCGAGCTGGAACCTCAGGAACGTCGGGCTCTCCATAAGTGCCATCTTGCCTCGGCCCCCTCGCGTTAGCTCGCCCATACGCCGCGTGTCGCAAATGGCTACAGGTCGTTGACCCCGTCAATCTGCGCACGCAAAATGGCTGGTGTGATACACGCCGCGCAATCGCGAGGGAGCGTACATGTCCCGGCAGGTGAGCTACAAGGAGTACCTACTGGCGGTAGCGATGACCCTGGCTCGCAGGCACAAGCCGGTGTGGTCGTGGATCAAGTGGCGCAACGTCTGTAGGTGTGGGAACGAGCTGCCGTGCCGAGCCAGACACCGGATCCCGGTCAACCGGGGTCACTGGCCGGGTGAGAGCCGATGACCGCGCACGGCCCGGTCCTGCCGCTCTGGCTGTGCGAGGGATGCGACAGGCCCTGGCCCTGCGCCACGCGCCGAGGGGAGTTGCTGGATGGGTACGCCACGTCGCCGGTCGCGCTGGCCGGCTACCTGGGGTCGCACCTCAGCGCGGCCATGCAGGACCTGTCCTGGGCTCCCGCCGGCACCGGGTACCGCAGGTTCCTCGGGTGGCTGCCGTGAAGCCGGGAGACATCGTGCTGATCGGGGCCGCCTGCTCGGTGCAGTTCTCGGGGGACCGGGCGCTGAGGCTGCGTCTGGTGTCTGTCGGCGAGACCGACCCGTACAACGACTGGATCTGGCTCACCGGGTACGTGCGCCACGAGGCGCTATTCGATCGAGTGGAGGTGGGAGACCTGCACCGATGTCCTGTCGTGGTAGGGCATCGAAGCTGAGGGCAGTC